>JBHEPS010000048.1:9987-16321 GCA_046260175.1 Thermoanaerobaculia bacterium
CAGGTGGGCAGTCCCCTCATCCCGGCCCCTGGTCCCTGGTCCCTGGTCTTACTTCTGTGAACGTTCTGCCTTCTGACTTCTGCCTTGCTCCCCGGGAATGTCCCCGCTTTGCTCGCGTTCTACGGGTGCCGGCAGATCCGGCCCGAAGGTATTGGATTTAAATGAAATTCCGCCACGACATCCGCAACGTCGCGATCATCGCGCACGTCGACCACGGGAAAACGACCCTGGTCGACGCCCTCCTCCGCCAGAGCGGAGCCATCCGTGCGAACCAGAACGTCGGCGAGCGCGTCATGGACTCGAACGACATCGAAAGAGAGCGCGGGATCACGATCCTGGCGAAGAACACGTCGATCCGCTACCTGGTCGACGATAAGGACGCCCTGGGGCACCCCCCGCATCACGAGGCGACTCCGACGCGGACCGGCCGTGAGCTTCCTGCCGAGTTCATCCATCCGAGCGAGGTGAAGATCAATATCGTCGACACCCCCGGCCACGCCGATTTCGGAGGCGAGGTCGAGCGTGTGCTGTCGATGGTCGACGGAGTGATCCTGCTGGTCGATGCGGCCGAGGGGCCGATGCCGCAGACGCGGTTCGTCCTGCGTAAGGCCCTCGGGCTCGGGCTTCTCCCGATCGTCGTCATCAACAAGATCGACCGCTCCGATGCCCGGATCCAGGAAGTGCTGAACGAGGCCTTCGACCTGATGATCGAGCTCGGCGCTTCCGACGAGCAGCTCGACTTTCCCACTCTTTACGCATCGGGCCGCGACGGCTACGTTCGGATCGACCCTGATGACGGGAACGACGACGTCCGTCCCCTGCTCGACGCGATCCTCAAGCGTATTCCGCCACCGGTCGGCGATTCCGAGGGGCCGCTCCAGATTCTGGTCAGCTCGATCGATTACAACGATTACCTCGGCCGTCTCGGTATCGGTCGCATCCAGCGCGGAAACGTGCGCCAGAACGAGGACGTGACGCTGATCCTTCGCGATGGGACCTTCAAGAAGGGGCGCATCACGAAGCTCTTCGTCTTCGAGGGACTCCGCAAGGAAGAGACCACGGAGGCCACCGCCGGAGAGATCGTCGCTCTCTCGGGATTCCAGGACGTGCAGATCGGCGAGACGATCGCTTCGGTCATCTCGCCCGAGCAGCTCGTGCCGATCGCCATCGACGAGCCGACGGTCTCCATGTTCTTCATGGTGAACGACTCCCCCTTCGCGGGCACCGAGGGAAAGTACGTCACCTCGCGCCATCTGAAGGAGAGGCTCGAGCGGGAGCTGCGGCGTGATGTCGCCCTTCGCGTGCGCGACACCGACCAGGCGGACCGCTTCGAGGTCGCCGGCCGCGGCGAGCTCCATCTGTCGATCCTCGCCGAGAACATGCGTCGCGAGGGCTACGAGTTCGCGCTCTCACGTCCCGAGGTGATCACGAAGCTCATCGACGGGCACACGACCGAGCCGTGGGAAGCGCTCGTGGTCGACATCGAGGACACGCACGTCGGAAGCGTCATGGAGATGATGCAGCTCCGGCGCGCCGAGATGACCGACATGGTGAACCCCGGCACGGGCCGGGTCCGCATCGAGTTCAAGATCCCGACCCGCGGCCTGTTCGGCGTGAGGACGGAGTTCCTCTCCGAAACGCGGGGGACCGGCCTGCTCTACCACAACTTCCTCGAGTACGGCCCCTGGAAGGGTGAGCTCGCGACCCGCGGGCGCGGGGCGCTCGTGGCCAAGGAATCGGGAGAGACGACTGCCTACGCGTTCGAACAGCTTCAGGAGCGCGCCGTGCTGTTCCTCACGCCCGGAATCAAGGTGTACGGCGGCCAGGTGGTGGGCGAGAACGCGCGCGACTCCGATCTCGTCGTTCAGGCCTGCCGGAAGAAGCACCTCACGAACATGCGCGCTTCGGGGTCGGAGATCACGATCCCACTGGACACGCCGCGAAACATGACTCTGGAGCAGTGCCTCGAGTGGATCGACGAGGACGAGCTCGTGGAGGTCACGCCCAAGAGCATCCGGATCCGCAAGCGCATTCTCGACCACCCCAGGCGCAAGACGGCCTCCAAGAAGCTCTCCGAAGTCGAAGCCTGAGAGACACTTTCCTCTACGACGGGAGCTGGTCCGTCCACTCTCCCGCGCCCAGAGTCCATTCCCGTTGCGGCAGGAGCGCGAGCAGCTCTTTGGCCGAGACGGCGGGACTGAAGAGAAATCCCTGGAGCTCGTCGCATCCGAGCTCGGCGAGAATCCTGCGCTGCTCCCCCGTCTCGACTCCCTCGGCCACGACCCGAAGTCCGAGCCCGTGCGCCATCGTGATGATGGCGGTCACGATCGCCCGGTCGCCCGCCTTTCGGCCGAGCTCCCGCACGAACGACTGATCGATCTTGATGCAGTCGATCGGAAAGCGGCGGAGGTAGTTGAGCGACGAATGCCCGGTCCCGAAATCATCGAGGACGATTCCGACACCGAGCCCCTTCAGATCGCGAATCGCCTCGAACGCCCACTCGGTGTTCTGCATGGCGACGCCTTCGGTGATCTCGATGTCGAGCGCCTCGGGGGGGAGGCCGGTCTCCGCGAGCACGCTCGCGAGCTGAGCGACGAGCTCGCGCTGCTGGAACTGGCGGGCCGACAGGTTCACGGCCACGCGAAGTGACGGAAATCCTGCCGCGCGCACTCGGCGAAGCTGCCTGCACGCCTCGCGCAGGACGAACTCTCCGATCGGGAAGATCAGCCTCGATTCTTCGGCGATCGCGATGAAATCACCCGGATAGATGAGTCCCTGCTCCGGGTGCTGCCATCGCACGAGCGCCTCGACGGCGACCGGCGCGCCGGTCGAAAGGCGGATCTGAGGCTGAAAGTGTACGACCAGCTCGCCCTTGTCGATCGCGCGCCGAAGCTGCCCTTCCACACTCAGCCGCGCCAGGGCCCGCGCGTTCATCGCGGGCGTGCAGAGCTGATAGTTGTTCCGGCCGAGCTCCTTCGCCCGGTACATGGCGCTGTCCGCATTCTTGAGCAAGGTCTCCGCGTCCGCTCCGTCCGCGGGATGAAGAGCCACGCCGATGCTCGTCGTGACGAACAGCTCGTGTCCTTCGACGACGATCGGGCGTGCAATCGAGTCGAGGACTTTCTGCGCCACGGTCGCGGCGTCGCCGGGCGCGCCGAGATCCCCGAGAAGGATGGTGAACTCGTCTCCCCCGATCCTGGCCACGGTGTCCTGCTCGCGGAGAGACTGGCCGAGGATTCTGGCGATCGAGCGCAGCAGAAGGTCGCCGACGCTGTGACCGAGTGTGTCGTTGATGAACTTGAAATGGTCGAGGTCGAGAAACATCACGGCGACGTGACACCCGGTCCGGTTCGCCTGCGCGATGGAGACCGAGAGCCGGTCCATGAAGAGCATCCGGTTCGGCAGGTCGGTCAGCGCGTCGTGATAGGCCTGGTACTCGATCTGACGCTCGGCTTCCTTCCGGTCGCTGATGTCCACCAGCGTCCCTTCCATGAAGTCGGGCTCATCCCCTTCTCCTTCCATGTAAGAGACGTTCTCGATGACCCAGAGCGCGGTCCCGTCGCGACGGCGAAACTTCACCTCGCGGTTGGCCAGAGTTCGGCGCTCGCGCAGATCCCGCACCATCGCCGCGCGCTCTTCGGGATCGAAATAGAAGTCGGCCGCCCGGGTTCCGATCAGGTCTTCCCTTCGGTCGAAGCCAAACATCCGCGCGCAGGCGTCGTTGCAGTCGATGATCCTTCCGTCGAGCGTGTTTCGATAGACGCCGGCAAGGTTCCGCTCGAAAAGGAGGCGGTAGCGGCGTTCGGATACCTGCAGCGCATTCGCACTGATCTCGCGCTGAATGGCGGCGGCCAGAGCATCCCCTGCGGCGCGCAGCGCCTCGATCTCGGCCGTGGACCAACCCTGGGATCGCTGACGGCCGGTCCACTCCATCACGCCCCATACGCGCTCTTCCGGCACGAGCGGAACCAGCACCCTCGAGTCCACGTCTTCCGCGCCATCGGTCGTGTCGATGACGATCTCGCCGCTCGCGACCCGAATGAGGATCTCCGGCCTTTCTTCGACTTCCCCGGCCGCCTTCGAGACGGGACCGGGCCAGGAATGGCGCAGGATCAGCTCGCGCTTCGATCCCGCCATCTCGAGAATTCGGACCGAGGTCACTCCGGTCGCGGTGCCGAACCGGGAAAGGACCTCGTCGATGTTCGTCCGCCAGTCGACCCGGCGGAGAAATCCCTCCGACGCGAAAGCGACCGCTTCCAGAATTCGATCGCGGCTGCGAAGCGCGATCTCTGCCCTTCTCTCCTCCGTCACGTCCCGAAAGCTCCACACCCTCCCCACCGGCTGTCCATCCAGCCACTGTGGTACGGAGAATCTCTCGAAGATTCTTCCGTCGTGGAGCTCGATCTCATCGAGGCTATCCGCCTCGGGCTCGCTGTACAGCTGAGCGATCCTCGCCAGGAATGCCTCGGGATCGACGACCTGGTCGACGGCCGCCTCGAGAAGGGCGTCGTCCTCTCCGCGCTCGACTGCCTCGGGCGGAATGCGCCACATCTGCAGGAACCGCTGGTTGTAGGAGACGACGCGCCCCATCCGGTCGATGACGAGCAGACCGTCCGCTGTCGACTCGATCGTCGAGCGCAGAAGTGAGAGGCTGTGTTTGAGCTCACTCACCGCAAGCCGGCGCTCGGTCTCGTCGCGAGCGATCACCAGCACGGCGTTCTCGCCTTCCCATTGATAGGGGATGGCGATCAGGTCGGCGCTCACGAGGCTGCCGTCGACCCGCTGGATCTTTTCCTCCGCTCGATCCACGGCTGAACCGGCGACCACCTCGTTCAGCCGCTCGTTCATGATCGTGCGAATCGCCGGGCGTACGAACTCGACCAGATCGTGCCCGAGGATGTCCTCCTGCGCGTGAACTCCCAGCATCCGCACGGCGGCCGGATTGGCGAAAACGATGCGCCCCTGCTTCAGGATCACGATCAGATCGGGAGTTCGCTCGACGAGCTCGCGGTAGCGTTTCTCGCTCTCGCGCAGAAGCGACTCGGCCCGCTCCCGGTCGGTCACGTCGACCGCGGTCAGGACGATTCCTGCCGGACGACGATCCCAATCGCGCACTACCGATCCGGAGACGTTCACGGCAATCGAGAGCCCGTTCCTCCCCTGCCAGCGCATCGCGTTCTCGCGGAAGATCCAGCGCTGGAGCGGACTGGCACCGCGACTGATCCACTCCTCCCCGACGATGTGGCCGATCGGAAGTCCGGTCAGCTCGGCCGGACCGAAATGGAGCAGGTCGTAGGCGGCCCGGTTCGCGAACCGCACTCTCTCGTCCAGGTCGAGCACGATCACCGCGCCCTGCATCGTCGAGAGGATCTCGCTGGAGGCGAATGCCGGCGTCAGCTCGGTCAGCCGGTATCGCGCGATCACGAACCATACGATCCCCATGTAGCCGAGGATGCCGAGGAAGCCGAAAGGAAAGATCTCGACACCCAGCGAAGGAAGGAAGTCGACGAGGGCGACGTGGCCCACGGTAATCGCCCACAACAGCAACTTCGACTGCTGGCGCTCGAGAACGGTCGGTTGCCGATGGCTCTCGAGAGTGTAGTGACGGACGCTCGCGACCATCAGCACCGCAAAGAACGCCAGGAACAGGAGCGTGGCCGGGTTGTAGCGGGGATAGAAACCGAAGGAATAGAGGTAGAGACCGGAAATGAACCAGTCCGTAGCGACGAACGCCACGGAGAAGATGACGCCGAAACTCCACACGAGCGCAACGAAACCGCGCCGTCCCTCGAGCTTCCCGTAGAGCGTGAGCGTCACGCTGTAGAGGGCGCATGGAATGAACGGAACTCCGAGATAGGCGAGCCGCGCCCAGAACATGGCCGTCTGCTCGCTGACGGACCAGTACATCCAGGCGAACGAAAAGAGCCAGATCGCCGCGACGAAGTTCATCACGAGGAAGCGGCGCGAGAGCGGAGAAAACGACTCGCGGATCGCCACTCCGACCCCGAGAAGCAGGATCGCCATCGAGGTCACCAGACTCGGCAAGCCCGCTACCGTGATCTCGTAGCTCGACAAATTGAAGATGGTTCCAGGCACGATTCACCATTTTCGCACAGGTGAGAAGAGCCAGGAGCCAGGAGCCAGGGGCCAGGGGCCAGGAGCCAGGGGCCAGGAAAGGCAGAAGGCAGAAGGCAGAAGTAGAGACAACGGCAACGGCACCGCCACGGTTGCCTTTCCTTCTGCCTTCTGCCTTCTGCCTTCTGACTTTTCTTCTGGCTTCTGGCTTCTGGCTTTCCATTTGCACTCTAAGGGCTTTATGAGCGAGCGTGAATAC
>JBHEPS010000048.1:16331-16900 GCA_046260175.1 Thermoanaerobaculia bacterium
AAGGGATCGAGACCGTCGAGACCGCCAGGGCCGCCCTCGACATGGGCATCCAGCTCGGCCAGGGGTATTTCTTCGGGAGACCGCAGGACGCGGAGACGTGGGTGAGCCAGAACTGAAGACAAGGCAGAAGCCAGAAGGCAGAAGGCAGAAGTGAGAGCAACGGCAACCCCGGTCGCGTATCCCCGACTGTCTTTGTTGTTGCCTTTACTTCTGCCTTCTGCCTTCTGACTTCTGACTTTTCTTCTGGCTTCTGGCTTCTGGCTTCTGGCTTTTCTATTGCACTCTCATGGCTTCATGAGCGAGCCTGAAAACAAGGATGGCAAGGAACCCCAGAGCTACGGAAGCGAGAAGGGCTGGCTGGAGGGAGAGACCGGCCAGACCGTCCAGGACACCCCCGGACGGACCTCGCGTCACGACGAGGAGCATTACAAAGACCGTCACGATCGGGGGCCGACCGAGACGCCGGACTCGGGCGCCGAGGCGAACTCTGCACGTAGCACGCGCGGTGCGGAGGTGCTGGGCACGGGTGGACGGAAGATCGCCGAGAGCAACCAGCGTCGCCGTAACGA
>JBHEPS010000049.1:0-16824 GCA_046260175.1 Thermoanaerobaculia bacterium
CGTGGCCAGAGCTTTCCAGCTCTGGCTGACCATGCGACGGAGCGCAATCGTCCGGGAAGGGCGTGAACGCGGTTTTCGCGACTTGATAAATCCCGCTTCGTCGCACGATGCCGCGGCTGGAACGTGGCCAGAGCTTTCCAGCTCTGGCTGACCATGCGACGGAGCGCAATCGTCCGGGCAGGGCGTGAACGCGGTTTTCGCGACTTGATAAATCCCGCTTCGTCGCACGATGCCGCGGCTGGAACGTGGCCAGAGCTTTCCAGCTCTGGCTGACCATGCGACGGAGCGCAATCGTCCGGGCAGGGCGTGAACGCGGTTTTCTGTATCTGGATAAAGCCCCGTTTCACCACGATGCCGCGGCTGGAAAGCCGCGGCCACCGACCTCAGACGTTCCCGTGAACGACGAGCGACTCGGCGTCTTCGCGCTCGTACCAGTCGGGGTAGAGGCGGAGCATCTGCAGCTCCCGCTCGATGTACATGATGTGCGCCCGTTTCGCGGCGGCGAAATAGAGAAACAGGTTGCGTCCTGCTTCGGGGCCGGTCTTGGCGAACTCGGTGAGCCGGTCGGCCATCGATTTCTCCCGGACGATCATCGTCTCGGTCATCTCGACGTGCGACAGGTCTCCTTCGAGCGCCTTCTGGAAGCTGAGGTCATGCTCGAGCTTGATTTTCGTCCGCGGCACCCCGGGATCGGAGTACTTGATCTCGATCAGGTCGCGGAGATTGCGCTCGTCCTCGGCCAGGTTCTGGTACACGTGCGCCGCCATCGGGTTCGGCAGAAGCTCCGAGAGCTTCTGGAACATCTTGTAGGCCTCGACGGTGTACTGGAACAGGATTGAGATGCGGTCGGCGGTTTCGGGCTGTACGGCTGTAGTCATCGGTTCCTCACTCGATCGGGGCGACGCGGACCACAACGTCCCCCAGCAGTCTGCACTGGCAACTCAGGCGATACGGAGCTTCGAGCTCCTTGTAAATCTCGTCAGGTGTCTGTGGGGTCAGATGATCCCATCCTTCCACCACTTCGATGCGGCAGGTTCCGCACGCGCCGTCCCCGCCGCAGACATGGCTGATCTTGATTCCGAGAGCCATGGCGATCTGGAGCAATGGCTTCGATCCGTCGCGATCTTCGGTTCGATCCTGATCAGCGAACGTGATCTTCGGCATGCCCCGTCCCGGCGGTGGATTCTACGGCACGATGAGCCATATAGGAACTGCGAACCAGCGGGCCCGACTCGACGTGATGGAAGCCGAGATCCTTCGTGCGTCGGCCGAGCGCGTCGAACTCCTGCGGCGTGTAGTACTTCCGCACGGGGTGGTTCCTCTCCGAGGGGGCTAGGTACTGGCCGATGGTGAAGATGTCGACCCCGCGTGCCCGGAGGTCGGAGGCGACCCGGAAGATCTCCTCGTCCGTCTCGCCGAGGCCGAGCATGAGGCTCGACTTGGTGTACATCCCGTCGTGGCCGTCTTCGTTCGCCCAGCCGAGGACGTCGAGCGACCGGGCGTATTTCGAGCCCGGCCGAACCTGAAGATAGAGTCCCGGCACGGTCTCGACATTATGCGCGAGCACCTCGGGGCGCGCCGCGAGGATCGTACGGAGAGCCTCGCGATTGCCGCCGAGGTCGGAGATGAGGACTTCGATCGAGGCGCCCGATCTGGCCCGGACCTGCTCGATCGTCCGGGCGAAATGCGCCGCCCCGCCGTCCGCGAGATCATCCCGGTTGACGGTCGTGATGACGCAGTGCTTCACGCCCATCTTGGCCACGGCTTCGGCGACCTTCTCCGGTTCCAGCGGATCCGGAGGAAGCGGCTCTCCCTTGCCGACCGCGCAGAAGGTGCAGCGGCGCGTGCAGGTGTCGCCGAGGATCATGAACGTCGCCGTGCCGGCGTTCCAGCATTCGTAGATGTTCGGGCAGCGCGCTTCCTGGCAGACCGTGTTGAGGCCGAGATCCCGCACGAGAGCCGTCACAGGGAGCTTCTCGATGTCCCCGGGAAGCCGGATCTTGAGCCATGGGGGGCGCTCGCCTGCGCGTTTGTTGATCATGATGAGTGTGGCCACGGTTTGGCTTCACCAACCGTGGCTGGAGCAACCTCGCGAACCCCAAGCCGACGCTCCAGCCGTTCCAGCGCCTCGCGGTCGTCGCTCCACCGGATGGTTTCATACGCCCGCTCGAAGGTAAACCACGCCGACTCGGTGTGTTCTTCCGGCTGGATGCGAACCGTCGCTCCCGGTTGGACGCGCGCAGCGTAGGCAGTCTCGTCGACGAACAGCAGCGGCTCGCTCGATTCGGGGAGAAAGGTGCGGTCGATGAGGAAGGACTGTCTGAGGCCGAGTGGCTCGACCGGAAGGTCGAATCCCGTCTCTTCGAGCAGCTCGCGACGGGCCGCCGCCTCCGGCTCTTCACCCGCCTCGATCCGTCCGGTCACGGGCTGCCAGAACTCGCCTCGCTCGGCGGTTCGGTGAAGCAGAAGAACCTCGGAGCCGTCGTGGGGAACGACTTTGACGAGCCGGATCGCATGAGACGCCGGCTTCAGCTCGCGGTCGAAGATCTCCGAGAAGTGATGCGTGAACACCGCCGCCACCTCGTCCATCGAGGGGGCTTTTCCGAGAAGTTTTTCGAGTGATGTCACGCCCTTTCCCCGGATCCCGCAGGGAGTGATGAAGTCGAAGTGGCGGAGGTTGGTCGTCACGTTGAGCGCAAAGCCGTGACAGGTGACCCAGCGCGCGACGCGGACGCCGATCGCGGCAACTTTCTCGTTGCCGACCCAGACGCCTCGCTGTCCCTCGGCGCGGTCTGCGGCAAGTCCCCAGTGGGCGAGGGTGCGGATGATGGCCTCTTCGAGATTGGTGACGTACTTGCGGACGTCGCGGTTTCCCTCGCCGAAGTGGAGGATCGGGTAGCCGACGAGCTGCCCGGGGCCGTGGTAGGTGATGTCTCCGCCGCGCGTGGTCTCGAAGTAGCGAACGCCTTCGCGCGCGAGCATCTCGCGGCTCGAGAGAAGGTTGCCTTCGTCGCCGCCCCTGCCGAGCGTGATGACCGGAGTGTGCTCGAGCAGCAGCAGCTGGTCCTCGATCTCCTCCCGCTGCCGCATGCCCACCAGCGTCTCCTGCATCGCCATCCCGTTCTCGTAGGTGACGAGATGAAGGCGCCTGAGCTCACACTTCCGCATGGATGGTCTCCGGAGACTCGATGACCCGGCCGAGGGTCAGGCCGACGAGAACATCGTAGATGAAGTGGACCGCGATCGCAGTCCAGAGCGCCCCGGAAGAGGCGACGAGCCCGTGAAACGCAATGGCGAAAATGCCGACCACGAGCGCGCTCGTCCACCCCTGGAGCAGGTGAGCGAGTGAGAAGGCGACCACGCTGATCGCGATCGCGAGGACGAATGAGCCCGAGAGTGATTCGACAAGGCGGGGGAGGAGGCCGCGGTAAAGCGTTTCCTCGCTGACTGCCGCCGCCGCGGAGAGCGCGATCCAGATCAATCGATCCCGCCCCGTCACGGGGAGGAGCATGCGGATCCGCTCTCTGGACTGCTCTCCGGCGAACCGCCAGCCGAGAATCATGGTGGAAAGCGCGACGCCAAGAACCGCCGCAGCCATGAGCAGGTCGGGCCCGCTCGGAAGGGTGGGCGTGAAAAGACGGATCCCGAGAAAGAAAGCGACTCCGAGGGAGATCGCCAGCAGCAGAATCTGGAGAACCATCGCCTCGGCGTAAATCGCCAGTCTCGGAATGCGCAGACCCTGATCGATTTTTCGCTTGCTGATCCAGGCCAGGACCGGAATGACGCCGCAGACCAGTGCGAGCCACGCGGCGATGATGAGTGTCGTCAGCACGTCGATGGGGTCAATCGCTGGGACTTACAGCGCGAAGTCGGCGTCTTCGATGATGCTGCGGACCTTCGCCATGTACTGGTCGGCGACGGCGCCATCGACGAGGCGATGATCGAAAGTCAGCGATAGGTAGGCCATCGAGCGGATCGCGATCGAGTCGCCCGCTTCGGTCTCGATCACCATCGGACGCTTCTTGATACCGCCGACGCCGAGAATGGCGACTTGCGGCTGGTTGATGATCGGGAGGCCGAAGAGCCCACCGTAGATTCCGGGGTTGGTGATCGTGAACGTGCCGCCCTGGACGTCGTCGGGGTTGAGCTTCTTGGTGCGCGCCCGCTCGCCGAGGTCATTGATCGTGCGCGAGAGCCCGAGGATGTTCTTTTCGTCGGCCTGCTTGACGACCGGAACGATCAGGCCCCATTCGAGCGCGACGGCGATCCCGACGTTGATGTCCTGCTTGTAGATGACGTTGTCACCGTCGATCGAAGCGTTGAGAATCGGGAAGTCGCGCAGCCCGCCCACGACCGCGTTGACGATGAAGGGGAGGAAGGTGAGGTTGACGCCCTTCTCCTGATAGGCGGCCTTGTGCTGCTTGCGCAGCCTGTCGACGTTCGTGAAGTCGACTTCGAAGACCGTCGAAACGTGCGCCGAGGTGCGGCGCGACATGACCATGTGGTCGGCGATCTTCCTGCGCATCACCGACATCGGCTCGACATGGACCTTCTCGCCCGCGGAGAAGACCGGGCGCTGCTCCTGGGGCGTGCCGGAGGGACGCGAGGGCGTCTGCTGCGGCGCGCGCTGTGCCGGCTGCGCCGGAGCCTGGGCTGCCGCGCGCGGCTTCTCGATATAGTCGAGGATGTCCTGCTTCGTCACGCGGCCCGAAACGCCACTTCCCTCGATCTGGGAGATGTCGACGTCGTTCTCTTCAGCGATCTTCCGGACCAGAGGGGATGATTTCGAGCGGCGGCGCCCTTCGACGGAATCGTCGGATGCCGTCACTTCCTCTGCCGGTTTCGGCGGCGGAGGAGTCGGGCGCGGCTCCGGCTCTTCTTCCGGCTCCTTCTGCGGAGGCTCCTGCTTCGGCGGTTCTTCCCTGGCCGGCTCCTCCTGCGGCGGCTCTTCCACGGCCGGAGGCTTCTCCTCGGCAGCGGGGGCCGGCGCGGCCGCCTCTCCCTCGGCCGAGATGCGGGCCACGACGGAGTTCACGGCGACCGTGTCCCCTTCCTTGGCGAGCACTTCGACCAGCGTTCCCGCCGAGGGGGAGGGGATCTCCGCGTCCACCTTGTCGGTGGAGATCTCGAACAGGGGCTCGTCGCGTTCGACTCGGTCTCCGACCTGCTTGATCCAGCGGGTCACGGTTCCTTCGGCGATCGACTCGCCCATCTGGGGCATGACGACATCGGTAGGCATGGCTGTTTCCTCTCGTGGCGGCAGCGAAGCCGCTGAAATCAATACGCGAGCAGATCTCGCGCCGCCGCCAGGACTTTATCCTTATTCGGAAGGAAAAAGCTCTCGAGCGGAGGCGAATAGGGAACGGGGCTGTCGATCGAGGCGACCCGGCGAACCGGGGCATCGAGATAATCGAACGCTTTATCGGCGATTACGGCTGCAAATTCCCCACCGACCCCGCCCGTGCGGGTGGCCTCGTGGAGAACGATCGCCCGGTTGGTCTTCGCTACGGAGGTGAGGATCGCCTCCTCGTCGTAGGGGAGAAGCGAGCGGAGATCGATCACCTCGGCGCTGGCGCCCTCGAGGGCCAGCTGCTCGGCGGCTTCGAGGGCCGTGTAGACCATGGCGCCCCAGGTGATGATCGTCAGGTCTTTCCCCTCGCGCCGCACGGCCGCCTTGCCGATCGGGACGATGTAGTCCTTCTCCGGGAGATGTTCCTTGATCCGGCGGTAGAGGTACTTGTGCTCGATGTAGATGACGGGATCGTCGTCGCGAATGGCGGCTTTGAGCAGCCCTTTGGCATCGTAGGCGGTGCTCGGCGCGACGATCTTGAGTCCCGGCGTGTTCATGAAGAACGCCTCGGGGTTGAGCGAGTGGAAGGGGCCCCCGTGGACGCCTCCGCCAGACGGACCGCGGACCACCATCGGGACGCCGATCCCGGTGCGGTATCTCTGCGTGGCCGCCAGGTTGGTGAGCATGTCGAACGCGCAGGCGATGAAGTCGATGAACTGCATTTCGGCGATCGGGCGCATCCCAGCCATGGCGGCGCCGGCGGCGGCGCCGACGATCGCGGCTTCGGCAATCGGGGTGTCGATCACCCGGCCGGCGCCGAAATGGTCGATCAGCCCGGCGCTCGTCCTGAACGCTCCGCCGTACTGACCGACGTCTTCGCCGATGAGGAACACGGCCGGGTCGCGTTCCATCTCCTCCCACATCGCCTGGCGGATGGCGTCGAGGTAGGTGACTTCCTGCGGGTCCGTGATTGCTGAAGTCGTCATCGCCTGGTCTCGCAGAGAGGTGGATTCTCCCAGTAGCCGTCGCCCGCGTACACGCCGTACTGCGCTTCCTCGGGGAGGGGCATCGGGGAGTTTTCGGCCTCCTCGACGGCAGCGTCGAGCTCCGACCGGACCCTCGCCTGGATCGCATCCAGCTCCTCGCGCGTGGCGTGGCCCGCCGCGACGAGCAGCTTCTCGTAGCGGTCGATCGGGTCTTTCTGCCTCCACTCCTCGAGAACCTCGGGAGGGACGTAGGACTGGTTGTCGTGCTCCGCGTGCCCCTTCATCCGGAACGTCTTGACCTCGAGCAGGGTGACTCCGCCTCCGTTTCGCGCGCGATCGACCGCCCTCCGGGAGGCGTCGTACACGGCGAAGACGTCGTTGCCGTCCACCGTTTCACCCCAGCAGCCGTAAGCGACCGCCTTGTCGGCGAGTGTGCGCGCCGCGGTCTGTTTGTAGGTCGGCGTCGAGTAGGCGTAGCCGTTGTCCTCGATCACGATCACCAGCGGGAGCCGCTGCACGGTGGCGAAGTTGATTCCCTCGGCAAACGCGCCCGTCGACGATGCGCCATCGCCGACGTAGACCATCCCGACCATGTTCTTTTTCTTCATCCTCCCGGCGAGCGTGATTCCAGCCATGACGGGAACCATGTCGCCGAGCATCGAGATCGGACCGATGAACCCGCGGCGGAGATCCGTCCAATGGTTGTTCAGGTCGCGGCCGCGGCAGAGTGAGTTTCCCTTGGCCATGTACTGACGGAGGACCTCGACCGGCGTGAACCCGGCGACCATGATCGATCCGAGGTTACGGATGAGAGGGGAGACGACGTCGCCCGCCGCGAAGTCGAGGGCGTAGGTGGAAGCCACGCTCTCGGCCTCCTGACCGAGGGAGCGATAGATGCCGCCGATGACCTTCGACTGGCGGAAGAGGGCGACGATGCGCTCCTCGAGAGAGCGCGTCATTCTGAGGTGATAGGCAATGTCGAGAAGCTGGTCGCGGGTTAGCGCTCCGCCCTCTGCCTGCGTGGCCTGTTGCGTCAAGCGGCGAATCCTCTCCTGGGGTCGATCCGGGCGGAAGCGTCGCTTCCGCGCCGAGCGGGTGCGGCAGAGGTCACCGGCCCGGCCGGCCGGCGACCTCGATGGACGATTACTGGTGAATGGAATGACCGTGCACGTCTTCGGCGGCTTCCATCATCGATTCGGCCAGGGTCGGGTGCGCGTGAATCGTCTTCGCGATCGACTCTGCCGTCGCTTCGAGAGTCAGTGCGACGCAGGCCTCGGCGATCATCTCGGTCGCCTTCGGCCCCACGATGTGGACCCCGAGTAGCTCGTCGTACTTCGCCTCCGAGACGAATTTCACCAGGCCGCCCGAGGCGCCGATGATTTTTGCTTTCGCGTTCGCGGTGAAGGGGAACTTCCCGATCTTCACCTCGTAGCCCTGCTCTTTCGCCTTCGCCTCGCTCAGTCCGACGGAAGCGACTTCCGGATCGCTGTAAGTGGCGTTCGGCACGTGGTTGTAGTTGATCGGTTTCACTGCGAGACCGGCCATCTGCTCGGCCGCGAGGATTCCCTCCGCGGACGCAACGTGGGCGAGTGCCGGCGTCGGGACGATGTCGCCGATGGCCCAGACTCCCGGCTCGTCGGTCTTCATGTAAGCGTCGACCAGCACATAGCCGCGGTCGGTCTTCACCTTCGTCCCGTCCAGGCCGATGTCCTCGGTCACGGGGCGGCGTCCGGTGGCCGAGAGCACGAGCTCGGTCTCGATCTCCTGCTGCTTGCCGTTCTTGAGCGCCACCACGGTCTTGACCCCGTTTTCGGTCGGCGTGCAGCTCTCGACCTTCACATCGGTCATGACGTTGATGCCGCGCTTCTTGTAGAGGCGGGTGAACTCCTTCGAGATCTCCGCATCCTCGATCGGCAGCAACTGCGGAAGCACTTCGACGATCGTCACCTCGGTTCCAAAGCTGTGGAAGATGGAAGCGAACTCGCAGCCGACGGCGCCTGCGCCGATCACCAGCATCGACTTCGGCACCTGCTGCAGGTTCAGGATGTGATCGGAATTGATGATTTTCTTACCGTCCGACTTGATGTGCGGCAGATCCTTCGGCACCGAACCGGTTGCGAGGAGGATGTTCTTGGTCGTCAGCTTCGATTTCTTCCCGCCTTCGCCCTCCACCTCGACCGTGTTCTTCCCCGCGATCCGGCCGAAGCCCTGGATCCGCTCGACCTTGTTCTTCTTGAACAGGAACTCCACGCCCTTGGCGTTCTTGTCCACGACCGACTGCTTCCGCTCCTGGACGACGCTGAAGTCCAGTTTCACGTCGCCGATGGTGATCCCGAACTCTTTCGACTTCTGGATCTTGTGCCAGATTTCGGCGTTCTCCAGCAGCGCCTTCGTCGGGATGCACCCGCGGTGCAGGCATGTCCCTCCGACGAACGGGTCTTTTTCGATGACGGCCACTTTGAGGCCGAGCTGTCCGGCTCGGATCGCGGCTACATATCCGCCTGGTCCGCTGCCGATGACGATTACGTCGTACTGAGTCTCTGCCAAGGAGGCACCTCCGGTGGGTTTCGCGCGCCGATTCCAGCGCCGATACGGCTGATTTGTTCCGCTCGCGCGAGGGCCCGCATTATACGGATCGGAACCGAAAATTACGAATCCGCGGAGGGCCGAAGCTGGCCTCCCGATTCTCTTCCCCCGCGGGGGCGAAACATCTGATATATCCGCAACGCGATGCCCGTGCCAGCGACCCTCCACTGCTCCGAATGCGACTGGACTTCGCCGATCGAGCGGCTGTTCAATCTCTGCCCCGAGTGCTCTTCGGCCGTGCTCGTCCGGTACGACCTCGCTCCCGATCCCGCCCTGCGCGAGCGGATCCGCTCCCGCCCGCCCGGGATGTGGCGCTGGGCGGAGGTTCTTCCTCCTGTGCCCTGTGAACGGATCGTTTCGCTCGGCGAGGGAAGCACGCCGCTGCAGGTTGCGGCGCGCCTGGGAGCCGCGCTCGAGATCCCGAACCTGTTCATCAAGGACGAGTCGCTCAATCCCACGCGCTCGTTCAAGGCGCGCGGGATGGCAGCCGCCGTGACGATGGCCCGTCACCTCGGCGCCACCCTTCTCGCTGCCCCTACGGCCGGCAACGCCGGCTGCGCGCTCTCCGCGTACGGTGCGCGGGCCGGGTTGCCGGTCTTCGTCGCGATGCCGGAGGACACTCCGGCGTCGATCGTTCGCGAGTGCCGGGGCTTCGGAGCCGAGGTCGAGCTCGTTCCCGGGGTCATCACCGACGCCGGCCGCCGCGTGCGGGAAGTTCTTGCCGAGCGCGGCGGTGGATTCGATCTTTCGACTCTCAAGGAGCCGTACCGTGTCGAGGGAAAGAAGATCATGGGCTACGAGCTGCTCGAAGATCTCGGCCGCCTCCCCGACGTGATCCTCTATCCGACCGGGGGAGGGACGGGGCTGATCGGGATGTGGAAGGCCTTCGGCGAGATGGAGCGGCTCGGCTGGATCGGCCCCGAGCGGCCGCGCATGTACTCGGTGCAGTCTGCCGGCTGCGCCCCCATCGTGAGGGCCTTCGAGCAGGGAACCGAGCGCGCCGCCGAATGGGAGAACCCGCGGACCGCGGCCTGGGGGCTGCGGGTTCCGAAAGCGATCGGAGACCGGCTGATGCTCACTGCCCTGCGCGAGTCGGGGGGTGGAGCGGTGGCGGTCGACGAGGAGACGATCGAGCCGGCGGCCGCAGAATTGCGGAAGAGCGAAGGGGTCGACGCCGGCCCCGAAGCCGGGGCCGCGCTGGTGGCGCTGCGGACGCTGATCCAGAAGGGGACGGTCGCGCCGAACGAGACGGTGGTTCTGTTCAATACCGGCGGGGACAAGTATTACTAGAAGCAGGGGCTAGGGGCCAGGGGTTAGGGAAAAGCAAACCCCTGCTCTTCCTTCCACTCGGGTTGACACAAAAAACGCCGGCACCCTCGCGGGTGCCGGCGTCGGTTTCACGAATCGGCTCACTGCTTACTGCGCGTTGGCCTTCTTCTGCCACTCCTCCATTGCCTTCTGCGCATCGCCGGGATTCTCCTGGTACTTCGCCAGCTCGGCCGTCAGGGCGTTGAGAGTGTTCTCGTACTTCGAAAGGAGATTGCGGTTGAAGGCGACCGAGGGCTCGACCTCGTTCCGGGCCTGCATTTCAGCGCGGTTCTTCTCGTAATCGGCGAGCATGCCGGTGAACGCCTTCTTGGTCTGCGGGTCGGTCGCCTCGTCGGCCTGCTTCTTCAGGGCGGCGTAGCTCTCGTCCAGCATCGTGGACATGCTGGCCTGCATTTGTTCCTGGAAGACCGAGCCGCTCGCTTCGAGGACCTGCCCCTTCACCCACTGATATTCGGCGGTGTTGTAGCCGAGCTCGTGAGCGGCTCGGATGTCGGCGGTCATCAGGTCGGCGACGGACCCGAGGGCCTGGAAACCGGCCATCATGCCGGCCAGAGACTTCTCACCCTTCTCTTCGATCTTCTTCGCCTTCGCCTCCATCTCCTGGCGGGCGACCATGGCGATCTTCTTCTCCTGCTCGCGCACCTTGAGATACATCTGGATCTGGGAGTCGGTCAGGCGCCCGTCGGCAGGCGCGTCGTAGGAATCGTCAGCGACTTTCTCCATCAGCTCCGTGGTGCCGAGGTTCGAGAGATCGTCGGAGATCTGAGCTTCGTCCATCGCCTTCTTCAGTTTGCAGCCGGAGAGTCCGGCGACGAGAAGAAGACCAAGGGCGATGATGAGCAGGCGGCGCATAGTTCCTCCAAATAATAGTCAGCAGAATTGTAAAGAAAGATAGGGCTTTGACGGCGATAGATCAAGAAAAAATCAACGGATGAGCTTGCCCAGGTCGGCCACGCCTTTGCGGAGGGCCTCTTTGAGCTGGGCGACCTCCTGCCGGAGCTGACCGATTTCGGCGCGTAGCTCAGCAAGCTCTGCCGACGGGGACTCAATCGAGGTCGGTTCGGACCGCGCTTCCTCCGGAATGAGGAGTCCCTCATCCAGGTGCTCGACCTCCTCCTCCTCCTCCTCGGGTTCGCTCCGCTCTCGTTCCGGCTCGGAAGCCTCCTCCACGATGGAGACGGGGATCTCGACGTTGCCTCCGAGCGTGCCGAGGCGCTCGCGCCCCTCGAGGAGCTGCTCGAGCGAGACTTCCTCGACGCCTTCATAGCCGGTTGACGGATCCTCGAACGGAGCGTCGGCGAAGGGCGTGATCGAGTCGTCGGGGAGCGAGTCGGCGAAGGGGTTGTCGTCGGTGGCGAATGCGGGCTCGGGCTCGGGCGCGGGCGCGCCGCTCTTTTTCTTCTTTTTCTCGACGCGTCCGGGGCGGGACGAAGTTTTGCCCTGGAGCTTGCCGATCAGGTGCTTGGCCGTGATCTTCGAGGCGAGTTTGAATGTCTCCATGACGCCTTCGCCCTTGATGGCCGAGGCTTCATGCGCCGGGTAACCCTCGAAGCCGAGCTCGGATTCGAGGCTCTCCACGTCCTTCACGCCCGGAATGTCGCGCTTGTTGTATTGAATGATGATCGGGATCTCATTCGCGTCGATGCTGTTCTCCTCGAGGTTCTCGAGCAGGTTCTTGAAGCTCTCCCGGTTCGACTCGACCATCGATGGCTGGGAATCGACGACGAACACGACCGCGTCCGCGCCCTTGAGGACGAGTTTTCGCGTCTCGTTGTAGAAGACCTGCCCGGGCACGGTGTAGAGCTGGATCTTGAGATTGAAGGCGCCGATCTTGCCGATGTCGACCGGAAGGAGATCGAAAAAGAGCGTCCGATCGGTCTTCGTGGCCAGCGATAGCATTTTGCCTCGGTTTTTCTCGTCCAGCTTGTCGAAGATGATCATCAGATTCGTCGTCTTCCCGCAAAGTCCCGGGCCGTAATAGACGATCTTCGCGGTCATCTCCCGCGTGGCGTGATTGAAAAGGACCATTCTCGTTCCCCGATCTGACCGGACTGATCAAAAAGTATGGCAGATGCGACGCCGAAATTGTAGGCCGTGTGCGCGCGCAGCTCAGGATTCCTTCGCGCGGAGCAGGACGACGGTGGCCCCCCATCCTCCGCCGGTCGCGTCGGCATCGTGAAACTGCTCCACGAAGTCGAGTCGCTCGAGCAGCGAGCGGAGGATCTCGCGCTGGACCCCGATTCCGCGTCCATGAATGAGCCTGACCTGGCGGAATCCTTTTTCGCGCGCGGCGATCAGATACTCCTCGGCGACTTCCTTCACTTCCCGCGGCCGGAAAGGATGGAGGTCGATGAAGTCTTCGATCGGTACTTCGAACGGCTCGTCTTCGTCTCTCATCGAATGTCGGGCTCCATGATAGTGTTTCGAGAGGTAGTTTCTGAGTCCTGCCAGGAGAGCCGATGTCCACATTGTTCGAGGAATTGCAGCGCGTCCGAAGCTTCGAGTACACGCAGGAGGACGTCACCGGATTCGAGCAGCTGCATGACGAGATCCGCGTGCTCAAGAAAGAGCGGAATGCCGTCATCGTCGCGCACAACTATTATCGTCCCGAGATCCTGAAGATCGCCGATTTCGTCGGCGACTCGCTCGAGCTCTCGCTGATGGCCTCCAAAGTGACCGACGCCGACATCATCGAGTTCTGCGGTGTCCACTTCATGGCCGAGACCGCGAAGATCGTGAACCCCGCCAAGACCGTGCTCCTCCCGAATCTGCTCGCGGGCTGCCAGCTCGCCGACTCCGCCCCGGCCGAGGATCTCGAGGCGAGGATCGCGGAGCTGAAGGACGAGTACCCCGATCTCGCCGTCGTCAGCTACGTCAACACGACTGCAGCCGTGAAGGCCCTGTCGGACATCATCTGCACCTCGGCGAACGCCGCCCGCGTGGTCCGCTCGCTGCCGAACCAGAACATCCTTTTCGTTCCCGATCGCAATCTCGCCAATCACGTCGCGCAGCAGGTTCCGGAAAAGAACATCATTCCGTGGGACGGGTTCTGCTACGTCCACCAGCAGATCACCCCCGGCGAGATCCAGAGGATCCGCGATGCCGATCCCGAGCTCAGGATTCTCGTCCACCCGGAATGCCGCCCCGACGTCGCGGCGCTCGCCGACGCGGTCCTTTCCACCTCGGGCATGGTGCGCTTCGCGAAGGAGAACGAGGGGAACCGGTTTCTCGTCGTGACCGAGTGCGGCCTTTCCGACCGTCTCGCGATGGAGGTGCCCGAAAAGCAGTTCCTCAAGGGCTGCCGGCTCTGCACCTTCATGAAGGTTTCAACGCTCGAGGACGTCCGTGACTCGCTGCGCGACCGCAAGTACGAGATCGAAGTTCCAGAGCCGATTCGCGTCAAGGCCGAGCTCGCACTCCGGCGGATGTTCGAGGTGGAGGGGAAGTGACGACCGGCGAGGGCTCCGGCAACCCGCCGCGGATCGAGTACGTCGAGGACCGCGTCCCTCTCGACGGAATCGAGGACACCGTCCAGGCGATGGTCGAGATCCACGGCGGCGAAACGCTCGCCCCGCGCGGCGACTCGATCCGGTTCACGCTCCCCGTCCGTCAGGGAATCGCCGCAAGCGGCTCCATCGAGGGTGAGATCCGATGGCACGACAGCGGACCCGAAGGGGGCGTGCTCACGATCGTCGCATCGGACGAGGTCGTTCAGCATCCCGTCTCGCACACCTTCATCCTCATCGCGGGCGTCGTCGGCTCGTTCCTCTTCATCCTCTGGCCCTTCTACCCGGCGCTGGGACCCGCCTCATGGGTCGGCGGCGCCCTCGCCTTCGCGGCCTACTTTCTGACGCTCCGCCGCTCGAAGGGAGGAATCGTCGCCCGACTCCTCGGAACGATCGCCGACCAGCAGAGAAGAGCGTGGATGGGAGAGGCGACGGAAGAGAAGGACGAATAGGACGAATAGGACCTATAGGACTCTAAGTCCGTCCTATACGTCCTATTTGTCCTATTCGTCCTATCGTCCTCCCTCTTTTCCCGACTACCGCTGCTCTGGCAATAGCACCGCCTGCGGCGCGCTTTCGTTTCCGGCGCGGTCGACGGCGCTGATGACGATCGCCTCCGGCCTGACCCCGACCGGAACCTCGCGCCGCGACCCGGGGACGATCTCGCGGACCCAACGGCCTCCCATCCAGAGGCGAAGCGCGTAGAGCGACGGCTCATCCGCCTCACCGGGTGAGATCGAGATCGAGCGGTTCAGCTCACTCCAGGAGGCGAAGGGGGCGGCCGGCGGCGTCGAGTCGAGCCACGGACTCGCCGGGACGAGAGCCGGCTCCTCGTAGAGCGTGGAAGAGAGCCGGGTTGCGATGCCGGCGCGGTTTTCGAGCAGCGGCTTCATGCTGAACTGAATCGTCCCTCCTGCTCCCATCGTCCGCGTCATCGCGATCTGATGGAGGATCTCTTCCGGATAGAAGGCGTTCGGCTGTCCGTTGGCAATGCGGCTCGTGATGATGCCGGGCCACAGGTGCCGGCCCTGCGAGTTCTGATCGAGCCACCAGCCGAGGAGCGCGGAGAAGCTCTGATCGGGGCTCGCGATCGGCCAGTAGAGCTGGGGCGAGAGATAGTCGACCCATCCCTGCTGGAGCCAGTAGCGCGAGTCCGCATAGAGTCCCTCCCGCGCATCGAAGCCGGTGACGCCCGCGGGATTGCCTGGCTTCCAGATTCCAAAGGGGGAGATGCCGAGCTTGACCGAGGAGTCGGCGCGATGCACGTCGATCCACAGCTCCTGCACGAGGCGGTTGACGTTCTCCCTCCGCCAGTCGTCGCGCGAGAGGGAGCCTCCGGAATCTCTGTAGCGCTGCCACGAAGCGTCGTCGGGAAAGGGGATCGTCGCCCCGGAGGCGTCCTTCTCGGGATACGGATAGAAGTAGTCGTCCAGGTGAATCCCGTCGACCTGGTAGCGGCGGACGATGTCGAGGACCACGCTCCTCGTGTGGGCGCGCACCTCGTCCTCTCCCGGGTCGAGCCAGAGGTAAGCGCCATAAGCGCGCACCAGGTGAGGGTGGGTCACGCTGATGTGATTGGCCGCGGCGGGAGATGTTTCCCGGTGCCGGGCGCGGTAGGGGTTGATCCAGGCGTGGAGCTCGAGCCCGCGGGCATGAGCTTCCTCGACCGCGAAGGCGAGAGGATCCCAGCCGGGATCGCGCCCCATCGTGCCGGTCAGATATTCGGACCACGGCTCGATCCGCGAGCGGTAAAGCGCGTCCGCTGCAGGACGGACCTGGAAGATGACGGCGTTGAAGTTCATCTCCCGGGCGCGATCGAGGATCGCCACCAACTCACTCTTCTGGAGGTCGGCGCTGAGTCCCGGGCGCGAGGGCCAGTCGATGTTTTTCACGGTCGCGACCCAGACCCCGCGGAACTCGCGATCCATGGGCGGGGGGGAAGGAATCGGAGGAGCGCTGGAGGCGCAGGCGAGGGAAAGGAGAGCGAAGAGAGCAGCAGCCAGGGACGCGAGAATTCGAATCATCGCATTGAGTGTTCAACAGTCGATCGCAAGTTGCAACGTGAAAAGCTCTGGTGAGCGCGAGCTCGCCTCTGATACTGTCGCGATCGAGCCCCGGTGGCGGAATGGCAGACGCTGCGGCCTTAAAAGCCGCTGGGCCGAAAGGCCCGTGCCGGTTCGACCCCGGCCCGGGGCAATAAAGCAGGGGCTAGGGACTAGGGGCTAGGAAAGGCAGAAGCCAATCAGACGCTAACTCCGGCGACTGTTCCGCCCTACTCCCGCGGCTCTGCACCGACTCGATTTGCGTCCCTGATAGAATCGCCGCCCCGGACCGGCACCACGTTCCGGGAATCCCAAGGAGGCACCCCCCATGTCCGCTCACCCCCACGCCGGCGATGCCGGCGCGCCGCTGACCATCCTCGCCCAGGAAGAAGTGATGTTCCAGGAGAGCGTTCGCGAGTTCGCGATCGAGAAGATTCGGCCGTTGGTTCATCGGATGGACCACGACGCGACGATGGATCCCGATCTGATCCGGAGCTTTTTCGAGCTCGGGATCATGGGAATCGAAGTTCCCGCGGATCTGGGGGGAGCCGGCTCGACGTTCTTCAACGCGGTTCTCGTCGTCGAGGAGCTCTCGCACGTCGACGCTTCGTGTGGCGTTCTCGTCGACGTCCAGAACACCCTGGTCAACAACGCCATCGTCCGCTGGGGTTCAGACGAGCAGAAGAAGGAGTTTCTGCCGCGGCTGAGCTCGGAAATGGTCGGTGCCTACGCCCTCTCCGAAGCCGGTTCGGGCTCGGATGCCTTCGCGCTGGCCACGAAGGCGCGGCAGGACGGCGACGACTGGGTCCTGGACGGACACAAGCTCTGGATCACCAACGCGGCCGAGGCCGGCGTGTACATCGTGTTCGCGAACGCGAACCCGGATGCCGGCTACAAGGGGATCACCGCTTTCCTCGTGGAGCGCGATTTCGCCGGCTTCTCCGTCGGGAAAAAGGAAGACAAGACGGGGATTCGCGCCTCGTCGACCTGCGAGCTGATTCTCGACAATTGCCGCGTTCCTAAGCGGAATGTTCTGGGTGAGGTCGGCAAGGGTTACAGGATCGCGATCGAGACCCTCAATGAGG
>JBHEPS010000005.1:0-8625 GCA_046260175.1 Thermoanaerobaculia bacterium
GCTCCCGGATCGACGCGCGTCTGGGCCCAGGGAATGACTCTGCTGACGCGCCGCACGAGCGCCGAAAAGATCGTCGACGTCTCGAGCGGCAGCCGGGTCGCCGTCGATCTCGAGTTCGGCACCGGCCACACGGTCCGTGGACGGGTGACGAAGGGAGGAGCTCCCGCCGAGGAAGTATCGATCAGCTTCACGCCGAACGACCGCTCGCTTCCTTCCGGAACCGCCAGAAGCGACCGTAGCGGCAATTTCGAAGTCACCGGTCTGCACAACGGCGTCTATGTGGTCCGCGCCTTCGACCTGCGGGCAATGGGCTCGTGGACGGGTGAGCACAGAGTCGACGGCTCGGGAACTCTCGATATCGACATCCGCGGATCGCGGATCGAGGGGCGCGTGGCTCACGCGTCCACTGGTGAGGCGATCGCAGATGCGACCGTGACGATCGAGTCGTCGAATCCCGAGCAGCGTTTCATGTCGATGCCGGGACGATCGGATGCGGCCGGAAACTTCGTTCTCGACAGCGTCACGCCGGGCGATTACAGATTGCGAGTCGCAAAGAGCGGATTCGGTCAGGAGGTTCGGGAGCTCAGCGTCTCCGATTCCCCCACCGCCGGTCTCGAGATCCGCCTCTCGCCCACCGATGGCATCTCCCTCCGAATCGTCGATGCCCGCGACGGTCGCGCGTTGAACGCCTTCATCTCCGTCCTGGACGGGGCAGGACGTGTCGCGCAGCAGGGGTCTTTCCGCCCCGACTCGAGCGGCATCACGCGCATCTCTCTCGCGCCCGGCTCTTATTCGGCGCTCGTGAACGCCAGCGGGTACGCTTCGCAGCGGATTCAGTTCTCGGTGCCGGGCGCGCAACTCGCCGTCTCCCTGCGGCCGGGAGGATCGCTCCGCATCGATTCAACCGCCACGACCTCGGTCCGAGCCCGGCTGCTCGATCCCACGGGCCATCCGCACCAGCCCGCGCTCTGGGATCCGCGGCCCGAGATGACGCTCCGCCCTGGATCGACCATGATCGAAAACATCGGACCGGGGATGTATACGCTCGAGATCCTGGACGCGGGGGGCGCAGTGACCGACCGAAAACAGGTCAACGTCGTCGAGGGACAGCTTTCGGTGCTGGAGATCTGAGAGTGAAGTAGGAACGGCTTTCCAGCCGTTCTCACAGGAGGCGCAGCTTCCAGCTGCGCGTATCGCGGCTGAAAGCCGCGCTTCCTGTGAGCAAAGCTGAAAGCTTTGCCCTACGCCACTTTCAGTGAGACATCGATCCGAGCTCGGTGGCGGTCGGGGCGTCGATGTCGCGTGCGCGGTAGGACGGCCCGAGGTTGCGCCGGTACTTGTCGAGCCGCTTCGACAGATGATGCAGGTCGTAGGTCAGCCGCATGACCGTGCGCCGCAGCTTGTACTTGACCTTCCTGAAGCTTTCGTAATCCCCGCTCCGGAGAATCGCCATGAACGAGGCCACGTCCGCAATCCGCTTCCGGACCTTCTCGAGATCGCGATCGTGGACCTCGAGATACGTCTCTCCCTGACCCTCGATCATCAGCGGGATCGCGCCCGTCATCTGATCGTCGAACCACCCCCACACCTGCAGCAGATCCGCCCGGCGCCCCTTGTTCAGGAAGCGCGTCTCCAGCAGATCCTGCCGGAAGTAGTCGAACAGTCTCTGGTCGTCGATCCTGTTGAAGTCCTCGTCCGAGAGGTTTCGGGTGTTCCAGACGCCATAGCGGAGGATGTCGTTTCTCGCGGCGCGGAACTGCCGGATGACCTCGTCGAGAATCGGGGCGCTCAGCTCGCTGAAGCCGCGCTCGCTCGAGCTCTCTTCCGACGACTCGTCAGACTGTTCTTCGATGATCTCGGTACTGTCCATCATGTCACTCCGGTGCTGCCGAACCCGCCGACGCCACGCTCGGTTCCGTCCAGATCTTCGACCAGGTCGAGCTCGACTGCGAGCACCGGGGCGATCACGAGCTGCGCGATCCGGTCGCCGCGGCTCACGTCGAAAGCTTCGCTGCCGAGGTTGATCGCGATGACCTGGATCTCGCCGCGGTAATCGGCATCGATCGTCCCTGGAGCGTTCACCAGAGAGATGCCGTGCCGGGCCGCGAGCCCGCTCCTCGGCCGCACCTGCCCCTCGTAACCGGAGGGAATGGCGACTGAAATCCCGGTCGGGATCACCGCCCTCTCGCCGGGAGCGAGGCGCAACGGCTCGTCGACGGCCGCGCGGAGGTCGAATCCCGCCGCGTGCTCGCTGGCGCGGACCGGCAACGCGAGATCTTCACATCGGTTCCTGACGGCGATTCTGATCACGAATGAAATTGCGTCGAAGGCGCCCATTACCGGACTGCGGGTACATAAATGGGATCCCCGGAGCGGTTATCGATCACCGATCCGTAGGCGAGCACCCTCCCATCGCCCTCGACTACCTCGATCCAAGCATACCCGTTCGGAAACTCCGGCGCACCCGCGAGGGCCAGGCTCAGCTGTCGCTGCTCGAAACCGGCGAGCGTTTCGAGCGCCGACCAGAGATCCCGCCCCCCCGGATCCTTCACCACGATTCTCACCGCAACCGGGGCTCCGGTGATCTCGGCGATTCCGATGTTCGTCCGCATTGAGCTCGTGCGAACCAGTTGGGCGATCGCGAGGGCGCGCTCTCCCTTGCCGACCGCTTCGAAATCGAGCTCCGCCGGAATCCACTGGCCGTAAGTCCCTCCCCCGCCCGAGGTCCAGGCTCGGCTCGAGGCGCCCCAGCCAGAGGCCGATGAACGCAGACGCAGAACTCCGGTGCCGGTTTCCGCCTGCCAGACGGTCGCGAGAACGTCCTCGATCCGGATGGAGTGCCCTCTCGGCAACGGGAAGCTGGTGCTTCGGATTTGTCTTGTCGCGTCGTGCCAGTCGAGCGTGAAGGTGATGCCTTCGCTCGAGAGATTCGAGAGCCAGAGATCGCTGCGCCATCGTGTCCCCTCGGCTCCATCACCGCGAATGACCGCCGGAACCGTCATGACGTCCACGGCGCGGCTCGCGGATGCGGGGACGAACATCGCATCGCCCGTCCGGTTGTCGACGACCGAACCATAGGCGCCGATCCGCGCGGCTCCGCCGGCCAGACGCACCTCGGCCCGCGCCAGCGGATGGCTCGGCCCACCCACGCCCCCCAGAACCGGGACCTGCGCGTGGCCGTGAGGGGCAAGCATCAGCGAACCTTCCTCGATCGGGCGCCCCGCTTCGTCGAAGAGATCCCAGGAGATGACCCCACCCTCGCCCGTGAGGTCGACGAAGCCCAGATTCGAGCGAAACCCGTCGTCGTTCCGGAGGTCGAGAACGTGAATCGGCTCCCCTCCGGCCGTCGTGGCGTCCTCCATGAAAACGGCCGGCACGAATTGACCGAAGCTGCCCAGCGGCGAATCGTTGTACGTCCTGCTCGTGACGATCAGGTCGTTCACGTCGCCCCGGATCTCGAGCATCCCGACTCCCGCGGAGCGGAAGCGCGAGTCGACGAGATCGTCGAGCGACACCTGCTGGCCGGGCGAGATCGCAAGATCGATGGACGCGAACTGCGAGGTTCCGTCACTTCCGCTCGCCGTGTAAATCGCGCTGACCATCGCCTCGGATTCGCCTCGATTGAGCAATCGGACGTCGCTGATGAAAAAGGTCTCCTCGGCGCCGGGCGCATGGCCGATCGCGGGAATGATCAGGCTTCCGCCGCTGCGCGGCCGCTCGACCGCCGGGGCTTCGCCCTCGAAAAGGAACTGGAGAGACCACGAGACGAGGGAGCCGGCATCGAGCGCCCGAGTATCGATGATCTGGAGCGTCCAGTTTCCTCTCGCCGGAATCCCTTCGAACGCGGCGAAAGACTCGCGCGGCTCGAGGTCGAGCCCGTAGACGGTGTCGATGTCGGCTCCGCTGTCGGCGTTCGGCGCCTGCAGGATGATCGTGCGGCCGTTCGGACCGGTGAGGTGAATCCGCAACTCGCCGCGGTAGGGATGTCGCACGTGCAGCTGGACGCGAAGCCCCTGGATCGTGCGCTCAGAATCGATGTAACGGGTCGAGGTGAGTCCCGCAGCGTCGTTGTCGGGAATCGCCCGCTCAAAATCGGGGCTCTGGTACGTCGTATGGCCGCCGCGCGGAACGAGCTCGCAATCGGTGGCGGTGAGGATGCCCCTGCCAATCATTGCTCCGCAGATCGACGCGCGGTTCACGCCGGCGTACAGAAGGCGATCTACCTCGAGCATCCGCCGGCCCAGACTCCGGAAGGTCGGCTGCGGCGGCACTCCGAAGTGGCTCTCCACGACGACGGTATCGATCATCCGCCGTCCCTCATCCAACCCCTCGCGAGAAACGGCCGCGATCAGAATCTCCCGCAGCGCCGAGGACCAAATTTCGCCGTTTTGGTGCTCGACTCCGCTCTGTTCGCGGAAGATGTAATCCGCGATCGTCTTGTTCGAGTCGACTCTCCGAAGGCAGTCGGCGCCCGCGGGATAGCCGCAGGAGGTCGAGGGGCCTCCTCCGCAACGGGCATCCCAGTCCCCGATGCAGTACGGGTCCCGCGCCGAATCGCGGCTCGCCTCGTATCCGGCGGAAAAAGCCCAGAAGTCACCGAAGCCCTCTCCGATCGCGCGCGCCTGGCTGCCGTAGGATCCGGCGAATGCGAACAGCGCGATCGCGTCCTGGAGAGCGTGGCCGAACTCGTGGAGAAGAATGTCCGGATCCTCCGCGTCGTCGACTCCCCCGTCGCCGAAGAACAGCGTCCCCTCACCGTTCGTCCCGAGCCGATAGAACGACTGATCGGCACCACCAGCCGCGTGCGCATCGACCCGGAGCGGAGCCCGGAAGATCCGGCGCGTGCCGGTATATCCGAGCCCTTCGACATATCGGACGGCTGCGTCGAGGTGGTAGTACGCCATCACCTCCTCGAAGGACTCGACTCCGCGGTCGAACGCGAGAGAGGAGCCGGGATCGGGGGAGGCGGTCTTCGGCGCTTCGAGATCCATCACGGCAACCCGAGGACCGACGAGTCCCGGACCTGGGCCAAGGTCCCGCAGCTCGACCCATGAGTACGCGCTCTCCGGGACGGCAAGCGGGGAGTCATCGTCGTCCTGCAGAGAGGGATCGTTGAGGCTCGTGACGGGATTCGAGCGGAACACCCGCGCGGGAGCGAGCCAGTAAAAAGGTACGATCTGCAGAAGCTCGCCCGAGCTCGGATCGACGTCGAACGCGATCTCGCCGAAAGGAGGATCCTCGGCGAGGATCCGGGTCACCCGGCGAACCTCGCCATCGTGCTGGATCAGAACAGGCGACCTTCCGATCACGCGGCGCCCCGCGAGCCCTTCGGGATCAGCAGTCGTGCTTGCGCTGGCCGTGACCTGCGCGGAAGGCTTTCGCACCGCGAGACCATTCTCAATGGCCTCGAGCTCTCCCAGGGGATCGAATCGAAGCACGGCACCCGACCCGAGGATGATTTCGCCGCCGAGCCTGTGAACGAGCTGGACCGCAGTCCCCGTGAGCGATTCCCGGACGCCCATCACCTCGAGCGTGGTCCCGTCCTCCGGATCTTTCAGCAGGTCGCCGTAAAGGACAGCGGCCTGCCGGGCGGATTCGACGGGGTCTCCCGGAAACCGCACCGCCATCCCCGAGACGCTTGCGACCCGGCCGTCGCGGCGCGTCTCGATGCGGGCTCCCGCCTGCCCCGGATCAAGGCGGCGCGCCAGAGCCTCGGCGGAGGGGCCTCCGGCGGCTGGAGTCGCCGCCAGGAAAAGCAGAAGGAGAAGGGTCCGCATTAGTCGACGGGTGCAACAGCGCCCCTCGATCCGTTATTTTGGGCCCGCCCATGTTCGACCATTATCAGGTCCCCGCCTCGGAGCACGCCGTCGAGATCCGCGTGCAACGCTCGCTTTTCCGCGCCGTCGCGGTCCCGGTCGAGAGCGAAGAGAGCTTCGCCGTCCGGCTCGGCCAGACGCAACGCGAGCATCACGATGCAACCCACCACTGCTGGGCATTCCGACTCTTCGACCCTCCCCTGGCGCGAAGCTCGGACGCCGGCGAGCCGAGCGGATCCGCCGGACGCCCGATCGCACAGGCGATCGAGAGCGCGGGGCTCTCCAACGTCGGGGTCATCGTGATCCGCTGGTACGGAGGCGTGAAACTCGGGACGGGCGGCCTCGCCCGCGCCTATCGCGACGCCGCGGCGGAAGCTCTCGAAGGAGCGTCTCGGGTCGACCGCTGGCTCTACGATGCACTGGAGGTTCGCACCCATCATCGGAACGCGAACCTGGTGTTCCGGCTCGTCTCTCCGCCCGATATCGTTCTCGACCGCTCGGAGTTCGGCGAGGAGGCGGAGTTTTTCCTTCGTGTACGGAGGTCGATGAGCGAGCGCCTTACGGCAGAGCTCGAATCGCATCGGATCGCCTTCACCCGCGGGTGAACGTCATTCTTCGACGATCCTGGTTCGGGCGAGCCTGTCGCCCGTCCGCCTCCCCGAAGGGGTGAGCACGACGATCAGAAGCTCGATCAGATTCCATCCCGGAATGACCAGGGGAAGATTCCGAAGAAAGGATCGTCCGAAGGTGCAGCCGGCCCCGGCCGGAGTGAGGATCGAAAGTGCCATCATCCGCTTGCCAGGCGACCTTCCCTTCCACCCGTCCCTGAAAAGAAGGGCCAGAACTAAGATGATGAGAAGGCTCCACCAGACCGCGCTCACCCGCCGAATCGGCCCATCCGCCCATAGAATGGCGTAACTGACCGCGGCTCCGGGAATCAGAAGCACACTGGAGAAGAGAAGCGAATCGACCAGAAAGGCGGCGATTCGCAGCAGCCGAAGAGATGGTTCAGAGCTCGTATCAGACTCCTCCGGAGCAGCCGGCGCTCGGCGGGTTCCGGACCGTTGATTTTCGGCGGAGAGGCACTTCCTCCCGCCGGAGAGGGCAAACGAGAACTTCCGCCGCGAAAATCCGTTTATACCCTCGAGGAGCCCGCTTTATGCAGACCCGGATCGCCCGCCTCGCCCTGCTCGCCGCCATGATGATCGCGGCCGCCGGATGCTACTCGCCGTCCGGCAAGCGGGTCGAGCTCGCGCACACCTACGACGCAGCTTCCATCAACCAGGTCCAGATCCGCGGAATCAGCGGACGGATCGAGGTCGTCGGAAACGAGGCGAGCTCGATCGAGGTGACGGTCAGCAGCCGCGCCGAGCGCGGTGACTCCGAAGAGCTGGCGAAGAGAATCGAGATCCGGCAGGAAGGCGATTCGCTCGTGATCCGCGAGAGGAAGAACAAGGGCTCGCGCCGCATCCTCGCGATGGTGGATGGTGGCAGGCCGTCAATCAGCTTCGAGGTGACGATGCCGGCCCGCATGCGCCTGACGGCGTCCACCGTGAACGGCCGGGTCGCCGTCGAGCGCGTGCTCGGAGAGACCGCGCTCAAGTCGGTGAATGGGCGGCTTCAGGTGTCGACGCCGGGCGCCGAGGTCAGCGCGTCGACCGTCAATGGGTCGATCCGGGCCGAGTTCCAGAATCAGTTCCGCGGTGGAGCGTTCAAGACCATCAACGGTTCGATCGCGGTCGAAGTCCCTCACGACGCGTCGCTCGATCTCGATATCCATCAGGTCAACGGTTCTTTTCATACGGACCTCCCGGTCGTGATTCAGACGAGCGGACGGCGCAGCACGCGCGGTTCGCTCCACGGAGGGCGGTATCCTCTCGAGATCGAGACCGTCAATGGAAGCGTGCGGCTTCGCCAGGCCGACCCTCCCCCGTCACCCTTCGCCGGTGAGCTGCCACCCGTCTCCTCAGACCTGCTCGAGCAAGAGGGTGGGGATCCTGGCGCCGAAGCGGCCCCTGACACCGACGCCGAAAACCCCGCAGGAGGCTAGGGAACCTGGGGAACCTCTGACCCTGCCGGAGAAGGGAGCGGCCGCTATACTCCACCCGATGGAGAAGCGTCCCCGTTCCCGCGCCGAGATTTTCACGGCCGGGACATTCTTCGTCCTTCTCTTCGTTGCGGCGCTCGCTCCGATTCAGAGCTACGACGTTTTCTGGCATCTAGCGGCCGGGGAGTGGATCGTCGGCCACAGGGCGCTGCCGCAGACCGATCCGTTCGCCCTCGCGAGCGATCCGGTCGTCTGGCACAACGGCGAGTGGCTTTTCGAAATCCTGCTGCACGGGATCGAGCGCGCATCCGGCCTCACGGGCCTTGCGGTCTTCCGAGCCCTCGTCGTCGCCGGGCTGTTTACCGCGATTCTCGTCCTCGTTGCGCGCGCCACCGGAGTTGCGACCGCCCTGGTCATCGTCGCCTTCGCATTCGCGGGCGCGGATCACCGGCTCGGCGTGCGCCCGGAGCTCGCAGGGATCGCGTTCGCTGTCGTCGCGACCCATCTCCTTCTCGGACCGCTCACGCGCGGCCGGCTCGCTCTGCTGACGGCGCTCACGATCGTCTGGATGAACATGCATCCCTCAGCACTTCTGGCGCCGGCGATCGCGGGACTCGTTGCCGGAGGGCGCTGGATCGCCGGCGAGCGACGCCGCGACGACCTGGCCGCCCGCGCCGCCTCGGTCGTCCTTACGCTCGCGGCCCTTCTGGTTACGCCGTGGGGCATCTCCGGGGTCCTCTCTCCGATCCGTCTTGCGCGTAT
>JBHEPS010000005.1:8635-57500 GCA_046260175.1 Thermoanaerobaculia bacterium
CGGCGAGTTCATCAACGCCGAATGGCTGCCCTCTCGCTTCGATCAGTTCCCCGCGCTCTACCTCGCCATCGCGGCGGGGCTGATCCTGCTGACTCTTCGATGGCGGGCTTCCCTGACGCCGCGACTTCTTCTGTTCTGCCTCTTTTCCCTTCTCGCCGTGAGGTTCGTCCGGAACCAGGGATACTTTTTCGCTCTTCTCCCCCTCCTGCTCGCCCCGGCACTTCCACACATCCGGCGCCGGCCGCTCGCGATCGCCGCCGCCGGTCTCGCGCTCGTCGCGATCGTTGCCGTTCCGATCGAGCGCGGATGGGGCGTCGGCGTCGATTCGGCGCGCTTTCCGGTATCGGCCGTCAGCCAACTCCAGAGAACGGGGCTTCGAGGGAACATCTACAACCCCGACCAGTTCGGCGGCTACCTGATCTGGACGCTATGGCCCGAGAGCGGCGTCCTGACTGACGGACGCAACGAGCTGCATCTGAGTTTCCTGTCGCGGTTCGCGCAGGCGCGGGGGGACAGCCGGCTCTGGAGTTCGATGTTCACCGAATACGATCTGACTCTTGCGATCGAGGAGTATGCCGGCGGAACGATGAAAGTCATCGACGGGATTACCGGAGCGTCCATCGACGTCCCCCCCGTTCAGGCTTACTTTCCGCGCACCCGATGGGCGCTGATCGGGTTCGACGACGTCGCCATGGTGTTCGCCCGAAGGGACGCCTGGGATGCGAGAACGCTCGAAGGTCTCGAGTACCGGCATCTAGCTCCGGAGGTTCCGGGCCTCCGGCTCGCCTCAGAAGGGGACATGGAAGTGGCGCGGCGGGAACTCGCTCGCGCTCGTGCTGCAGGGGCCGGCGGGATGCGCCTCGAGCAAATGGAATCGGTTCTGGCGGCTCGGGAAGTGCGCCCGCCACGCTAGTCCGGCAAGTCTCAGTTGACGAGCTCGGAGGCCGGAATGAAGGTGCTCTGATGCTCGAGCGGCCAGCGCTGGCCGATGATCTGATCGAACTGCGGAACGATCTTCTTCTCGAACTGTTCCTCGTACTGAGGCAGCAGATCGAGAATTGCCTTGCGCGCGCAGATGACCAGGCTCCGCGCTTCGCGGTAAGTCATCGAGTCGTCGGAGTGAATGATCTTTGCCGTGAGGTCGACGATCATCCGCACGCGACGCGCTCTTCGACGCCGCTCGAACACAGACGTCGTCTGCCGATCACACCAGGATTGTTTCTGCATTCAGCCGTCTGAACCCCTGCGCTCATGGGAGCATTCCTACGGACTGCAACAATTGCGACGGCTCGGAGCAGAAGAGAAACCGACTCGGTTACGAACAGAAGAAGGAATAGAAATCGCTACCATCGAGCACTGAACTCAGGCGTGCTCGCGGTCGCCTTCCGCCCAGATCTCTTCGGCGAGAATCGGATCGATCATCGCCTCGTAGTAGCCGATCGTCGTTCGCGCGATCGTCCGGACGACGAAGTAGTTCAGCGCTCCCCCCGAAATGGCGCCGACCAGCGGAATCATCTTCCCGAGACGATCTCCGAGGAGGCGCGAGCCAAGTCTCTCGGCGAGAATCCCCCCCTCGGCCCGGGCGGATTCGACCGCGACCGCCATGCCGTGCTTGCCGACCCCGACTCCCGATCCGAGCGCGACGCAGACGAGGGCCTCACTGAAACGCTCCCGCCCGCCGGGCTCGTGACCGTAGATGGTTGCGATTCCCAGGATCAACCGGAATTGCTGATAGACGAGGTAGGCGAGATCGGCTCCCAGCGTTGCGATGGCGACCATGCCCGAGGGCAGCCCGGTCACCGCGCCGGCGGCGGCGCAGCGGAGCGCGGTGCGCCTCGAGAGTGCGCGAGCATGGTCCCGCGGTTCCCAGTCGGGGTTCACCTTGCGGAGCTCCTTGACCTCGCGACGGATCTTCGCGATGTCGATCTCCTCGAACATGGAGCGAAACACCTCCACCAGGACGGTGTCGGCTTTCTGTTTCAGCGCTCGGTTCGGACCCATGCGATTCCTTCGTGCTCGCTCGATTGTACGGGCGAACGCCTCGCAACGTCATGGATTCCGTGTGATGGTCGCGTGAAGAATCAGGAGCCGGAATCGCGAGTGGCGGAAGGGCTCTGGGCGGCCGGCGACGACTTCGGCGCGTCCGACTTCGCGGAATCGGCCTTCGAGGAGTCCGGCTTTGCCGAGTCCGACTTCGTGGACTCGGATGGCGCCGATGAAGAGTCGTTCGCCGAGGAAGCGTCGCTGCCGCCGTTTCCTCCGGTCACCCGTGAGGCCGGGCCGGCGGTTCCTTTACCGTAATCCGTGAGGTAGAAACCCGAGCCTTTGAATCGGATTGCCGGCGAGGAAATCAACTTCTTCAGCACGCCTCCGCAGGAAGGGCAGATCGTCTGAGGCTCGTCGGAGAACCTCTGCACGATCTCGTGAGTCTCGGCGCATTCCTGGCACTGATATTCGTAAAGCGGCATCGGGCGGTCTCCTGAACGCATGCGGAAACCTGCGCGGGCTGGCGGCCATTCCGAAGGGAACCCAGGGAACCTCTGCCCAAGTCGGAGGGGCGGAGCTGTCAGAAGGATCAGCCGCCCGAGTTCACCGGGCGGTCGAATTCCGCCGCAAAGAGCTCTCCGTTTCGGAAGAAAACGCCCGCGACTCCGCCGTCGCTGCGCGGGTAGTACCACGAGTCGATCGTCGTCTCGTCGCGCTCGAGCCGCCGGCTCCAGCCCGGGGCCGGGACCCCGATTCTCTCGCTCACATCGTCCTGGCTCATGCCGCGGCGGAGAGCCGCCACCGCGTCTGCGGTCACGAACCGCCTGCGCTCGGCCAGATCGAGCTCGGCCCGGGCGGCCTCGTGCCCGGGATCGCCCTGAAGAACCGCCCGATAGTGGCGGATCGCCTCCTCGTATCGCCCGCGGCTGGCCATCAGACGCGCGAAGTCGAGCTCCAGTTCCTCATAAGCGTGCCGGGCCCGGATATGCTCGGGATAGCGATTGGTGAACTCGAAAAGGGCCGCAGCCCACGCCTGCCGGGAGACCACGCGCTTCGACTGGGGAGCGTTCTCGGCTTCTTTCTTGAGCTCCAGCACAGCGCGCCAATCCCGGTGAATGTCGTCCTCGAGCCCGGCCGGACCGCAGGCCGTCATCGAAACGGCAAGCAGAAGAAGAATGAGCGAGGACGTGATTTTGCTCACGAATTAAAAGTAACATAGGGGCCGACCTGCAGTTCGGCCCGGAGTTGTAGAATTTTCATGGAGATCGAGGTCGGGAGGGATTGATTGATGGCCGCCAGGGACGAGGAATTCGCACAGAAGATCGAGCAGAGCATCCGCGAGGCCGTCGAGCGGATGGTCACCGACATCCGGTCGTCCATCGACGACGTCCGCGATGCCGTGAATCAACAGCTCGAAGCGGCGTCGCAAAGCGTTCAGGCCGACGCGAAGTCCCTGTCGCTGCGCAGCCACCTCGACGAGATCTTCGCCGCCGAACCTGAAGAGGTTCCGGTCGAGCTCACCGAGGCTCCGGCGCGCTCGAGCGCCGCTCAGATCAAGAGCGCCGTCCGCGCCATCGAGCAGGGGAAGAGTCAGGTCGAAGTTCTCAACGCGCTGCTCGACCAGTCACTCCATTTCAGTTCCCGCTGCGCCTTATTCATTCTCAAAGGCGGATCCTTCGCGGGATGGAAGGGGGCGGGGTTCACCGCCAGCGGCGGCAGCGACGACGAGGTCAAGCGATTCGCCGGCTCCCCGGCTGACGTCGAAGAGCTCGGCCGCGTCCTCGATGACCATGCGGTCGTCGACTGGGACGGCGCATCGGTCGCGGCGAAACTGAAAGCTTCCACACCCTCGCGCGCGACGATCATTCCCATGGTGATCAAGGACAAGGTCGCTGCGGCGCTCTACGCCGACGCCGTCGATGGCGCTGAAGAGAACTTCGACCGCCCCGCACTGGAGCTCCTGGTCTTCACGACCGGCCTGCTCATCGACACCCTTGCGATCCGGAAGATGGTCCCTTCGCCCGCCCTCAGCGGCCGGGACGAGGGATCCACTGAAGACGCCACTCCTGTCGTTGCATCGTCCACCGCCCCGGCATCGATACCCGCGGCGCCGGCAGCCCCGAAGCCCGAGCCCGAGCCTCCTCCTCGGCAGTTCCGCGCCGAGCCGGAGCAGACGCAACCTCATCCAGTCGCCGCCGCTCCCGCCTTCGAGCCGCCAGCCGCGGCGTCGCGACCGGAGCCCGAGCCCGAGCCCGAGCGCATCGAACCGCCCCGCGCCCCCGCGCACACATTCGAAGCACCCGCACCACCCCGCCCGCCGGGCCGCTCCTTCGAGCTCGACGCGGAGCCGGCATCTTCGGTCTCGACTCCCGAACCGCCGCCGGCGCCTCCCATTCATCCCACCCCCCCTCCGGTGCGGCCCGCAATGCCAGCAGCCGGCTCTCCGACCCCCCAGGCTCGCCCTCAGCAAGGTACGCCGGGTACCGGGGCCGAAAAGCCCTCGACGCAGTACATTCCACCGGCCGGCGTTACCGGAGGGCGAATCGCCGCTCAGCAGAACCTGTCCGCCGAGACGAAGAAACACGACGAGGCCAAGCGGTTCGCCCGGCTTCTCGTCTCCGAGATCAAGCTCTACAACGAGAGCAAGGTGGATGAGGGTCGCAAGCACCGCGATCTCTACGAGCGGATGAAGGACGACATCGACCGCAGCCGGCAGATGTACGAAGAGCGGATCGCGGAAGACGTCCGGCGCCAGTCGAACTATTTCTACGACGAGCTGGTCAGGATTCTTGCCGACGGCAGCGCCGAGCTGCTTGGCCTCTGAGACGAAACGAGGGTTGGGTATCGTGGACGAAGCGGTAGAGCTTCGGCGCTGACGTTCCCTCCTCCCGCCATCTCGCCTTCCGAAATCCCCAGCCCGCCTGATCCCCTCCTGTCGTTGGTTGCTTCAGGAGGGGTGGGCGTTCGGAATCACGCTGGACCGGGGCGTGGAATCTGCAATTGAATGAGTCTGATGCCCACGCAGGAGAACCTGAGTCCGAGGCGGCGCCGGTTGCTCGTCGCCTTGATCGCCGCCGCAATCGTCCTGATCGCGGTGGCAGTCGCAGTGTGGCAATTCCGTAGCAGGTCCAACGGAGATCTCGCACTGTCGGGTGCCGAGCCGGTGGCGCCGCCAGAGTTGGCAGTCCATGCGGAGGATTTTCGAGAAGGGATCGACGCGCTCGAGAAGGGCCAGGCCTCCCGGGCCGCAGAGCTGCTCTCGTCCTTTTCTTTCGCACCACGCCCGATCGAGCAGTACCGTCTCTACTACTTGGCAGGTGCGCGGGAAGCTTCGAGAGACCCCGCGGAGAGCCGTCGCACCCTCGCGACCCTCTGGAATCTCGAGCCGCGGATGGTTCACTCGCCGGCGGTCGCCTCAAAGCTCGCGACTCTCTACTCCGACGCCGGAAGCGATGCTCGCGCCGCCGAAGTCTGGGGCACCCTTGCGACCCGCAATAGCGATCCGGAGATCGCGGCCGAGGCTCGACAGCGGTATCTGGAGTCGAAGTTTCGCGGCGGCGACGTCGGCGCGATGATTCTGGCCGCGACCAACATCGTGATCGATAACCCCGGCACTGAGGCTGCCGCGCCCGCGGCGGCGATGCTGCGCTCGCTCCGTGGATTGAGCGCGAACGCTCCGCTTCCGCTGACGCTTCAGCAGAGGATCCGGCGCGCGGAGGCCTTCCTGGCCTCGACCCGTCCGAAAGCGGCCCTCGACGAGATCGCGTCGGTCGATCCGGATACGATCGACGATCCGCTGCGCGCACGGCTTCTGCTCGCACGGGGGGAGGCGCTGAGCCGGCTCAGTCGTCATGAGGACTCGAACAAGATGCTGGAGCCTCTCTTCTCCAGCGCATACCGCTTTGCGATACCTTCGTTGCGGATCTCGGCGAACAATCATCGGGCGATCGCCGCCAGCATCCAAGCGGTCACCTTCAAGACGGTCAAGGAGCGCGTGCGCTCCGGAACGAGGACCGTGACCCGGAAGGGGAAGAAGGTGAAGGTCCCTGCATACCGAACGGTCCAGAAGCGGGTCGAGCAGGTCAACGCCGAAAAGAAACGAGAGAAAGAGCGGCATGAGTCGCTTTACCTGGAGAGGCTCAACGACCTCAGAAGCCTGCCGACCGAGACGGAGCTTCGGATCGAGGTTCTCGCGAACCTGGTGGACCACTTCATCGCAAGAGAGCAGGAGAGCGAGATCCGGCGATACGTCTCCGAGCTTGTCGAGCTCGATCCGACGCGCGACCCCGCGCTCCAGCACTTCTGGGACCGGGGGTGGGCGGCCTATGGAAAAGGCAACAACACCGTAGCTCGCGATCTTTTCAACTACATCGCAGCCACCTACCGAAACCCGAACATTCAGAGACAGGCGACTTACTGGTTCGCCCGCACCATCGAGCGGGAGGGACACGCGAAAGAGGCCGAACGGATCTACCGCGAGCTCGCCGCGGCACCGTACCAGGATCTCTATGCCCTCTTCGCGCGGATCCGGCTCGGCGACGACGAGCCCGCTCAGCGGGCGGCGCCGCCACCGCGCGTGTCGTGGGAGGAGATCGCGGAGGCCGAAGTCCCCGAGGATCTGCGTCTCGCTTACGAGCTCAATGCTCTCGGGATTCGCCGCGAGGCCAGGATGGAGATTCAGAAGAACATCTCCGCCGAGAACCGCAAGTGGGCAGACGCTATCCTGGGTGACCTCTACTACGTCGAGGGGAATTACGACCTCGCGTACCGCTACATGAGGCGCGCCTGGCCCGAGCTGGCGACGCCGGAGCAGAACGCGGTTCCCTGGCGGTTCCTCGAGATGTACTACCCCCTGCGGTACGAGGATCTCATCCGTGAGGCCTCCGACAAAAACCGGCTGGACCCCTACCTCGTCATGGCCCTGATCCGCCAGGAGAGTGCGTTCAATCCGAACGCGAAGTCGTGGGTCGGCGCCACGGGGCTGATGCAGATCATGCCGGCCACCGGCCAGGAGTTGGGGGAGAGAGCCTATGGAACTTTCAGCACCTCGCGCCTCAGCGATCCCGAAGTGAACGTCGATCTCGGGACCCGCTACCTCCGCCACGTCATCAACCTCTTCGACGGCAACATCGAGCTCGCTCTCGCCGGATACAATGGAGGGCCCTACCGCATCCGCCGCTGGCGCCAGGGGAATCCTTCACAACCGCTCGACGAGTTCATCGAAGGAATGCCGCTCTCCGAGACCCGTGGCTACGTCAAGCGGATCACCTTGCTGCGGACGAGCTACCAGGAGCTCTATGGCTCCCGGACGAGCTCATCGGGAGCGTCCAGCTGATCGACCGGCGTGCCGAATTCGAGGTCCGGCCACCCGAATCGAACGACCCTCACCTCCAACGAAATGGACCGATCGATCCAACCAATTGGAGACGGAACCCTTCGCAGGCTCGAGATCAGCCTCGATTCACTATCGAATCAACGACTTAGGCCGAACGAGGGCGAGGCAGGACCATTGCTGGGTCTCCTGTCTGCCCGATGCGACGTCGCAACCATATCCGGAACCTTCTGATCGGTCTCCTGACCGTCATCCTCGTCGCCGGGGCTTTCAATTCCTTCCAGCGCAAGCGCTCGTCATTCGAAAGGCTCGATTTCCACTGGATCTGGCAGGAGGGTGTGATCCACGTGGATCGCGTCGATCCGGGAAGCGGTGCCGAAAGCTCCGGCCTGCGAGTCGGCGATCAGATCTGGGTCGTCGGCGGAGTGTCGAGTCACGAGCTGGACGGGCTGAAAGAAACGCTGCGTCACAGCGGGCCGATCCCACTGGTTGTGTGGCGGGACGGCCAGACGCTCGCGTTGCGCTACACGCCCCCTCCGCTGAAGATCGAATACCAGTACCTGTTTCTCACTCTCATCGGCTTTCTCTACCTTGCGATCGGGCTGTTCACGCTCTTCCGGGGGTCACGCGGAGAGAGTTCGCTCTTCTACCTTGTGACGCTGCTCGCGTTCGTGGTGTACGTCTATTCGCCCGCGGGAGAGCTCGACCTGACTTACAAGATCCTGTTCATGGTCGAGGAGATGGCGCGCATCTTCCTCCCTCCCCTCACTCTTCATTTCTTCCTTCGGTTCCCGAGGCCCCTGCTCACGAGCCGCCGCGCGATCGCTGCGATCTATGCGATCCCTTCGCTGCTGTTTCTCTGGGTGATCGATCTCTACCTGCTCGGTAATGCCGTGGCGATCGCGCCGGCCGCCACGTCGATCCGCCTGATCGACCGATGGGAGATGCTGCATTTCGCGGTGTACTTCACGCTCGCATTCATCGCGCTGACGTACACGTTCCGGACATCACCCGCGATCGGCCAGAAAAAGCAGATCAAGTGGATCTACCTCGGGATGGCGGTCGGATTCATCCCGTTCCTGCTTCTCTACCTGATTCCGTTCGTGGCGAGCGGCGCCGGCTCCGGATACACGACCTTCGCGATCCTTCCGCTGGCCCTGATCCCTCTGGCGTTCGCCGTTTCGATTCTTCGCTACAAGCTGTGGGACGTCGAAGTGGTCATCAAGGAGGTGCTGGCCTACACCGTCACCTTCGTGTTCGGAATGATCGCGTTCTCTACCGTGAACGTGCTTCTCCAGAGCCTCCTCGAGGAGGGGCTCGCTCTCGAGAGAAACTTCCTCGCGTTCGCATCGGGGCTCCTGATCGCCGGCGTTCTGATCCCGGTGAAGGGACGCATCGAGACGCTGATCGAGATGTTTCTCTATCGGGAGACCTATCGCCACAGGCGGGCGATGACCGAGTTCGCTCGCGAGCTGTCGACTTTCCACGATCTGGCCGACTTGATCGAGTCGATCCGCGACCGCCTCGCGGCCGCCGTTCACGTCGATCAGACGAACCTCTACGTGCGCGAAGGCGATGCGCTCGTCCTCTATCACCCGCAGTCTCCCGTCCCTCCGGTCGTCCGCGAGAGCGATTTCGGGGCGCTTCCCGACGGCCGGCCGATGATTCTCGACGAGCCCCATCTTCCTGAAGAGAGCGACCTCCCCATCCAGCTTCTCCGCACCGGATACCGCTACGTCTTCCCTCTCCGCCATCGCAGTGAGCTTCAGGGGTTGCTCCTGTGCGGGAACCGCCACGGGGAGGAGCCGCTGTCCCGGGACGATCTGCAACTGATCGGATCGATCACGGCGCCGCTGGCCCTGGCCATCGAGAACGCGAGACTCTACGGAAGGCTCCGCCGCCAGCTCGAGCAGATCCAGCTCCTCAAGGATTTCAACGAGAACATCATCGAGTCGTCCTCGTCGGCGATCGTCGTCGTCACCTCGGACGGCATCCTGCTCACCGCGAACCGCGCCTTCTGGACTCTGGTCGGAGTCGAGGCCGGAACCGTCGAGCCCATCGAGGCGATCTTCCCGCCGTACGCTGAGCTGTCTTCGAGCAATTCAGCCACCATCGAGGCCCGGTTCGAGAACCGGCGCGGCGAATCGAAAGAGCTTTCGGTGACCATCGGATCCTTCAGCGCCCCGGATGCGCCGTTCGGAACGCGAGTCATGGTGATCGGGGACATCACCGATCGCGTCCGGCTCGAGCGGGAGCTTCAGGAGAAAGAGCGCCTCGCCGCCCTCGGCCTGCTCGCCGCGGGCGTGGCGCACGAAGTCAACACTCCGCTCACCGGCATCTCGTCGTACGCACAACTACTCCTTTCCGACCTCGCTCCGGACGATCCCCGATATTCGGTGCTCAAGAAAATGGAGCTCCAGACGTTCCGGGCATCGCACCTGGTCAACAACCTTCTCGACTTCGCCGCCAACCGTCAGAAGTCGGTCGATCGCGTCGATCTCGCCGAGATCATTCGCTCCACCCTCAGCCTCCACGAGATCCTGTTCCGCGGCAAGCAGATCCGCCTTCATGTCGAGACCGGCGAGCCGGTGTTCGTCCTCGGCAATCCCCACGAGCTTCAGCAGCTGCTGACCAACCTCGTCCTCAATGCCCGCGACGCAGTCGACACGGGAGGCAACGTCTGGGTGCTTCTCGACACGGTGGACTCGCACGCGCGGCTCCGCGTCCGAGACGACGGAAAGGGAATCCCGGACGACATCCGCGACCGGATTTTCCAGCCTCTGGTCACGAGCAAGCGAGGCCAGGGAGGTACCGGTCTCGGTCTCGCGATCTGCGAGAAGATCGTCCGCCAGCTCGGCGGCGAGATTTCCGTTGAAAGCGCGCCCGGGGCGGGTGCAACATTTTCGGTCCTTCTCCCGTTGTGGGGGGAGTCGGAATGACCTGAAGAGGCCGGAAGCGCACCGGGAAAGAGCCCACGACGACGGAACACTGATGAAAATCCTGATCATCGACGACGAAGAAGTACTTCGGGACGTCCTCGACGCGGTCCTCCGCCGCGAGGGCTTCGAAGTGATTCCCGCCGCGAGCGGCGAGGAGGGCCTCGCCTGCCTCGACCAGGATGACATCGACCTGATCATTCTCGACATGATGCTGCCGGGCATGAGCGGGTCCGAGGTCCTTCGGGTCGTGAGGCAGACCAATCCCGAGATCCCCGTCGTGATCATTACCGCCTACTCCTCGATCGACGGCGCGATCGTCGCGATGAAGCAGGGGGCGTTCCACTACATCCCGAAGCCTTTCAAGAACGAAGAAGTCGTGCTCACGGTCAACAAGGCTCTCGAGCAGCGGCGCCTCTCCAACGAGAACCAGCGACTCAAGGCCGAGCTGTCGGAGAAGTACTCCTTCTCGAACATCATCGGAAAGAGCGAGCCGATGCGGAAGATCTTCGACCTGATCCGGCTCGCCGCTCCTTCGCGCTCGAACATCCTGATCGCGGGAGAGTCGGGAACGGGTAAGGAACTGGTCGCGAAGGCAATTCACCATGCTTCCCCGCGCGCACGGATGCCGTTCGTGACGGTCAACTCGGGCTCCCTGCCGCCCGAGCTGCTGGAGTCGAACCTGTTCGGCCACATCAAAGGGGCCTTCACCGGCGCGATCGCCACCAAGAGGGGGCTGTTCGAGGTCGCCGATGGAGGTTCGATCTTTCTCGACGAGATCGGTACGATCAACCTCGAGACTCAGGCCAAGCTGCTTCGCGTCATCCAGGAAAAAGAATTCATGCGGCTCGGCGCGGTCGAGACCATCCGGGTCGACGTCCGCATCATCGCAGCGAGCAACATCGAGCTGACCGAGCTGGTCGAAGCAGGCAACTTCCGCGAGGATCTCTTCTACCGCCTCAACGTCATCAAGGTCTCGCTTCCTCCGCTCCGTCGGCGGCGCGAGGACATTCCCCTGCTCGTCTCGCATTTCCTCCAGAAGTACTCCGAGGAGAACCGGAAACGGATCCGTGAGCTCACGCCCGAGGCAATGAAGTACATCATGGATCATTCGTGGCCGGGGAATGTGCGGGAGCTCGAGAATACGATCGAGCGCGCCGTGGTCCTCTGCACCAGCGACCGGATCGGGGTGGATCTTCTCCCCGAGTACCTGCGGTTCCCGAGACAGGACGACCATCCGGTCGTGATCGTCCCCCCGGACGGTCTCTCGCTCAAGGATGCCGTCTCCCGGTACGAGAGAAGCCTGATCCTTCAGTCGCTGGAGCTCGCGAACGGCGTTCAGAAGCGCGCCGCCGAACTGCTTCAGGTCAAGCCATCGACTCTCAACGAGATGATGAAGCGGCTCGGCATTCACTCGTCCCAGATGTCCTCCTCGGTGCCTCAGCCCTCGGTCACGATCAACGACTGAAGCCCGGGCTGCAGTAAGATCTCACTCCCCCGCCGGGGAAATCTTCCCAAAATGAGGTTCGTCCAGCCGATGAGATCGATCGCCGCTCTCCTGTTTCTTCTTCTGGCCTCTCCGCTCGCCGCAGCCCCGACGCCGGCCGGTTTCCTCGGATGGGAGATCGGAGAGCGATTCACCCCCCATCACCGCATCCTGGACTACTTCGAGGCCCTCGCGGCCGCGCGTCCCGAGCGGATCTCGGTCGAGCATTTCGGCGCCACCGTGGAACGCCGTCCCCTCACCTATGCGGTGATCACGTCCGACGCGAACCGCGCCCGGCTCGCCGAGATCCGCCGGGCGGTCGCTTCACTCTCCGACCCCAGGCCCCTGAGCCAGTCCGAGGCTCAGGCCATCGTCGACGGCATGCCGGCGGTCGTGTGGCTGGCGTTCGGCGTTCACGGCGATGAGGCCTCGTCTGCCGAGGCCGCGATGCTCGTCGCGGACCGCCTCATGAAGGACGACGACGAAGTCCGCGCGATCCTGGACCAGACGATCGTCATCATCGACCCTCTGCTGAATCCGGACGGCCGCGAACGGTACATCAACTGGTTCGAGAGTCGGGTCGGCGCGCTCCCCGACCCCGAGCCCGAAGCGCTCGAGCACCATCAGCCGTGGCCGGGAGGCCGGTTCAATCACTATCTCGTCGACATGAATCGAGACTGGCTCTGGACCAGTCAGCCGGAGTCGCAGGCGCGCGTCCGCGCCTACCTTCAGTGGAAGCCGCAGGTGTTCGTCGACTTCCACGAGATGTGGCACGACTCCAACTATTTCTTTCCGCCCGACGCCGATCCGATCAACGCCAACATCGACCCCGACACCTCTGCCTGGCTGGATCAGTTCGGACGCGCGAACGCGGAGGCATTCTCGGCACGAGGTTGGCCCTTCTTCGTCGGAGAGCATTTCGATCTCTTCTACCCCGGATACGGCGACTCCTGGCCCTCGCTTCAGGGTGCCGTCGGAATGACCTACGAGATGGCGGGTCACGGCTTCGCCGGGAGAGCCGTCGAGAGAGAAGATGGCTCGATCCTCACGCTCGCCGACCGGGCGGAGCGCCACTTCACCTCCGCAATGGCGACTCTCCGGACCGCAGCGGCGAATCGCCGCCAACTCCTCGCTCACACACTGGGCGTGGTCAGGCGCCAGCTCGACGCCCCCGAGATCAACTGGCTCATCCCTCCCGGCTCACCGAACCTTCCTTCGGCGCTCGCCATGCTCGAACGTCAGAACATCGAGATCCGGCAACTGGTCTCCTCCCGCAGGATCGAATCGCGCCCCGCAGCCGACCGGGGCCGGCCTCCCGCGGAGTTTCCCGCCGGAACGGTGGTGATCTCATCGAGGCAGCCGATGGGCGCTCTCGTCCGGACACTCTTCGAAAAGACGCCCGCGATCGACCGCAGTTTCATCGAAGCCCAGCGCGAGCTGGTCGACGCGGACGAGCCGGACCAGTTTTACGACATTACCTCCTGGTCGCTTCCGCTCGCTTTCAATCTGGACGCGTGGGTCACGGAGGCGAAGATCCCCCCGGCCGCTCTCGCAAACTGGGGCGCACCTCCCCCGCCACCGCCACCGGGCGACGCGAGATTCGGCTGGATCGTCGACGCCCGCGACCCCGAGCTGTATCGACTTGCGGGAGAGCTCCTCCGACGCGAACTCCATTTCAGCGTCATCAACGCCGAGCTCACTCACGGCGGGCGTAACTTCGCGCGCGGCAGCCTGCTCGTTCAAAAGCACAACAACGTTTCCGACATCCTCGGCGCCCTCGTCGAAAGTCATCGGGTCGCTCCGGCCTCCTTCGTGGCGGTCGATTCCGGATGGAGCGGCGGAATGGCTCTCGGCTCGAACAAGGTCGCGTATGTCCGCGATCCGCGAATCGCGATCGTGGGTGGAGACGGGGTCTCGCCCACCTCGTTCGGCCACCTCTGGCACACCTTCGACCGCGAGATGAAAATTCCTTACACGGCCCTCACGGCGAATCGCCTGGGCGCGGCCGATCTGTCGAAGTTTCGAGTCCTGATTCTCGCGGACGGTCCGGGCTGGGAACAACAGCTCGGGAAACCGGCGCTCGATCGCCTCGCCGGATGGGTCGAAGCGGGCAATACCCTGATCGCGATCGGGCGGAGTGCCCGCGTCCTGCGTGCCGAGGAAAAGCCGATCTCGAGTACCCGGCTCTGGCAGCCGGAGAAGCCGGAGGACGAGAAGGATGCTCCCCCCGCCCGCTACCATGACTTCGGCGTCCCCGGAGCCGCTTTCAGCACCACCATGAACGAGCGAAGCTGGCTGACTTTCGGCCTCGAGAAAGCGCCGGCGGTGCTGGTCAGCGGGAGCGATGTCCTGCTTCCGGTTTCCTACCAGATCGACAACATTCTCCGCCTGCCGGATCACGATCCACTCGTGGGAGGATTCGCATGGCCGGAGTCGATTGAACGGCTGGAAGGATCGGCGTGGCTCGTGGTGGAGAAGAAGGGGCGCGGAAGAGTGATCACGTTCGCTGGCGAGCCGTACTTCCGCTCGTTCTGGCGGGGGACCCTGCCTCTGCTGCTCAACGCGGCTCTCTATTCGCCGTCGTTCTGAGGAATCCGAGAGATCTTCTGAAAAAAAAGACGCCGCAACCCGAAGGTTGCGGCATCTTTCGTCGCGGGCGGACAGGTGTCGCTTCGATGCGTCGGGCTGCAGCTGCGCAACCCGTTATCGGGTCGTACAGGCCGAGGGTCGGGCTCTGCCTCGGTAAGGAGGGAGCGTCGCCTCGAATCCGTCCGCGAACTCCAGTTGTCAATTCGGCTGCCGGCTCGAATCCTGCCGATCCGGCGCGATCACACTACCAAAACAGGAGGCGGCCGGAAGGTATTCGGCATCACAGCGAAATTTGCCGCTGAGAGCGCCAGACCGAGTTCGCCTGCGCTACCATTCGGCCGATGAGGATTCGCCCGCCTGCAGTCGCTGGAACGTTCTATGAGGCCGAGCCCGGGCGCCTCCGGCGGCAGGTCGAGAACTGCTTCGCCGATGCGGCGTCTCCCGCCGTACGGAGAAAAGTCATCGCTGCAGTGGTGCCCCACGCGGGACTCATGTACAGCGGCGCCGTGGCGGCGTGCGTTTACGCGGCGGCCGAGATACCCCAACGGGTGATTCTCCTCGGCCCGAATCACACGGGCCGTGGCCACACCGCGGCGATCGAGAGCTCGGGGGCCTGGCGCACACCCATGGGCGACGTTCCGATCGATGAGGAGCTCGCGGCCGCGCTCAAGTCGGCAGCGCCGATGCTGGAGGAAGATCACCGCGCGCACGACCGCGAGCATTCGCTCGAGGTCCAGCTGCCGCTCCTCCAGGCCGTCCGCGAAAACTTCAGTTTCGTGCCGATCTGCCTCTCGGTCCCGACTCTCGAACGATGCGAGGAAATCGGTCGGGCGATCGCGTCGGTCGTTCTCGCCAGCGAGGACCCGATCGCCATTTTCGCGAGCTCCGACCTCAATCATTACGAAAGCCAGCAGATCACCCTTCGGAAGGATCTCGAAGCCATCGAGCCGATCCTCGCGCTCGATTCCGCTGCGCTCTGGCGGACCGTCCGTGACGGGGACATCTCGATGTGCGGCTCGATTCCGACGGCGACCATGCTCGCCGCGGCGAAGGCGCTGGGAGCGACGGAAGGCGAGCTGCTCCGCCACGCGACTTCGGGCGATGTGAGCGGCGATTACGCCGCCGTCGTCGGCTATGCCGCGATCCTCATCTCCTGATGCAGATCCTCTTCGCATCGGCTGAAGTCGCGCCCTTCGCCAAGACCGGGGGACTGGGCGACGTCTGCGGATCGCTTCCGAAGTTCCTTCCTCATTTCGGGCACGAGGTTCACGTCTTCTGCCCCTTCTACCGCGAAGTCCGCTCATGGTGCGAGCGCCACGCAGTGACGCTCGAGGGCCGCGGCCGCCTCCACATCGGCAACAGCAGCGGGCCGGGGGACTTCGAGATCCTCCGAACCGTTCTACCGGGAAGCGAGGTTCCCGTCTGGTTCGTCGCAAACGAGTACTACTTCGATCGGGGGGGACTCTACTGGGGTCGTGATGATGGTCTCGACGACAATCTCGAGCGGTACGCCTTCTTCTGCCGCGCCGTCGTCTCCGCCGCGGAACACCTCGGGCTGAAGTTCGATATCGTTCACGCCCACGACTGGCAGGCGGCGCTCCTGCCGATCTACCTCGATGCGGGCTTGCGTCGATCGAGATCTTTCGAAGGCGCCGCTTCGGTCTACACCATCCACAACCTGAATTACCAGGGCCGCTACGGCATCGACCGGTTCCCCGCGCTCGAGCTCCCCCCGCGTTACCTCGGTCCGCAATCCCTGGAGTACTACGGAGACCTCGTCCTGATGAAGGGCGGCATCGTCTTCGCGGATCGAATCACCACGGTCTCTCCCACATACGCGGCTGAAATTCAGACGCCCGCTTTCGGCGCCGGTTTCGACGGGCTCCTGCGGGATTTCTCGCACAAACTGAGCGGAATCCTCAACGGGATCGACCCCGTCGAATGGAACCCCGCCTCCGACCCTTTCATCGCCGCGCCGTTCTCCGCGAGCGAGACCTCCGGCAAGAACGCCTGCAAGAAGGCGCTAAGGAAGGAAGCGGGACTCGACGCCGCCCCACGGACTCCGCTGCTCTGCGCGATCTCGCGCCTGGTGGAGCAGAAGGGGTTCGATCTTTTCATCCCCCTCATTCCGAGGCTCGTCCGCGCCGGATGGCAGGTTGCCATCCTCGGGACGGGCGAGTACGACCTCGAGCAGCAGTTGCGATCCGTCTCCGAGGCGCATCCCGGCTCCGTCGTCGTCTGGACCCGCTTCGATACACCCCTGGCCCATCGCATCATCGCGGGCTCCGACGCCACCGTCATGCCTTCCCGCTACGAGCCATGCGGCCTCAACCAGATGTACGCTCTTCGTTACGGGACCCTTCCGATCGTCCGGTCCACCGGAGGGCTGGCGGATTCCGTCGAAGGGTGGGATGGATCCAACCCGGGGTCAGCCACCGGCTTTTCCTTCATCCTTCCCCGAGAGGAGGCTCTCAATCAGGCGCTGCTGGTCGCCAGGATGGCCTTCCGCGACCGGGCGCTCTGGAGTGGGATTCAGCGGCGCGGAATGGAGCGCGACTTCTCCTGGGACGCATCGGCGGCGGAATACGACCGCCTCTACCGTTCCGTCGGCCCCGGCGGGTAGAGTCGAGGGGGGCTCCGCCCCGATTTGGTGACGGAGTGTCCTCCGGTTGGCTCCGGCCGCTACCAAAACCGTCCAGCCCCGCCTGAAACCTCGCGATTTCCCCGGCGTATCAAATGGCATCTGCCGTGCACTCCTGTACGTGTGCAGGCGGACGAGCCGGCGAAAGGAAACCCAATGGAAATCATCTTGATGATTGCAACAGCCCTCGCGGCGGGCACTCTCGGCCTCGCGCTCGCCAGACATACCAACCGACCAGTTCCCGTGAAGGTGGTTCCGCGAAAAGGTCGCCATCGCGGCTGATCGCAGTACCACGCAGCACGACGAGACTCTCCTGTCACGTCACCGATCAGAAACGGGCGCCGGCAATCCACCGGCGCCCGTTTTCTTTGTTACGATCCGCTCCGCATGACGACGCCAAAAGCCCAGCTCTACGAGAAGGCCCAATCCGAGATTCTCGCAGTTCTCTCCGACGAAGGAGGATTCGAGCTCGACGCGATCGCCAGGATGGCGACCGTGGCCGCCGTTCTCTCCGGCTCCTTCGACACGTTCTTCTGGACCGGTTTCTATCGAGTGATCGATGGCCGGCTCGTGATCGGGCCGTACATGGGGACGGTCGGCTGCCTTCAGATCGAGATCGGCCGCGGGGTCTGCGGGACGGCAGCCGCAAATCGCGAGACCCTCATCGTTCCCGACGTCGAAGCATTTCCCGGGCACATCGCCTGCGACGCGCGATCGCGCTCCGAGATCGTCGTCCCGGTAATCGATGCCGACGGATCGCTGATCGCCCTGCTCGATATCGACTCGGACCGCCTCGACGCCTTCGATGAAGAAGACCGCGCCGGCCTCGAGGCGATCTGTCACAGCGTGTTCGGCCAGAGGGCGAGGGTTTCCTAGCGGGAGAGCATTTCGAGAATCTCCTCGAGCTCCCGGCGGATCTTCCCGATGGCGGCGCGAGCCTGGGGGGGACGGCTTTTTTTCTTTGCGGTCGTCTCCACCGGCTCCGGCTCGGCGGTTCGTAGGGCGCCGCTGTCGTCGAGCTCGGCTTCCAGCTTCTTCTTCGCGCCGGCAATCGTGAACCCCTCGTCGTAGAGAAGTTCCTTGATCCGCAGAATCACGTCGATCTCGCCCTGGGTGTAGAGCCGCTGACCTCCGCCCGTCTTCCCGGGAGCGAGAGGGGGGAACTCGGTCTCCCAGTAGCGGAGCACGTACGGCTGAACGCCCGCCATCCGGCAGACCTCACCGATCTTGAAGCGTTTCTCTGCAGGCCCGCTCATCACCGATCATTATAGATTCGAAGCGGCACGCCGGCGCCGAAGCACGGCGAGCGCGCCTGCCACGGCGAGCACGAGCAGCGCCGAAATCGAGATCCAGACGCCCATCCAGTAGGAGAGCGGTGCGTAATACACCTCGATCTCCGAGCGCCCGGGGGGAACGAGAAACCCCATGAAGGCCTCGTTCACGCGAATCGTCTTGAGCCTCTCGGATCCATTGCGCATGACTCTCCAGCCCGGCCAGTCGGGCTGACTGCTCACGATCAACGTCCATCGCGGGGCGTCGACCGTCATCTGAAAGCGATCGCTCCCAGCAGCCACGAGATTCAGCGTGGTGGGCCACGCCTCATCCTTTCTCGGCCCGAAGAGATCGTCGTGAGCAAGAGGCATGAGAGCCGTTGGGAGGCGCTGAACGACGGCCGCGTTCGCCCAGTCGCGGTTGTCCAGCAGGATTCGCGTTCGCGCCTCGTCGTCGAACTCCATCAGGACGTGCCGGACGGGGAAGAATCTCGGCAACGCCTCGTGATTTCGGAAGATCCGGCCGTCCCTGCCCGAGTAAACCTCTTCCCACTCTCCCCCTTCGAGCGTTTCCCCTGCGGAGGTCATCACATACCGGACGCTCATGTAGTCGATGATCGGATGAGAGACGTCTTTCAACATTCCGAAATAGCTGTCGCTCGTGTATCCGGTGAACACGCGAAGCACTCCGAGGACTTTGCCGTTGGCCATCGGGTCGTGTCCGCGGATGTCCTCGAGACCGTAGATGGCCGGCGTGTTCGGGAAGAGCATCGAGCCGAGAGCCGTCATCCGCCAGGCCAGCGGATCGGAAGTTCCGGGGTGAGATTTCAACTCCACCATCTTTTCGATGATCGGTGTGGGAGGGTAGAAGTAGGATTTCGAGACCGGCGGATTGAAGTCCGCACCGTGCGACTGCACGTCCAGGGTGACGACGGCGAGGAGCGCGAGGAGCGCGATCCTTCGCGCCCGGATCGGTACGACGACCACCAGAAGCAGAACCGAGAGCACCGCGATCCCGGGAGCCGTCGTCCTGACCGACTCGCTCCACGCACCGGTCCAGGGATCCAGCCTGCTCAGAGCGAACGCGAGGAAGAGCGAGACCGCCATCGCACCGCCGCCGACGGCCAGCGGCCAGCGGACTCCTTCGGCCGCGAGGTCCACGAGTTTCGCGACGAGGATCGCGAGAAACCAGACGACCAGCAGGCGGACGCGAGCGTTCGCCGCCAGGGAAAAGAGAGGGATCGCTTCGAAAGCGTCACTGATCACGGGCCAGTGAAGCGCGATCCCCATCAGCAGCGGAACCGCGAAGACGAGAAATGTCGCCTCCTCTCTCCACTTCCTCCGGCGCAGAACGAAGATCAGCATGCCTGGCCAGGCAGCCGCGGCGAGAATCCCTCCGTATCCGGCGACCACTTCCGCGTGAGCCGGACCCCACGCCGTTCCCTCCCTCACCGTCCCATAGAAGGCGGGCTGAATGAAGTTGACGAGAAAACGGGCATCGGTCGACCGGACGTGCACACCCGGATACTCCTGAAGCATGTCCCAGCGTTTCGTCGAAGGAAGTGCTTCGAGCAGAGGCATGACCTGAGGCAACGCCAGAGCGAGCGCGATCACCCCCGCCCCGACCACGCCGCCGAGCATTCCGGCGCGCTCTCGCCCGCTCGAGCCCCGATCGGAAATGATCCGGAAAACGAGCCAGAGCCCCGCTCCAAAGACGATGTGCGCGGCCGTTTCGGGGTGGCCTCCGAGAAGAAGCTGGGAGAAGACCAGGGCGAGTAGCGAGAACCTGGGAAGGCTCCGTTTCTCGAGCCACAAGTCGATGGCGAGAAAAACCACCGGCAGCCAGGCGCTGACCGTCGCGAGCGGAAAATGGAGCCAGACCAGCAGCGCCGTCGAGAAGCCGAAGCTCACGGCGCCCACCAGAGCGGGGATCTCCGAGACCCTCCGCTGGAGGAAGAGGAACGCCCCTGCGAGCGCGATCAGGATCTTCAGCGCGGCTTCGCAGGTGAACGCGTCGGCCAGGCCGAGGGGCAGTGTGATCCAGCGCAGGATCGAGAAGGCAGCGCTCTGGCCGTTCGCGAGAAGCGGGTAGCCCGCCGCGGCCGAAGGGTTCCAGAGCGGAGCGTCGAATGCCTTCCAGGACTCACGGACCTGATGCGCCCAGGGCACGATCTGCAGCGGCAGGTCGTTCAGTTCCGCGTTTCCGGGGCGTACGTTCGGATTCATTTCGATCCATGGACTCAATCGAAACAGGAAATCGGTCGATACGTTCGCCCAGTCGCCGGTGAGCGGCTTGAAGAGGAAGAGCAGGACCAGCAGATAGAAGAAAAGAGCGACGCGCCCGGAAAAGGGCGTGGCCCACCGTCGCCAGGCGTACACGCCCGCGGCCCAGACCGCAGCCAGATAGAGGAAGGTCCAGTTCACGAGAAGCTCACGGGAGGGGCTGCGAGCTCCGGCTCATCCCGTCGGCGCTCCTTTCCAGCGGTCGTGCATCCAGAGCCAAAGCTCCGGGTTCTGCCGGATGCGCGTCGAGATCAACTCGTTCATCTGCGTGGTGATGTACTCGGAGGTGCGGAGCTCCTCGGGAAGCCGGGAGGGAATGATAGGGGAGTCGACCTCGAGCCGTAAACGGCCGCTGCCTGCTTCCGGCCATGCGAAGGCGCAATAGATTGGTACGTCGAACCGGAGCGCGAGGCGCGCGGGCGCCGGGGTCGTCCAGGCAGGGACTCCCAGGAATGGGACGAGGATTCCCTCCCGGGGCTGGACGGCCTGATCGGCCACCATCGCCACGATCCCGCCGCGGCCGAGGATCTGGATCAGCGGGCGGGCGGCGTTTCGGCGGTCGAGTATCTGCACTCCAGCACGCAACCGGGCGCGGTTGAGGTGCTCATCGATCCTGGGGTTGTCGAGCGGTCGGGCCACGGCGGCCTTCTCCCGCTCGAACTGCGCCAGAATCGCGATCGCGAACTCCCAGCTGCCGAAATGAGCCGAGACGAGAATCCCTCCGGTGGAGTCGATCTCGCGCAGTAGGGCCCGGATCTCATCGGAGAGGGTGAAACGCCCCGCAATGGATTCGATCGATTCATCGATCGAGTGGATGAACTCGAACGTCGTTCTGCCGTAGTGCCGCCAGCATTCTTCGACGATCCGGTCGCGCTCCCGCGCCTGGATCCCGGGAAACACCAGCTCGAGGTTCCGCCGGGCGAGCTCCGTGCGGCCGCGCAGGACCCGCCGCGCGAACGCGCCGGTCCGCCCCCCCCACCTCGCGAGCGATTCGGGGCTCGCTCTCCGGAACGCTCCGGCAACCAGCCTGAACAGGGCATACTCACTCCAGATCAGGAGGCCCGACTTCTTTCCCCCCTTGCGCCTCGGGTGACGGAGGCCTCGCGCGGTCGATTCGTTCACGGGCGACATAAATCGCTCATGTCCGCCCGAAATTCTCCGGTCTCCGCACTTTCGAGACCAGAAGGTCGAGGAGTTCCTGTTCGCGCTCGATCTTCGCGGCGACCCGGAGCACCGCGGTCTCCAGCCCCGTCGTCTTCACGGCGTCCTTCTCGGTGGTGATGGTGAACTCGGCCGACGCTGCCGCCGCCTCCCGACGGATTCTCTCGAGATCCGAAGGGCGGTAGACGTGATGGTCGGCAAAACCGATCGAGCCGGCCACGCTCGCTCCGAGCCGCTCGAGCGTTCGGAAGAACTGATCGTTGTCGGCAAGTCCCGCAAAGGCGAAGACTCGGGCGCCACGGAGCAGTTCGAGCCCGACAGGGGCTCCCGCGCGCGTCCATCCGGTCGGTACGATCTCGAGCTCGCGCTCGCGCGCCTCCGATGCGGGCCCTCCCCGCCGGAAGATGACGTCGGCATCGCGCAGCGCCTCGGGCCCCTCGCGATACCACCTCGCTCCGACGTTTTCGATGACCAGGTCGAGGTCCCGTTCGAGCTGAAGATGCTGAAAGCCGTCGTCGAGCAGAAACACGTCACAGTCGCCCGCCGTCTCGAGAAACCATCGCCCTGCCGCGGCCCTCTTCGAACCGACCACGACCGCCGCTCCGGGAGCATTCCGGGCGATCACCACCGGCTCGTCTCCGAATCTCCGGGGATCCTCCCCGTCGACGATGAGGGGCTCGCGGGAAGAGTCGCGGCCATAGCCCCGCGTGAGGACCACGACCCGAAGGCCGCGCTCGAGCAGCCCGCGGGCAATCGCGATCGTCAGCGGTGTTTTCCCGCTGCCGCCGATCGCGCGGTTGCCGATCGACAGCACGGTTCTCGGAAGCGACTCGGTCTGAAGCAGACCCCGCCGGTAGAGCGCGCGCCTCGCCCGGTTGATCACCGCGTACAGGGTCTGCGCCGGCGCACTCCACCTCATGATCCGAGCAACTCCAGAAGCCGCCCTGCCGTTCGCCCCGAAGCCCCACGATTTTCGCGGATCACCGCCTGACCCCGTTCGATCTGCCGCTGCCGCGCCGCCTCATCCTCCATCATCCGGCTGACGAAAGCCATCAGCTCCTCCGCGTCCCGGACCTCAACTGCCCCCTCCTCCGCCAGGAAGGTCTCGGCAATTTCCCGGAAGTTCGACATGTGCGGACCGAAGGCGACCGGGGCGCCACCCGACACCGGTTCGATCGGATTGTGTCCGCCATTCTGAATGAGGCTTCCGCCCACGAAGGCCGCGCTCGCGTGGCGGTAGAGCCGGGAGAGCTCACCGATCGAGTCCAGCAGGAGAAGATCGGCCTCGCCCGTCGATCCCGGCCCGATCTCGCTGCGCCGGATCCATCGCAACCCCGACGTCGCGAGAAGTCCGGCGACGATTTCGAAACGCTGAGGCTTGCGCGGGGCAATGACGACGAAGCATCCCTGCGCGATCAACCGGGGGAGGTGAGGCAGGATCGCCTCGTCTTCCCCCTCCATCGTCGACCCGGCGATGAAGATCGGCCGGCCTGCGGCGAGCTGCTGCATGTCGGCCGCGATGGAAGGGACGTTTTCTCCCGCTGCATCCTGGTCGAACTTGAGGTTGCCGGTGACTTCCACGCGATCGTCCGGCGCGCCGATGGCCACGAATCGCTCCCGGTCGGCTCCGGAACGCACGAGGATCACATCGTAGAGCGCAAAGATCCGGCGGAGGATCCAGCGGATCGAACGATAGCGCCGAAAAGAACGGTCCGAGATTCTCCCGTTGACGATCGCGAGCCGGGCCCCGGACTGACTGCAGATCCGCGCCGTGTTGGGCCAGATCTCGGTCTCGATCGCAACGTACATCCGGGTTCGATATCGCTGCAGGAAACGATGCACCGAGGGCGTGAAGTCGAACGGGAAGTACGTCACGGTCGCCTCGGGGAAGAGCCTGTCGGCGAGCGCCTGACCCGTGATCGTAGTCGTCGTGATCAGCATCCTGAGCTCGGGCCGTCGCGCGCTCAGTTGGTTCACGAGCGCCCGAGCCACCGCGACTTCGCCGACCGATACCGCCTGGATCCAGATGTCGAAGCTCTCCGCCTCACCCCGGTGAAAGCCGAGACGCTCGCGGAAATTCGGCCAGTACTTTCCTCTCAGAAAGCCGATCACGGCGAAAAGGGGGAGCAGGACGAGAAACGCCAGAAGCAGCAGCGCCTCGTAGAGCGCGAACATTGCACCGGATGATGCGTGCCCGGGGAAGGGGCGTCAAGAGCCGGGGCGGACTCGACCGTCCGGAATCGCCGGGGCGCTCCTCCTGTATATTCAGATCTGGAGCGATCTTATTGAGCAACGACAAACCGAAGCGACGCCGCGAGCGAGCCATCATCGTCGGCGTGATTCTTCCCGAACAATCCCCTACGATCGTCGACGAGCACCTCGATGAACTGGCCAAGCTCTGCGAGGCCGCCGGCGGCGAAGTCGTCGGACGCCTCGTTCAGGAACGCCGCGCGCCCGACGCCGCCACGTTCATCGGGAAGGGAAAAGTCGAAGAGCTCAAGCACCTGGCCGACGAGACGAAGGCCGGTCTCGTGGTGTTCGACGACGATCTTTCCCCGGCTCAGGCGCGCAATCTCGAGAAGCGCACGGAGATCCCCATCGTGGACCGCAGCGGCCTGATTCTCGACATTTTCGCGCGGCGCGCCCGCAGCCGCGAAGCTCGCACTCAGGTGGAGCTCGCCCAGATGAAATACATGCTCCCCCGGCTGACACGAGCCTGGAGCCATCTCGAGCGGCAGGCCGGTGGGATCGGAACGCGCGGAGTCGGCGAGACCCAGCTCGAGCTCGACCGACGGATCGTGCGCGAGCGGATCCGCCGCCTCGGCGAAGATCTGACGAAGATCGAGAAGACACGCGAAACTCAGCGCAAGGGTCGCGAGCTCGCCTTCACGATCGCCCTCGTCGGCTATACCAACGCCGGGAAATCCACTCTGTTCAACCGTCTCACCAGTGGCGACGCCTTCGCCTGGGATCAGCTGTTCGCAACGCTCGACGCGAAGCTCCAGAAGAGCCTCGCTCCCATGCCCCGGGAGACGGTGTTCATCGACACGGTCGGGTTCATCCGAAAACTCCCCCATCACCTCATCGCCTCATTTCGGTCGACCATGGGCGAAGCCGCCGAGGCCGACCTGGTGCTTCATGTGATCAACCTCGCTCACACTCACGTAGAGGATCAGAGGGACGTGGGACGGGGGCTCCTCAAGGAGCTCGGCGTGAAGGAAGAGAACATCCTCGAGGTCTACAACAAGGTGGACGCCGTCCCGCAGCCGAGCTTCCTGGAGCGCACGGGGCGCGACGCGGTGACGGTGTCGGCGCTGACGGGCCAGGGCGTGGGGAACCTGCTCGAGCGGATCCGCAGGATCGAGCTGGCCGCGGGGGAGATCGTGCACCTCGAGCTTCCGCAGTCCGAGGGGCGGCTGGCGGCCAGACTCCATGAGATCGGCATTGTGCACGAGCGGATCGAGCTCGAGGACCGGGTCGCTCTGACCGCATGGATTCCGCGGGAACTGCTCGGCCCTTACGAACCGTTCCGGACGGAGGCGAGAGTTCTCGATACGGGCGCGACCGGAAGCTGACCTGCGAGAATGCGCGGCTTCCAGCACAAAATGAGACATACGTCACAAGATCCTGTGACTCGCTGCCGCGTCCACTCCCCGGGGATCTGCGATGATCCTCTCCAGCGGCACCGCTGCCCGGACCGGGGCGGCCGGCGAGCCGCGAAAGGCACCTGATGTCGCCCGACTGGTTTCTCTACATCACACTAGCTTTTTACGCGCTGGGAACGGCATCGGCTCTGCTCGCCGTGATCCGCCGCTCCCCGGTGCTCCAGAAGCCTGCGCTCGCGCTGATGACGGCAGGGCTGATCACCCACACGTTCTGGATCGGCTCCATCTGCGTCCGAACGGGCCACGCCCCGATCACGAACCTTCCCGAAACGGCCAGCTTCATCGCCTGGACCATCCTGGTGATCAAGCTCCTGCTTCATTTCCGCTATCGGATCCAGGGAGCGAACTTCTTCATCTATCCTCTCGTGCTGATCCTTCTCACCCTCTCGGCCGTGATCGGTGAATCGATCGAGCCGCTCGAGCCCGCCCTCCGGTCCAGAGTGTTTATCGGCCACCTGCTCCTGACCAACCTGGGTGTCGCCGCGCTGCTCATCGCCGGCGGATTCACGATCCTCTACCTGATTCAGGAGAAAGCCGTTCGCGAAAAGCGGCAGAGCGCCCTCTCGGCCTGGCTTCCGAGTCTCCGCGCCTGCGATCAGATCAGCTACCGCGCGCTCGCCATCGGCTTCTCGATCTACACCGCCGGTATTTTCACGGGTTTCATCTGGTCCTACATGACTCCGGAGTCGACTTCCGGCCTGGGGGCCAAGGAAATCGGAGCTTTCGTCGCATGGCTGATGTTTGCCGCATTGCTGCAGTCCCACCTTTCGGGCAACTACCGGACGCGCAAGAACCTGGTTATAGCGGCGGTGGCTTTCGCCTCGATCTTAGTGTCCATCCTGGGGATCCAGCATGCGTAGGACGGCACGAAAAACCCGCGGCCGCAGCGGAGGCGAGTGATTCGATGCTGGTACTGATCGGACTGAACCACAAAACCGCCCCGGTCGAAGTCCGCGAGCGGATGAGTGTGCAGGAAGACGCGCTCGACGACGAGCTGAGCCTCCTGCACGCCCTCCCCGGCGTCGAAGGGGTCGTGGTGATCTCCACCTGCAACCGAGTCGAGATCGCCTGCTCGGTCCAGGGAGACGAGGCGGCGGGGCTGATCGTGGACCGACAGGCCGAGCGCGCGCGCATGGAGCGCAGCGAGCTCGAACGGCACCTCTACATCCTCCGTGAGGGAGACGTGGTAAGGCACCTGTTCCGCGTCGCTTCGGGCCTCGATTCCATGATCGTCGGCGAGCCGCAGATCGCGGGTCAGGTTCGCCAGGGATACCACGCCGCAAGAGCCAGAAAGACCCTCGATCCCATCCTCCACAAGCTGTTCGAGCACACGCTTCGAGTGGCCAAGAAGATCAGGACTGACACGGGTATCGGCGAGCACGCGGTCTCGATCCCCTACGCGGCGGTGGAACTGGCCAAGAAGATCTTCGGCGACCTCAAGGGCCTCCGCGTCCTCCTGGTGGGCGCCGGGAAGATCGGCGAGCTGACGGCCCAGCATCTGAAAGGACAGGGCCTCGAGGAGATCCTCGTCGCGAATCGCTCTCCCGAGAGGGCTCGCGAGCTCGCGTCGCGCTTCTGCGGCGACGTCGTACCCTTCGACAGCCTGCGGTCCGAGCTCTCGCGCTGCGACATCGTCATCGCTTCGACGGCCTCGTCCAACTTCGTGATCGGCAGGGACGAGGTCGAGGAATCGATGGACGCCCGCCGGCATCGCGACCTCTTCCTGGTCGACCTCTCGGTTCCGAGGAACATCGACCCTGAGATCGCGCAGGTCTCCGGCGCATACCTCTACAACATCGACGACCTGAAAGAGATCGCCGATTCGAATCGCGAGATTCGCCTCGGGAAAGCGGCTGGCGCGGGAACGATCATCGACCGCGAGGTCGAGACGTTCCTCGGTCGCCTCGCCACGCAGGAGGCGATTCCGACGATCCTGGAACTGCGCGAAAGACTCGAGGATCTCCGAGCCGCCGAGCTGGAGAAATGCCTCAGGAAATTGGGACCGCTCTCTCCCGAGCAGCGGGCCGCCGTCGAGGCTCTCTCCAACGGGATCATCAACAAAGTTCTCCACTATCCGATCCTTCGCCTGAAGGAATCCGCCGCGGACAATCGCCCCGAGAGTGGAGAGGTCATCCGCGAGACCATTCGAAAGATCTTTGGCCTTCGATGAAATCGATCCGCATCGGAACTCGCGGCAGTCAACTCGCTCTCTGGCAGGCAAACGAGCTCTCGAGGCTTCTTCGCGATGCAGGCGTTGAACCCGAGATCGTCGTCATCAAGACCACGGGCGACCGACGGCAGGATGTCCCTCTCGCTTCCATCGGCGGGAAGGGGCTTTTCATCAAGGAGCTCGAAGAAGCGCTTCTCTCCCGCCACGTCGATCTCGCCGTGCACAGCCTCAAGGACGTTCCCTCGATCATCCCCGAGGAGTTCGTGCTGGCCGGCTTTCTCGAGCGCGCGGACGCGAGAGACGTCTGGATCCGTCACGACGGCGCCTCGCTCGATACTCTTCCCGAGGGAGCGCTGGTCGGAACGAGCTCGCCTCGAAGGCAGGCGCAGATTCTTTCCCGATGGCCCCACCTGCGCGTCGCGGGTGTGCGTGGGAACGTCGAGACGAGAATCTCGCGACAACGGGACGGTTCCTTCCACGCGGTCGTCCTGGCCAGCGCCGGACTCACGCGCCTCGGATGGCTCGATCAGGTTGCCGGATTCTTCGGCGTCGACGAGATGGTTCCCGCCGCGGGGCAGGGGATCATCGGCCTCGAAGTTCTGAAGGGTCGTGACGAGGTCATCGAGATCGTCCGGCGAATCAACCATCCTCCGAGCGAGACCGCAGCCCTGACCGAGCGCGGCATCCTTCAGGAGTTCGAAACGCGCCTCGACTGCTACTCCCCGATCGCCGTCCACGCCGGAGTCTCCGACGGAAGAATCGACGTACGAGCCTTCATCAGCGAGCTCGATGGTAGCGGGGCGATCCGCGTGGAAAGGTCCGGCTCGGCTCGCGAGGAGCTGATTTCCGACGTAGCCGCTGGCCTCCGCGATGCGGGGGCTCTGGACATCCTCGCGCGCACTACCAGCTGAGGTCGATTTGCTTCCCGCCTAAGTTTGTAGAGAATGGGGGTCCGGCCCCAGCCACACGCGCCAAATATGGAATCCGAAGACCGACCCTCCCACCCCCGCCGCTCCGATGAGCTCTCCCTCATCGCGGGCAAGGTTTATCTGGTCGGCTCCGGACCCGGGGATCCCGGCCTGCTGACACTTCGCGCCGCCGAGCTTCTACGCGCCGCCGATGTCGTCATTCTCGATTCCCAGGTTTCCTCCGACATCGTTGCGCGGATCGGCTCGCATGCCCGCATCCTCGATCCCTCCAAGAGGAAGAGCGGCAAGAAGGAACTTTCCGAGAAGGACATCGAACAACTCATCGTCGAGGAGGGGCGCAAGGGAAAGATCGTCGTCCGGCTCAAGAGCGGGGATCCGTTCGTTTTCAGCGGCGGGGGCGAAGAAGCCGAGACGCTCCGGCAGGCGGGAGTTCCGTTCGAGATCGTCCCGGGCGTTTCCACGGCGATCGCCGCTCCGGCCTATGCCGGAATTCCGGTCACGCACCGGCTCGATGGCTCGACGGTCGTGCTGGTCAATACGAAGGACCCCGGCTTCGAGCGCATTTCCTGGCCCTCGCTGACCGCCCTGCGCGGTACGCTGATCTTTCTCGGAGGAACGGCCGCGGTTGCAACCACGGCCTCCCGCCTCCAGGAGGCCGGGATGGACCCCTCCGCCCCGGCGGCCGTGGTCTCCCACGGGACGACGCGACGGCAGAAAACGACCGCCGGAACCCTCGGGACGATCGGAGAGCTGAGCCGCGAGATCGACCCGTCCGCTCAGTCGCTGCTCGTGGTCGGCGAGGTCGTTCGACTCCACGAATCGATCGCGTGGTTCGAGTCGAAGCCGCTGTTCGGTCGGACGATCGTCGTCACGCGGGCGCGCGCCCAATCCTCGGGGCTGGTGAAGCTTCTCGAGAACGAAGGTGCGTCGGTCGTTCAGTTCCCGATGATCGAGATCCGGCCTCCCGAAGCATGGGAATCGCTCGACGGGGTCCTCGACAATGTCTCCGCGTACTCCTGGATCGTCTTTTCTTCCAGCAACGGAGTCGAAGCCTTCTTCGAGCGGCTGGGACATCACGGAAAAGATTTGCGCGTACTGGCGTCGTGCCGGATCGCCGCGGTTGGCGATGCGACGGCGACTTCGCTTCACAATCGCGGGATCATTCCGGACCTCGTGCCCGAGAAGTTCCAGACCGCAGCTCTCATCCCCCATTTTCCGGAGAACCTGAAAGGCGTGCGGATCGCGATCATTCGCGCCCTTGCCGGGAAGGACGACCTTCTCATGGAGCTCCGCCACCGGGGAGCCGTGGTCGACCTGGGGGTGGCATATCAGACCAGGCCCAGCCGGGGCCTGAGGGATCAGCTCGGGTCGATGCTCGGCTCCGGCCGGATCGACGCGATCACGTTCACGAGCGCATCGACGGTCGACAATTTCTTCGAGCAGCTCACCGAGGACGAGCGGAAGAACGTGATCTCGAACATTCGTCTCGCCTCGATCGGACCGGTGACGAGCGAATCACTCCGCTCTCACGGCGTGGACCCTGCGATCGAAGCTCCGGAAGCGACGATCCACTCGCTCACCCGCGCACTCGTCGATCGCTTCTCTAGGGACTAGGGACTAGGGGCTAGGGGCTAGGAAAATCAACGGCAACTCCTGTCATCGAGCGAGCGCCGGAGGAATCTGAACTCTCCTGCCATCTTGAGATCCTTCACTCGCGGGCACGGCGACCGTAAATCGTTCACTCAGCGCGGCGCTCGCTCAGAATGACAGAGGGGTTGCGGTTGCTTTTCCCTAGTCCCTAGTCCCTAGTCCCTAGCCCCTAGTCCCTAACGCTGGCGCCGCCTCCTCCTCTCCCCTACACTCGCGGCATGAAGGGGGGCCCGAACCACCGCTCACTCAGCCACGCGCTGGCGAGTGGTCTCTTCTGGATCGCTTCCTTCGCCTACGCCTGTTCGCTCTTCTTCACGCTCCGCAAACCTCTTCGCAACCTCGACCCAGAGCCCCCGGTTGCGATCGGCCGAGTCGTAATCGACTCCGTCTCGAAGACGAGCGAGTACGCGATGGCGGCGTTGTTCTTCATTGCGGTCCCGATTCTCACGATTCTCCTGCGAAGAGGGCTCGAGTGGTGGCACGACCGGCTCGCGCCAGACCTTCAGCCCGGCAGCCAGAAGCTCCTCTCCGCCTTCCTCTTCTCGCTTCCATGGATCGCTGCGCCCGCGCTCTTTCTCGCAACGCAGAAAGAGATCTGGGGGGTGATCTTCCCCGCCGTCCTCCCCGCCGTGGGACCCGTATTGCTCCAGCTGTACAGAAGCCGGCGGTGGATCCGCCAGATTTTTCGCCCCGGCATGGGGCCATTTCACGCTTTGCTTCTGGCGGAGGCGGCGGCGTGGATTCTTTTCCGCTACCTCGCGACCGGAAAGTGGATCGCGCACATCAGCACGCTCTTTCTCGAGGTTCTCTTCGTCGCCTTCTTCGCGGCGCTGTTCGAGGGGCTTGCGATCCTGCTCGCGCGGCTGACGTCGACCATGCGAGGGACAGCAGCCGACACCTGCTTCGCCCGCATCACGGTCGGCGCCTCCCCGCTGCTGGCCCTTCCACTGGCCGCGCTTTTCACGGAGGGAAGCGCCGTCGCCGCCGTTGCGATCTGGCTCGTCTCGGCTGCGAACATCACCGTCCAACTCCTGAAGCGCGACTCCGAGGTACCAAACGGGCGCCGGGTGCGGACCCTGGTCGGTTGGGTAGCGATCCCGCTCCTGCTGCTCGTCGGAGGGTGGGCTTCCACGGTCCAGCTGTCGGAATGGGTTGATCTGTTCCACAGGGGCGAATCGCTCGGCCCCGCCTCCGATTATCTGCGGGGAGACCTTCCCTACCGCGACGTCTTCGTCCTTCACGGGCTGCTCGAGGACGGGATGCTCGACGCCTGGCTCATGACGATCTTCGGCCGGAGCGCGGAGGTTGCCGTCGTGAGAGCCGCGGTTCTCGCGGCCGCGACGATTCCGGCGCTCTGGATTCTCGGTCTCGTCATTTTCGAGTCCTTCCCCCTGGCGTTGCTCGTCGTCATGCTCGGCTACGCGACGTTCATCGAGAATCCTCGCGCCTTGCCGGAGATCCTCGCCGCAGCCGCGCTCGTAGCGGCGTTGCGACGTCGAAATGGATGGATGGCGGCGCTCACGGGCGCCCTCGGCGGTTTCGCGCTCTTCCTCAGCTTCGACATCGGGCTCTACACCCTCGGCGGCTCCGCGATCGCGCTCGCGGTACTGACGATCTGGCGGGTTCGAACCGGGGAGAAGGGAAGGCTCTGGCTCCTTCCGGTTGCCTGGGCCGGCGGCGTCGCGGCCGGAATCGCTCCCTTCTGCATCGGCCTCGCCGCGGCTGGTGTGTTCGGCGACTTCCTGCGGGTTTCTTTCATCGACGTCCCGCGATTCATCGATCCGGTCTGGTCGCTTCCGTTTCCCGATTACGGCGCTCAGTTCAAGAATGAGTTCAGCCTCAGGAAGCTGCTCGGGTTTCTCCTCGGCGAGGGTATCCGTTTCATCCTCAACCCGATCGTGATCGCCGCGGCGATCGGGGTTCTGGTCCACCGTTTCTACCGGCGGACCATCGGCAACCTCGAGCTGGGTCTGCTGGCGATCACCGCTCTGGCGCTGGTTACCCAGCGGAGCGCGCTCGGTCGAGCCGACTTCCCCCATCAGTACTTCTCGGCTTTTCTCATCTCACCGATTCTCGTCGTCCTCGGAACGATGCTGTTTCGGTCCGCCTCGCAGCACTGGCACGAGGGGAGAGGCTCGGAGCGCGTTCTTCTCGTCACGCTCTCTCTCGTTCTGGTCTCGATGCTCGGGGCAACCCTCTGGATCCCCGACCTCGTGGAATTGCGCCTCCGGTGGCTGACCAGCTATCGCGCGCGGCTCGGGGGAGCCGAGCTGGAAGCGCACGTGGCGGAGACGAAAGAGCGCATCTCGGCGGTCAGCCGAGAGGTTCGCCTGCTATCCGGCGGAGATGAGTCGATCTTCGACTTTTCGAATCAGCCGGCGCTCTATTTCTACGCGGATCGCCGGAATCCGACTCGCTTCTACCAGGTGCCGATTCTCTCGCCGCCGCGCTTCCAGGCCGAGACGATCCGCGACCTCGAGCGGTCGCGGCCGGCCGTCGTTCTTCGCGGGTCGCCGACTGGACTCGACCGGTTCGACGGCATCCGCAACGAGGTGCGCGCCCAGGCGATCGCCGCGTGGATCGACGCGAACTATGAGTTTCGACGAACCATTCGAGGAGTCGAGCTCTGGACTCCCCGGGAGCGGCCGGTGCGCGCACCGGTCTCCACCTGGCTCGAGGCGATCCATCTGCCGGACGCGGAGTTGATCGACGCCAACACCGAGCGGGTCGTGTTCCCTGCCGTTGGGACAGTCCGGGGAGCGAACGACGCCGAGTGGGTCTCCGACCTGCTCGTGCACAACCAGGGCGACGTCGCCGTGGAGCTGAGGCTGAGATTTTCGGGAAGCGGGGGGAGCGCCGACCGCTTGCGCGTCGTCGCTCCCGGGCGGCTGGAGCGATTCGAGAGCTTCTCGGCCACGCTTTTCGGATTCGATCAGAGTGTCGGCTCGCTGTGGATCGAATATCCGATCGGGAACCGCCCCGCCCTCTTCATCGAGACCCGCGACTCGTCGCGTCCAGGAAGCGGAACCCGCACATCTCCCCTGCACGCCACACAGGCCGTCGAGGAAGGCGGCGAGCGCGAGGAGCTCCTCATCATCGGTGCCGACGGCACCTGGCCGAGGAGAGTCAATATCGGGGTGGTGAATTTCGGGACGCGGCCGGCGATCGTGCGCATCCACGCCACCACGGAGTCGGGAGAAGTGATCGGTCTCCCGGTCCAGCATCAGATCGCCGAGGAGGACTCCTGGATCCTGGTCGACGCCGCCTCGCATCTGGGGGTGCCCATCGAGGGGGGAACCGTGATCCACGCGACGCCGGTCCGGGGGAGGATCGGCGCCTGGGCTTCGGTCGTGGACGCGACGCGAGGAATTCATCAGGTGCTCGAGGCATTTCCGGCGACGAATGATCCGAATCGACGTCCCTGAGTCCTGGAGAAGCATGGCCGCCGTCGTCGCCTCGGTCGACGAGACCGATCTGGCGCAGAGTTTTTCAGAGGCGGAGCACGCGCGTATTGCCTCGTTCCGGCGGGAGAAGCGCCGCCGGGAATGGGCCGCGAGCCGGATGGCGGCCAAACTACTGGCGGTCGAAACGGGCCTCTGCCATTCGCTCACCGACTGCACGGTCGCCAGCGCCTACCGCCGACCTGCGCTGACCATCCACGGCGAAGAGTCCCCGGTCGGCGTCTCGATCACCCACTCGGACGGTGCGGGCGCTGCGGCGATCTCACCGAGGCGCATCGGGATCGACCTTCAACTCGTTCGCCCGATGAAGGACCGCTCGACGAAGTTCTTTCTCAACGACGATGAGCTCGAGATCTGGCGCGGAATGAGTCTCGCCGATCCGCTCATCCATCTCTGGTGCGCCAAAGAGGCCGGATACAAGCTTCACGCAATGCCCGGCTGGTACCGGGGGGTGAAGATCGAGCTCGTGGAAGAGCGCTCCGATGGACTCCTGCTGAAGTACGCGGATCCGCTCAGCCGGGGATCGATCGAGACGGCGCGACTGAAGGATGGATTCGTGTTCGCGATAGCGAGAAAAACTAGGGGCTAGGGGCTAGGGGCCAGGGGCCAGGGGCTAGGGGCTAGGGGCTAGGAAAGGCAAAACCAACCCCCGTCATCCTGAGAGGCTGTGAAACCGTGACGTCGCGCCACTGGTGAGCGCGAGCGAGGGATCTCCAGATACGAAGATCGTGTTGAGCCGGCGACTGGCAAGGGCCGCGATCCTGCCATTTTGAGACCTTCACTCGCGCACACGGCCACCGTGAAATCGAGCCCTCCGCGCGGCGCTCGCTCAGGCCGTTGCTCTTCCCTGGCCCCTGACCCCTAGTCCCTAGCCCCTGCCTTTAATCCGTGAGCGGCCCGTCGGCGCGGCCCTCCACGAACTGCCGGACGATCGGGTTGGTGCTCTTCTCGAACTCCTCGGGGGGGCCCTGTTCGATGATCCGTCCGTCGTGGATCATCGCCACCTTGTCGGCGATCTTGAACGCCACTTTCAGGTCGTGCGTAATCGTGATCGCCGTCGCGCCGAGCTTGTCGTCCATTTCGATGATCAGGTCGGCCACCACGTCGCTCATCACCGGATCGAGTCCCGTCGTCGGCTCGTCGAAGAGCAGAATCTCCGGCGCGAGGGAGTACGCCCGGGCGAACCCGACCCTGCGCCGCATTCCGCCCGAGAGCTCCGAGGGGCGCTTGTCCGACACGCCGTAGAGGTTCACTTGCTCCAGACATTCCTCGACCCGCGCCTCGATCTCCTTCTCGGTCATCTTCGTGTGCCGCCGCAATGGGAACGCGACGTTCTCGAAGACGGACATCGAATCGAAGAGAGCGCCCTCCTGGAAGCTCATCCCGAAGCGGCGACGCATCACGTTCAACTCGCGCGGCCGCATGTGACAGACGTCTTCGCCATCGACAAGGACGTGGCCCCGATCCGGGCACATCAGTCCGATGATGTTCTTGAGCGTCACGCTCTTGCCCGTTCCCGAGCCCCCGACGATTACGACCGACTCTCCCTGGTGAATGTCGAGCGAAAGCCCCTTCAGGACCTGAATCGGTCCGAAGGACTTGTGGAGGTCCATCAGCCGGAGCAGGATCGTTTCCTGGTAGTGCGGAGTCCGCTGGACCATCAGAAAAGCACTTTCGTGAGGAAGAAATCGCTGAGCAGGATCAGAAGCGAGCCGGTGACCACGGCCGAGGTGGTCGCGCGGCCGACGCCCTCGGCGCCGCCCGTGGTGTAGTACCCCTTCAGGCAGCCCGTCAGCGTCAGGATCAGGCCGAAAACGGCGGCTTTCACCAGACCGCTCCAGATGTCCTTCAGATCGAGAAACATCCAGGTGTTCTGGTCATACACGAGCGAATTCGCACCCAGGAGCTTCACCGCGACCAGGTAACCGCCGCCGATTCCGATCGCGTCGCCGAGCAGCGTGAGGAAAGGGAGCATCACGATGCCGGCTATCACGCGGGGGACGAAGAGGTAGTGGACCGGATCCGTCGCGAGCGCCTCGAGCGCGTCGAGCTGCTCGGTGACCCGCATCGTGCCGATCTCGGCCGCCATCGACGATCCGACGCGGCCCGCCACCATGAGACCGACCAGAACGGGCGAAAGCTCCCGCACCATCGCCAGGGAGACGACACTCGCCACGAAGTTCTCCGCGTGGACGCGCCGAAATCCTTCGAAGGTCTGCAGCGCCATGACCATCCCCGTGAACATCGTCGTCAGCGCGACGACCGGGATGGAGTCGATGCCGAGACGAACCATCTGGCGGAGCCATTCCCGAATCTCGAAAGGCGGCCGGAAAGTCCAGACGAATGTCCGCTGGAGCATCTGGAACCATCGCCCGGTCTCCTCGAACAGCCTGAAGAAGAGATCGCCGAATGGCTCGAATATGCGGGTGAGAGTGTGCATGCGGCCGGCGCGATTGTACCGTGTGAAAGGGCGGTCTGCTGAACGCAGCGAGGGACTAGTTTGTCCTATACGTCCTATCGGTCCTATCTCTCCCTGGGGATTCCGGGCTCTGGAGAGCCCGCCCACTCAGGCGGGCGCCACGGTCCTCCGCCCCGATTCGATCCAGACCCGCGGCACTCGTCGTCCAACCCCGCAGAGAATCTCGTAGGAGATCGTGTTCAGGAGGACCGCGAGCTCCTCCGCAGGAATCTCCTGCTCCCCCTGACGTCCGAGCAGGACGACTTCGTCCCCCGTGTGAGCGTCGGGGATCTCCGTGACGTCGACCGTCACCAGATCCATCGATACTCTCCCCACCACGGGCGCCCGCATCCCGCGGACGAGCACTTCGGCCCGGTTCGATAAGTTGCGGCTGTAGCCGTCGGCATACCCCACCGGCAGCGTTGCGATCCGGCTCTCGCGAGGGGCTCTCCACGTACAGCCGTAACCGATCGGGGCCCCCGCGGGCACCCTCTTCAGTCTGGCGATTCGGGTCGTCCAGCGCATCAGAGGCGAGAGCCGCGCCCCCCCCGTGTCCAGAGGCTCAGCCCCGTAGAGGATGATTCCCGCCCGTACCCAATCGCCCGGTTTCACGAGCCCCCGCGCAATCGCCGCGCTGTTGGCAACGTGGTGGAGCGGCGCCTCGACTCCCTGGTCGCGGAGCCTGGCGAGCATCGACTCGAATCGCTCGGTCTGGCGTTGCGTGTAGGAGTCGGCCGGGGCGGACGCATTCGCGAAGTGCGTGTAAATCCCTGCGACGCGAACGCCGGGTAACTGCCCGAGAGTCGCGGCGGCCCCGTCCAGGTCCTCCGGAAGAAAGCCCATCCTTCCCATGCCGCTGTCGAGCTTGAGGTGGATCTCTCCCTGCCAGGAGCTCGCGCGGGCGCGAGCTGCAAAGACGGCCAGTTCCTCCGGACCGATCATGCCGGGGAGAAATCCCCGTTCGAAGCAGCGGTCGAACTGGGGCGCCGTCAACGGACCGAGAATCATAATCGGAGCGCGAATCCCCGCGTCGGCAAGCGCCTCCGCTTCTTCGATAAGAGCCACCGCGAAGCCCGAGACCCGATCCTCGCACCGGAGAGCCAGCGGCACCGCTCCATGACCGTAGGCTTCGGCCTTCACGACGGCGATCATCTTCGAAGCGTGCGGAAGCATCGCCCTGACCGCATCGACGTTGCGATCGAACGCCTCGAGATCGATCTCGGCGAAGGTGGGGCGCAGATGGTTCTCGTCAGGGACCATAGAGATGGAGATTCTGCCCCTGGATCGGGCGGGAACGCTCGGAAGAAAGGAAGAGAATCGCCTCGGCGACCTCATCGGTCGTCATCACGGGAACTGCATCGGGGGCGGCGGCTCGCAGCATCTCGGTATCGACCGACCCGGGGCTGAGTGCGTTCACGCGCACACCGCGCGGGCCGACCTCGGCAGCCAGTGCCTCTGCAAAACCGATGACGGCCGCTTTCGAGGCCGCGTAGGGGACAAGGCCCGGAAATTTGCTCGAGCCCGAGACTCCGGAGATCGAAGCGACGAGGACGATCGCTCCGCGGCCTCGCTCGAGCATCGCCGGCAACACGCGACGAACCGGGCGGAACACCGCGTGAAGGTTCGCCGCGATCGACGCCTCCCACTGCGCATCGCTCGTTTCGACGATCGGCCGGGGATCGACCAGACCGGGGGAGGTGAGAAGGATCTCGGCAGGGCCGAAGCGCGCCTCGAGCGCCGCGACGCACCGCTCGACGTCTTCCGAGCGAGAAGCGTCCCCGGGAAGCACGAGCGCGCGATCACTCCCCGCGGCGAGCTCGCGCAGGGCCCCCTCCCGCCGGGCCATCGCTCCGACCCGCGCGCCGGCAGCGAGAAATCTCTCGGCGGCCCGCCGCCCGATGCCGCTCGAGGCGCCGACGATCAGGATGGTTTTTCCCTCGAACTCATTCATCCGGCGATTCTACCGCCCTGAAGGTCGGCCACGCTTTCCCGATCTCCACCAATCGTAGACCCGGACCCGGGACGCAGCCGCCCGGTTCCTGCCGACTACAAGATGCTGGGGTCCGGGCAGTCTCTCCGCACCAGAGCTCTACGATCGGCCGGGGGCGGGACTAGAATGGCTCCCCCATGAAGATCCGGAAGATGCTCGAGCAGCTCGAAGAACAGACCATGGTCCCGCAGGCGGCGAGGAGCGCGGAAACGCGCGGACGGGACGTGCGGGAGCGGGAAGACGACATTCGCCCCTCGTACCAGCGCGACCGCGACCGGATCATCCACAGCAAGGCGTTCCGCAGACTGAAGCACAAGACGCAGGTGTTCCTGGCTCCCGAGGGGGATCATTACCGCACGCGGCTGACGCATGTTCTGGAAGTGACTCAGATCGCGCGAACGATCGCGAAGGCGCTGCGGCTCAACGAGGTGCTGACCGAAGCGATCGGGCTCGGACACGATCTCGGGCACAGCCCGTTCGGCCACGCGGGAGAAGCGGCGCTGAACAAACTCGTCCGCGGCGGGTTCAACCACTACCGGCAGTCCGTCCGCGTGGTGGAGAAGCTGGAGAACGACGGACGGGGCTTGAATCTCACGATCGAAGTCAGGGACGGGATCCTGAAGCATTCGAAAGGGGAGAAGGGCGAACTGTTGAGACGGCGCCCGAAAGCGAGGGCGCTGACGCTCGAGGGTGACATCGTGCGAATCTCGGACATCATCGCTTACGTCAACCACGACATCGACGACGGCATCCGAGCGGGATTGCTCAGAGAACGGGATCTCCCGAAGGGAGTCAGAAAAGTTCTCGGGCAGAAGCCGAACGCGCGGATTGCGACGATGGTGAAGGACGTCATCGACGCGACGCTGGCCACCGATTACGAACAGATCTCGATGACGCCCGAGGTTTATGGCGCACTCGAGGATCTGCGGACATTCATGTTCGAGAACATGTATCTGACGCCCGCAGTCCGCGATGAGTTCGAAAAAGCACAGGCGATGCTGACGGCCCTTTTCGAGCACGTCCACTCGCATCCCGAAAAATACCTCGACATGGAGTCGGGAGAGCCGGTGGACCGCCTCACGCTGGACTTCATCGCGGGGATGACGGATCGATACGCGATCGGACTGTACGAGAAGGTGTTCGTACCGCGGCCCTGGCTCGCGTAACGGCTGATGACCCTTGTGCGCCGTCATCCTGAGGGAGCGCCGCGCATCCGTATCGACCGGCGACACCGGTGAGCGCGACCGAAGGATCTCAGAATGGCAGGATGCCCCATCACTTCAAAAAAAAGACGCTCTCGATAACGAGAGCGTCTCTTTCTGCCGAGAAAAAACTTTGAATTACTTGCGGCCGCGCTTCTTGGTGTTGAGGGAAGTCTTGAGATCCTTCCCGGCCTTGAAACGAACGTTGCGGCTGGCCGGAATCTGAATGGTCTCGTTGGTTCGCGGGTTGCGGCCGGTGCGGGCCTTGCGCTCACTCACGGTGAAGCTTCCAAGCCCCGGGACGGAACAACGCTCGCCGCTCTGGCATGTCTCGGCGATGTATTCGACGAACGCGTCATAGGCAGCGGTGGCCTCTTTTTTCGAGATTCCCGCCTGCTCCGCGATCGCGCTGACGAGGTCAGCTTTTCCTGCCATAAAACATCCTCCTGATGAAACGATGAAGTGTCGTGCGGACTCGAGGAGCAATCTAAGAGAACGAGTGGTGATTGTCAACGAGAAATCCGCAGATTTCCGCGATTTTATGCGGTTTTGAGAGCGATTCAGCACTCGCGCCGACGCGTTCGGTTTCGGACCCTTTTCGGTCCTCTCGGACTCAATTCACCCGGGTCAGAAGGGTCACCGTGAACCCATCAGTTCCATACTCCGGAGTGAGCGAGAGCTCGCTCTCTTCGACGGCCGGCCGGAGCATGGGAGGAACTCTCTCGATCAACGGACCGCGTACGAAGTCGCGGTTCGTTTCGAGAAACCTGGCGACGACCTCCCGATTCTCCTCCGGCTCGAGTGAACAGGTGGAGTAGAGGATCTCGCTTCCGGCGATCGAGGCCGACGCACTGAGCATCGCGAGCTGCGCTTCTGCGTAACGAGTCAGGTCCGCCTCTCCCGTTCGCCAGCGCGCTTCCGGATTTTTCCTCAGTGTGCCCGTCGCGCTGCAGGGGGCGTCGAGCAGCACAGCGTCAAAACGCACCCTGAAGGGAACTTGCGTCGCGTCGGCCACGACGATGGGCGGCGGCTGATTCAGAAACCGTCTCGCGGCAGCGCGCAGTGTCATCAGTCGTGCGATCGAGACGTCGCACGCCGTCACGCGGCATTTCCTCATCCCCAGGACGATCGTTTTCCCCCCAGGCGCCGCCGCCAGATCCGCAACCGAAGATCCCTCGTGGATGAGGTGAGCAACCAGAACGCTCCCCTCGTCCATTGCGTGGAACAGCCCCTTTCCGATTTCTTCGGCGACCGGAACCGTCGACGTGCGAAGTCGAAGCACCGGAATTCCGAACGGTGACCGGATGTGCTCGATCCCCTTCGACTCGAGCAGCAACTCGGCGTCGTCGAGCGAGATCCGCTCGGTATTCACGAGCAGGTCCGGCCATGACGCCTCCTGGTCGGCCTCGGCGATCTTCGTGGCGCGATCGGCGCCGAAGTGGGTGATCCACCTTCGGAGCAGCCACTCGGGATGTCCCGTCCGCACCGAGATCGATCGCGGCGAGTCATCCTCCGGCAGAAGCGACTCGAGCGGCGTTCGGCTCGCGGTGCGGAGCACCCCGTTCACGAACCCTTTCGCCCTGGGGAAACGCCTCGCTGCGATTCCGGCTGCTTCGTTGACCACCGCATAGGCGGGAGACCTCATCTCGTAAAGCTCGTAGAGCGCCGTTCTGAGAAGCGTCGATACGTCCGGGTCGAGCGATTCGACGTTCCTCTTCGCCAGCTTCTCGATCAGGTAGTCGAGCTTGCTCCGATTCCGCAGCGCTCCGAGAACGACCGTGCGAAGAAACCCACGCTCGCGCTCATCCCCAACCTCAGCCTCGATGGCGAAGTCCGCGCGCGCCTCGGTTCGCTCGATCCGCCTGAGCGCGAGCCACGCTTTCTCACGCTCGTTCATGAAAGCGCATCTCCGGGGCCGATTCCGAACCCACGCAGCACGTCCGCCCCGTGCGCCGGCCGCTTGCCGGGTCGCTGCAGAAGCCGGAGCCGGAGTGCCCCTTCTCCGCACCCCACCATCGCATCCTCGCCGGCCCGAAGCAGGATCCCGGGCTCCCCCCGCTCGTCGACCGGGGCGATCTCCGTGAGCTTCACGATCTCGCCCCGAAGCTCCGCGTAAAGGCCCGGCCAGGGATCGAAAGCTCGAAACCGGTCGTAAAGCGTTCTCGCGGACGCCTTCCAGTCGACACGCCCCTCGCCTTTCTCGATCTTCGCCGCATGAGTCGCGGCCGCGTGGTCCTGCGGCGTTTCCACCGCGGTCCCCGCTTCGATCCGGTCGAGTTGCTCCACGAGAATGCGCCCACCCGCCCCGGCGAGCCGCGCGGCGACCGAAGGTGCCCTCTCGTCAGGCCCGATGGCCACCTCGGCCTTCGCGAACATCGGCCCGTGATCGAGCTCCTCGTCGATCCGCATGATCGTGACACCCGTCATCCGCTCCCCGCTTTCGATCGCACGCTGGATCGGCGCCGCACCCCGGTACTTCGGCAGCAGCGACGCGTGAACATTGATGAAACCGCGCGGAGGGATCTCCAGAAGAGCCGCCGGAAGAATCTTCCCGTATGCGACGACCACCGCCAGCTCGCACCCGCTCGCGCGAATCGTCTCGAGCATCTCCTCGTTGCGAATGCGAGGCGGCTGAACCAGCGGAATCCCCAGTTCGATTGCCAGTTCCGCGACGGGCGGCTTCCGAAGCTTCATCCCACGACCCGCGGGACGATCGGGTTGGGCCACCACGAGAACAACTTCGTGCGTCGATTCGAGAATCGCCTTCAGGGATGGGACAGCGAACTCGGGCGTTCCAAAGAATGCGACTTTCACGGGATGGATTCTATCCGGGGTCGCGGCCCCACCGCGCGAGCCCGGCGGAATCCCGGCTCGGAGAGGCTCGTTCAACGGTTCGACTGCGCCTCATGACATCATCGACGCATCCAATCCGGAACGGGGACCCCAGATGACCTTACGCCTCACGGCAGCTCTCGTGCTTTTCTTCTCCTTCGTCGCGCCGCTTCTTGGACAGCCGGCCGAGGGAGATCGCCTCTGGCTGCTTCGGGCGGATGGCGCACAGGGATCGCGCGCCGCCTTCGAGCCCATCGACGCGGTGATCAACACCTACGGCGCCGCTCTTCACGACGATCCCGAGAACCTGGAGCTGCGCTGGAAACTGATGCGCGCCCTTCGTTTCAAAGGTTCCTATGTCGCTCAGCAGACGGAGCAGAAACGGGTGATCTTCGACCAGGCCCGCCAGGTCGGAGAGGCGGGAGTCGCGCAGCTCGACCGCGCTCTCGCGGCAAAGAAGGCCGGTTCGGTGAAGAAGGGGAAAGAGGCGGCCGTCGCCGCCGCGCTGCGATCGATTCCGCACGCCGGCGAGTTCCTCTACTGGGACGCAGTTGCCTGGGGTGAGTGGGCGCAGGTATTCGGGAAGATCGCGGCGGTCCGCCAGGGTGCTGCGGACCGCATTCTGCGCGAAGCAACTCTCGCCGTGCTCATCGACCCGGCGATCGAGAACGGCGGCGGTGATCGCGTCCTCGGTCGTCTGCACAACCAGACTCCCCGCATTCCTTTCGTCACGGGATGGGCCTCGGATGCCAGGGCAATTGAGCATCTTCGGGCATCGCTGGAGGGAGGAGCCGGGGACAACCTGACGAAGGTCTTTCTCGCGGAGGCGCTGGCGTCGAACGGCAGAGCCGACAAGCCCGAGGCGATCGCCCTGCTCAAGAACGTGATTCAGGCGCCGCTCGATCCGACACACACCGTAGAGGACGCGGATGCGAAGGAGATGGCGCGGGCGCTGCTGACGAGCTGGGGCGAGTGAGAGCGTGGCTGGGACCTGCAGGTCCGGGCCGCAGCCGGAGAATCGGGTGACGCCGCCCCGGCCGCCTGCATTGACTCCCACTTGCCCGCGTTACAGACTCTCCCGATGAGCGACTCCCCTTCCCGCCCGGAACGCGAACGCCGGGTATGGAGCGTCGCCGAGCTGATTGCATCGGTCAACACGGAGCTCTCCTCCAGGTTTCGCGAGGTCTGGGTCGAGGGAGAAGTCTCGAACCTCACGCGCTCCACGCCCGGCCACCTCTATTTTTCGATCAAGGACGAGAAGGCGCAGCTCTCGGTCGTGATGTTCGGCATGTGGGCCCGCCAGCTCCGATTCCGGATCGAGAGCGGTCAGAAGCTTCTGCTCCGGGGGCGGCTCAACATTTACGAGGCACGCGGCTCGTTTCAGCTGATGGCGGACACGGCGGAGCCGGCCGGGATCGGAGCGCTCCAGCTCGCGTTCGAGCAACTCAAAGCGAAACTGGCCGCCGAGGGGCTGTTCGATGCCGCGCGGAAGAGGGCGATTCCGATGTTGCCGCAGAGGATCGCGATCGTGACCTCGCCGACCGGCGCCGCGATCCGCGACATCCTCCATGTCATCGGGCGCCGATTCTCCGGCCTCGAGATTCAGATCTATCCCGTACGGGTTCAGGGAACGGCCGCAGCGGGGGAGATCGCGGCCGCAATCCGGAACCTTTCGCGATGGGATCGCCACGACGTCGTGATCATCTCCCGGGGTGGAGGATCGATCGAGGATCTTTGGCCTTTCAACGAGGAGATCGTCGCGCGGGCACTCGCCGACTGTGTGATCCCCACGATCTCCGGAGTCGGTCACGAAGTCGACTTCACGATCTGTGATTTCGTCGCCGATCTCCGGGCGCCGACTCCCTCGGCAGCCGCGGAGATCGTCGTCCGGGCAAAAGCCGAGATCTGCGATCAGATCGACGGCGCGGTGCGCAGGGTTCGGTACGTGATCGACCGGCGAGTCCGCCACTACCGGTCGGAGCTGAGACATCTCTCCTCGACCGACGGCATCGGTCGCGTCCCGGCCCGCATTCGCCGCCGGCGTCAGGACCTTCAGCAGAAACGCGTCTCCCTCTTCCGCGTGCTGGATGGCCACGCCCGCGTTCTCAGGCGAAGGCTCGACGCCGTCCGGGAGCCGCTGGCCCGCTTTCCCGGCCGGCTGGCCCTCGCCAACCGGAAGCGCTATCTGGCGCTTGTTGGAGAGCGGCTCGCCGTCGCTGCCCGCGGAAACGTCGCCGGCTCCCGCCTCAAGCTCGAGTCCACCGTCAATACTCTGCAGGCCGTGTCGCCCCTGTCGGTTCTAGGCCGCGGCTACGCGATCGCCTTCTCGCTCCGCCGCGGCCGGCGTCCGATTCAGGACGCGACCACCGTCGCGATCGGCGAGCCGATCGAAGTGCAGGTTCGAAAGGGGCGCCTCCAGTGCACGGTCGACGGCCGGACCCTTGGAGTCGAGTCCCTATGGCCCACTCCCGGACACGAAGAGGAGTCCTAGGTCACACTTTCCGCAGGTTGTGAGATCATCGAGGACCGATGGCGAAACCACGTTCCAACGACTTCGAGAAGGCCTTCCAGCAGCTCGAGAAGATCGTCCAGAGACTCGAGGGTGAAGAGCTCTCGCTCGACGATTCGCTGAAACTTTTCGAGGAAGGGATCGGTCTTTCCCGCTTCTGCCATCAGAAGCTCGAGGAGGTCGAGAAGAAGATCGAGCTCATCCTCTCCGACGCCCGGGGCGAGCCCGTCACGGAGCCATTCGCGGGCGAGCCGTCCACCCTCGACGAAGACGACGAGGTCCCCGGACTCCCGAGCCCCGAGCTTCCCTGAATCATGTCCCCCGACCTGAAGACCCAGCTCGAGCGATGGCGCTCACAGATCGAGCAGACCATCGACCGGGAAATGCCGCCGGCCGACCGCCGCCCCGCCGTGATTCACGAGGCGATGCGCTACGCGGTTCTCGGCGGCGGGAAGCGCCTGAGGCCCATTCTGGCGATCGCTGCAGCCGACGCCTGCGGGGCCGATCCCACCCCCCTTCTCCGTCCCATTTGCGCGCTCGAGCTCATTCACACGTACTCTCTGGTCCACGACGACCTCCCTTCGCTCGACGACGACGACCTCCGCCGCGGACGGAAGACCACCCACGTCGTGTTCGGCGAGGCGATGGCGATCCTCGCCGGCGACGCCCTTCTGACCGAGGCGTTCTGCTGGCTGACCGAACCCGTCGCCGGGGTCGACCCGAAGGGCCAACTGCTGGCCGCTCGACTCGTGGCCCGCGCGGTCGACGCCTCCGGGATGATCGGCGGACAGGTCGCCGATCTCGAGGCCGAGTCGCTCGAGACCCGGACCCAGGACCGGGCGGTGCTCATGGACGAGCTCGCATTCATCCATCGCAACAAGACCGGCCGCCTCCTGACCGCATCCCTCGAGCTCGGCGGCGTGCTGGCAGGCGCCAGCGAAGCTACGCTCGGTCATCTCCGCGCGTATGGAGAGGCGATCGGACTGGCTTTCCAGATCGTCGACGACCTTCTGGACGTCGAGGGGTCCGCCGAGACGCTGGGGAAGACCGCCGGCAAGGACGTCGCCCAGGGAAAGCTCACCTGGCCCTCCCTTCTGGGCATCGAAGCCGCTCGGGCGAGGGTGGAGGAGCTTGTAAAAGCGGCCGAGGAGAGTGCTGCTATGATCGGCCGCCCGGAGTATCTGGTGCCCCTGGCGCGTTACATTGGCGCACGCCGCTCCTAGCGGCAGAGCCCGCTTTTCGGGCGAGGACCTGATGGTAAGACTGCTCGACTCAATCGATACCCCCCATGATCTGCGCAAGCTGGATCGCGCACAGCTTCCCCAGGTCGCTCAGGAAATCCGCGACCAGGTGATCGACGTGGTCTCCCAGCTGGGAGGACATTTCGGCGGCAACCTCGGCGTGGTCGAGCTGACGCTGGCTCTCCACTACGCCTTCAACACTCCGCTCGACCAGATCGTGTTCGATACCGGTCACCAGTCCTATCCCCACAAGCTGATCACGGGTCGGCGCGACCGGTTCCACACGATCCGTCAGCACAACGGGATCTCGGGTTTCTGCAAGCGCGAGGAGTCGATCTACGACGTATTCAACGCGGGGCACGCCTCGACCTCGATCTCGGCGGCTCTCGGCATCGCCGTCGCGCGTGATTTCTCCGACAACGACTACCGGGTCGTGGCCGTCATCGGTGACGGGGCGCTCTCGGGTGGGCTCGCGCTCGAAGGGCTGAACCAGGTCGGTCATCTCAAGCGCGATCTGATGATCATCCTGAACGACAACGACATGTCGATCTCGACGAACGTCGGAGCGATCTCGGGATACCTGAACCAGATCATCAAGGGGCAGAAGTACCACGCCCTCAAGGACGTAGCGAAGCGCGTGATGGAGCGGATTCCGGTCGTGGGAACGAAGATCCACGACATGGCCTCGGACGTCGAGGAAGTCCTCAAGCACATGGTCGTCCCCGGACTCCTGTTCGAGGAGCTCGGCATCAAGTACATCGGCCCGTACGACGGTCACGACCTGAACCTGCTCCTCGACCTTTTCGAGAAGTATCGCGACCATGAGGGCCCGATCCTCGTTCACGTCATCACGAAGAAGGGGAAGGGCTACACCCCGGCCGAGGCGAAGCCGATCTGGTCGCACGGCGTCACCCCGTTCGACATCCTGTCGGGCGAGGTGAAAAAGAGCGACAAGGTTTCGCCGCCGAGCTACACGGCTGTGTTCTCGCAAGCGCTGATCGAGCTCGCCCAAAAGGACGAGCGGATCGTCGCAATCACGGGAGCGATGCCCGAGGGAACGGGCCTCGACAAGTTCGCGAAGATCTATCCGGACCGGATGTTCGACGTCGGGATCGCCGAGGAGCACGCGATCACCTTCAGCGGCGGAATGGCGACCCAGGGGATGAAGCCCGTCGCCGCCATCTACTCCACGTTCCTCCAGCGGGCCTTCGATCAGGTGTTTCACGACGTGACGATCATGGATCTTCCCGTGGTTTTCGCCCTCGACCGGGCCGGCATCGCCGGCGCGGACGGGCCGACTCACCACGGCATCTACGACATGGCCTACCTGCGGGTCTTCCCGAACATGATCTGCATGGCTCCGAAGGACGAGAACGAGCTTCGGCACATGCTCAAGACGGCCTTCGAGAGCGGGCACCCGACTTCTCTCCGTTATCCCCGCGGCGCGGGTGAAGGTGTCGTGATGGAACCGGAGATGAAAAGCCTCCCGATCGGCAAGGGAGAGATCATGCGGGACGGGAAGGACGCCGTCGTCTTCGCGATCGGCAACGAAGTCTGGCCGGCGGTTCACGCCGCAACGGCTCTGGAGAAGGAAGGCATCCGCGTCGCCGTAGTCAACGCGCGATTCATCAAACCGCTGGACGATGACCTGATCCGGAAGTTCTGCAAACCGGGAGCGAAGATCCTCACGGTCGAGGAGGGGTCGCTCGCAGGCGGGTTCGGCTCGGCGATCCTCGAGCGCTGCGAAGAGCTCGGCCTGAGGGGATTCGAACTGCAGAGAATCGGCATCCCTGACGAGTACGTCTCGCACGGCGTTCAGGAGACTCTGCGCGCCCAGTACGATCTTCACGCCGACGGCATCGCGACCCGCCTCCGTGCCCTCGTCGGCGCCGCCGCGGGCCAGCGGGCCTCGACGGCCTGAGACGACCGGCGTGTCTGCGCGCGCTTCACGCACGAGACTCGACGTCGCGCTGGTCGAGCGAGGCCTGGTTCCGACCCGGGCTCGCGCCCAGGCCCTCATCATGGCGCGGCGCGTTCTTCTGAACGGCCAGTTCGCCGAGAAGCCCGGCTCGAGCGTCCAGGGGGACGACCGCCTCGAGGTGCAGGAGCTCGAGCATCCCTGGGTCGGCCGCGGCGGGATGAAGCTCGCCGGGGCGCTCGATCACTTCGAGATCGATCCCTCCGGACTCGACTGCGCCGATATCGGAGCATCCACGGGTGGGTTCACCGACGTTCTTCTTCAACGCGGGGCCCGGCGCGTCTGGGCCATCGATGTCGGCTACGGACAGCTCGACCAGAAGCTCCGTGAGGACTTGCGCGTCGTCAACCGTGAAAAGACGAATGCCCGATATCTGCAGCTCGAGGATTTCGAGGCCCCCCTCGATCTCGTCTCGATCGACGTATCGTTCATTTCCCTTCGGCTGATCCTTCCGGCAGCGGCCCGAATCCTGAAGCCGGGAGGCCTCCTCGTGGCCCTCATCAAGCCTCAGTTCGAGGCGGGAAAAGGAGAGATCGGCAAAGGGGGCATCGTGCGTGACCCGGTGGTCCGCGCGAGAGTCATTGCCGAGATCGAGAGCGCCGCCGCACACGAAGGCTTTCGCATCGTCGGCGTGATCGACAGCCCGATCAAGGGAGCCGAGGGAAATCTCGAGGCCCTGCTCCACGCGATCCGGGAAGACGCTCCGCATGAAACGATGGAGCGGTCCGACGATGCGTCGGCGGAAGAGGAGTGACGATGCGCTGGATGGTGACGGGGGCCCGGGGGATGACGGGCTCGGATGTCGTGGATTTTCTCGAGGCTTCGGGCGAGCCGGTGGTGGCTGCCTCGAAGGAGCAGCTCGACATCACTTCGCCGGACGTCTACGAGTTCACGCGCGAGGCGCGGCCCGATGTGATCCTCAACTGCGCGGCCTATACGAAGGTCGATGACTGCGAGGCAGATCCCGCCCTCGCGGATCGAATCAACGGCGAGGCGGTCCGCATTCTGGCCGAGGCCGCGAACCGTGAAGGTGCGCTACTCGTCCAGGTTTCGACGGATTTCGTCTTCGACGGAACGGCGCGGGCTCCGTACCCC
>JBHEPS010000005.1:57778-58067 GCA_046260175.1 Thermoanaerobaculia bacterium
CCTGGCTTTTCGGCCGCCGCGGTCCCAGCTTCCCCGCGGCCATCCTCCGTCAGATCGATGCGGGAAGAACGGCGCTTCGTGTGGTGGACGATCAGAGGGGCAGACCCACATGGACCCCGCATCTCGCCGAGGCGCTCGTCACTCTCGCCCGGCTCGCCCGGGTGGATGAAAAGGCCCGCGGCATCGTTCACTACGCGGACGCGCCTGAATGCACCTGGTTCGACCTCGCGAAGCAGATCGCCGGAATCGCGAAACCGGGAGGAGTGGTCGTCGAACCGGTCTCGACCGC
>JBHEPS010000050.1:0-3488 GCA_046260175.1 Thermoanaerobaculia bacterium
GTGGTATTTCGATCCCTCGATCCTCGAGGAGGAGTACCGGAGGGTCTTTGCACCTTCCTGGCAGTTCGCGGGGGTCGAGGAGGACGTCGCCGAGCCGGGGATGTTCTTCACGACCGAAGTCGCGGGGGAGCCGGTGGTCGTGACGCGGGGGAGGGACGGGCGGGTCCGGGCGCTCTCGAACGTCTGCCGCCATCGGGCCGGTCCCGTCGCAACGGGCTGCGGCAAGCGGATGTCCTTCCAGTGCGGCTACCACGGATGGAGCTACGGACTCGACGGACGGCTGCTCGCGATGCCCGAGTTCGACGGCGTCGAGAACTTCCGCAAGGAGGATTATCCGCTTCCGTCGTTCGATCTCGAGCAGTGGGGCTCGCTCCTGTTTGTCCGCGTCGATCCCGCCGGCCCTCCCTTCGAGCAGTTCGTCGGTGAGCTGGTGGGACGGCTCGCGAAGCGTTCGTTTTCCGGCTACCGCCGCGCGCACCGTAAGGAGTGGACCCTCGACTGCAACTGGAAGGTGTACGTCGACAATTACCTCGAGGGCTACCACATCCCGATCGTTCATCCCTCGCTGCACGCAGAGCTCGACTACGCCAACTACCGCACCGAGACCGCCCGCTGGTTCTCGATCCAGCACTCTCCGATTCGCAATCCTGTCCGGCTCCGCCCGGATCCCTCGGGTGCCCCCAGCGAAGCCGAGTATTACTGGCTCTTCCCGAATCTGATGCTCAACGTCTACCCGGACAACTTCTCGACGAACCTCATCCTCCCCCTGGGCGCCGGAAGGACGCTGACGGTTTTCGAGTGGTTCTTTCTCGACCCGAACGCCCCGGGCGTGGCGAGGACCGTTGAGGAGACCGTCACCTACAGCGACGAGATCCAGATCGAGGACATCGCCATCTGCGAGGCCGTGCAGAAGGGGCTTCGCTCCCGCACCTACGACCGCGGCCGTTACTCGGTCCGCCGGGAGAACGGGGTCCACCACTTCCACGCCCTCCTGAGCGAGTGGATGGGGAAGTGAGCGTGACTTTGTCAGTTTCCTTTTCCGCCGAGGGTGTGTCTAAGTGAGAAGGGCGGGTCAGAAACCCGCCGTCGGCAGGGAAGTTGTATCTACCGGGATGAGTCCGGTCCCGAGGACCGGGCAGGAGGTCGTGATGAAAAGATTGGCAATGGCCGCGATGATCGCGGCAATGGCAGTTCCGGCGCTGGCGCAGACGACGGCAGGGACCCCGCCGCGACAGGAAGCCCCGCTCGAGATGATCAGCGTGGCGGGAGAGGGACGGGTGAAGCTGACGCCTGACCGCGTCCGTTTCAATGTCGGAGTCGAGACGATGGCGGCCACCCCCTCGGAAGCTCTCGAGCAGAACAACCAGAAGATCAAAGCCGTCATCGACGCGCTGAGGAAAGCCGGCGCGAAATCCGAAGAAATCCAGACCTCGAACTTCTCGATTCATCCGCAGTTCGAGTACGTCGACAACCGGCGGCCGCGGATCATCGGATATCAGGTGACCAACACCGTGACCGTCACGAGAGACGTCACCAGTGATTCGGGCCGGCTGCTGCAGGCGGCGGTGAACGCCGGCGTGAACCAGGCGTCGGGCCTGAGCTTCTTCGTCGCCGACGAGTCGCCGGCTCGGGATCAGGGCCTCCGGGCTGCGTACGCCGACGCCCGCGCCAAGGCCGAGACGCTGGCGCGCGCGGCCGGACGCACGGTCGGCCGGGCGGTGGCGATCACCGAGGGGGGAGCTCCCCCTGTCGTCGTTCCGCAGATGTACGGAAGAATGGCCATGGCGTCGGAAGCGAAGATGGATTCGAGCGTCCCGGTCGAGCAGGGGCAGCACGAGCTGACCTTCACCGTCTCGGTCGTGTTCGAGATGAGATAGAAAAAGGCAGGGGCTAGGGACTAGGGGCTAGGGGCTAGGAAGAACAACGGCAACATCAGCCGTCATCCTTAGCCGGCGAAGCACGGCGAAGGATCTCAAAATGCGAGGATCGTGCTGGTTGGCGGAAATGAACCAGGTCGGTTCATTAGAAGGGAGCGCCGCGCTGAAAGATCAACCAGCGAAAATCTCGAGCGCGACCGAAGGAACTCAGAATGGCAGGATCTTGCGCCATCTGCCCCTATCCCTATCCCTATCCCTATCCCTATCTCTTGCCCTTGCTCTTGCTCCGGCCCCTGCCCCTGCTCTTCCTAGCCCCTAGCCCCTAGCCCCTAGCCCCTACGGGTGCGGCCCTTTCTCATTCCCCGAAGAGTTCGGCGGCGTTCTCCCACAGAATCTGCCGCTCGACTGTTTCCCCGAGACCGAGAGCGCGGAACGCCTCGACGTTCGCCCTGGGCGAGCGGACCCCGGGGGAAGGCCAGTCGGTCCCCCAGAGGACTTTGTCCGCGATCGACGGCAGTTTCGGGACGTGCTCGAGCAGCGTCTTCGGCGGGATTCCTGAAATCTCGAGACGCACGTTGACGTGTCTCCGCGCGAGAAAGTACGCGGTCTCGCCGTAGAGCGGCCGCCCGGCGTGGGCGAGGATGATCTTCAGCCGCGGAAAATCGATCGCCACGTCGTCGATCGGCATCGGGTCGGCGTGAACATTTCGCGCTCTCGGAAAAATTGAAGTGCCGGTGTGGAACATGACCGGGACGCCCCGCTCCTGGCAGATTCGGTAGAGCTCCGCCTGTTTTTCGATCCCGTGCCTGTAGGCGTTGGCAGCAATGACCTGGTGGGGAGGATGGACCTTCACCAGCCGGATGCCGAGGTCGAGAATCCGGTTCGTCTCCGCGGCGACGTCCGGAGTGACATGCGGATGAACCGATCCGACGGGCAGGAGGCGGTCGCGGTGTCCGGCGGTGAAGGTGGCGATCCAGTCGATGCTCGCCTTGCCGAACCCCATCACCTCCGGCGAGACGTAGTTGATGAGGCAGGCGCGGTCGATCCCCTCGGAGTCCATCCAGCGAAGGAGGTTTTTCGGAGACGCCAGTGTTTCCCTCACCCCGGGATTCATGGTCTTCTCGAGCATCGAGAGGACGTCGCTCTTGAGCATCTCCCACGGCTGGACGTGAATGTGAACGTCGAAGATCATCGTGTTCCTCAGAGCCGCTTGACGATCTTCGACAGGGCCTCGGAGCGGTCCAGGTCGAGGACCAGGAGCCCCTCGGGCGCATCGATGACGGCGACGTTTCTCATTCCAATGACCACGACGGGGCGGAGGCCGTCGCTCCGGACGAGCACGCGATCCGACTCCTCCAGGTGAACCTCGTGGGCTTCCGCCTGCGGCACGAGCGCGGCCACGGCTTTCCACGACCCGACGTCCGACCAGCCACAGGCCGAGCGGACGGTCGCGACGTTCGCCGCTTTCTCCATGACGGCGAAATCGATCGAGATCGCGGGCATCGATTCGTAGATCTCCCGCCTCACGCGGGGAGCGAGCGCCGGCTCCCAGCGCCCGGCGATTTCGTCGATCTCCGGCGCCGTCGCGGCCAGCGTCGCGGCGAACGTGCT
>JBHEPS010000050.1:3503-16152 GCA_046260175.1 Thermoanaerobaculia bacterium
GTCACGAGCCAGGGGTGATCGGCAGCGAAGGCGTAGGCCGTCTCGATGGATGCGAGGAAGGCGGCTTCGTCGGCGATGTACTGGTCGGCGGGGAAGATGCCGACGACCGGATCGTTCCCGAGAATCCGAGCGACCTCGCGGCAGCAGATCGCGATCGCGGGGGCGGTGTTGCGCCGCGCCGGCTCGACCAGGATGTTCTGCTCCGGAATCTCGCGAAGCTGCGCGGCGACCTTGGCGCGATAGCGCTCGTTGGTCGAGACGAAGATCCTGGACGGCGCGAGAAACTTCCGCATCCGGCTCCACGCGAGCTGGAGCAGCGAGTTGCCGGCGAAGAGCTCGAGAAACTGCTTCGGATTCTCCTCGGTCGAAAGAGGCCAGAGCCGCGTTCCCGCGCCTCCCGCCATGAGAATTGCGGCTCTCTCGGTCATCGTTTCCTTCCGATCGCGTAAAGACTCAGCCCGCTGCGTGGGTTTTTCCCTTCGATCGCGCGGAACATGGGGACGAAGCGATCGAACATCCGGGACTGTGCCGGAGGGAGGCCCTTGCGGCGGAGAATCGAGGAGTTCAGCCACCATCCGAATTTCCCGGCGAGGTTCTGCCAGCCCGACTCGACGAGATCGAACCCGGCCGCGTCGAGCATCGCCTCGAGCTGATCCCGGTCGTAGCGGCGCTTGTGTCCCACCCCGCGGTCGAGCGATCCGAACAGCTTCGATCCCGCCGGAACGTAGACCGCCACGATGCCGCCGGGCGAGAGGATGGAGGAGACCTTTCGAAGCGCGCCCGCGTCGTCATCGATATGCTCGAGCACGTTGACGAGGGTGACCGTGTCGAAGCGCCGCTCCTGCATGCGCGAAAGATCGGTCTCGAGGTCCAGATCGAGTCTCTCGACCTCCACCCCGGGGCGGCGGCGGAAAGCGTTCGTGAGCCGGTCGAGATACGGCTTTTCTTTTTCGGTGGCCAGGACCAGCTCCCGGCCGTAGAGGAACCTGGTCAGCGAGCCGGTTCCCGCGCCGATCTCGAGAACGCGCTGGCCGATGTGGTCGTGGATGCGATCCCAGATCCACCGGTTGTAATTGAGCAGCCGCTCCATGCGGCGCAGCGTCGTGTAGGTGTGCGGCTCGCTCGCAGGGTCGTCGAAGAGCCCGAACCGGAGGATCGTCCAGACCGCCGAAACCCCGTCCTTCCAGTTGATTTTCTTGCCTTCCCAGTAGTCGCGGCCGTAGTAGGCGATCGGAACCTCGAAAATCCGGTAGCCGCGCTTTGCGAGTTTGGCCGTCACCTCCGGCTCGAATCCGAATCGGTTCGACTCGAGGCGAATCGACTGGATGACCTCGCGTCGGAAGACCTTGTAGCAGGTCTCCATGTCCGTGAGGTCGAGGTTCGTGGTCGCGTTGGAAAGAAACGTCAGGAAGCGGTTCCCGACGGTGTGCCAGTACATCATCACGCGGCGCGGATAGCCCTCGAAACGGGAGCCGAAGACCACGTCGGCATATCCGTCGAGGATCGGCTGGATGAGGCGCGGATAGTCGTCGGGGTCGTACTCGAGGTCGGCGTCCTGAATGATGACCAGGTCGCCGCGGGCGAGCTCGATGCCGCGGCGGAGCGCGGCGCCCTTTCCCATGTTCTCCGGCTGGATGACGTGGCGGATCTCTGGCCACTGGGCGGCGAGCCCGGCCACGATGTCGCGGGACCCGTCGCGGGACTGGTCGTCGACCACGATGATCTCCTTGTCGATCGGCACGCTGCGCACGTGCCTGAGGAGCTCGGCGACGGTCGCGCGCTCGTTGTAACAAGGGACGATGACCGAAAGGAGAGGCGCTTTCTCAGCCGGTTCCATTGGCCTCGTATTGTACGGGACGCGGTCCGTCCCCCGCTGTGACCGCTGGATTGCCCTGAGATTCCCTAGAATGAGCGCCATGGATATCCGCAGGGAGCTTCGCCGCCGGATGCGCGCCACGCGCAAATGGCTCCTCTTCCGCCTGATCAACTTCTGGCCTCCGTACCTGGGCTCCGGCATCAAGGTCCGGACGCTCGACATGGCGAAAGGAGTCGTCGAGGTCGAGCTGGGCCTCCACTGGTGGAACCGGAACTACGTCGGCACCCAGTACGGCGGCTCTCTCTACTCGATGTGCGACCCCTTCTACATGCTGATCCTGATGGAGAACCTCGGGCCGCGCTTCATCGTGTGGGACAAGTCGGGTGTGGTTCGCTTCCGTCGCCCGGGCCGCGGGAAGGTTCGCGCCCGGTTCGAGATCACCCCGGAGGAGATCGAGCGGATCCGGGAAACGGCCATGCGGGAAGGAAAGGCCGAGCCGGTCTTCATCGCCAAAGTGATCGATGACGACGGCCAGGTCGTCGCGGAAGTCGAGAAGCTCGTCCACATAAAACGCGACAAGAAGAAGAAAAAGTAGGGACCGCCTGCGGCGGTCCGGCGGCCGAAGGCCGCACGTTTCGTCCAGTACGTGTCGCCCGCCCCCGTCGCCTGCGGCGACCGGACCGCCGCAGGCGGTCCCTACGCGCTACCATAGCGCCGCTCATGAGCGCCGCGCCGAATGAATTTCTTCGCAAGCTCGTCCACATCGCCTTCGGCTTCGCCGCACTCCTGCTCCGCTGGCTCTCGCCCGTGCAGGCCGCCGCTCTCGCGATCGCGGCCTATCTGCACAACCGCTTTGTGCTGCCGCTATACCTCGGCCGGCGGATCGCCCGCGGGCCGGCCGGAACCGACCGCGGCATCCTCTACTACCCGATCGCCGTCCTCGCGCTGATCGCGGTCTTCCGCCACGATCTGGCGATCGCGGCCGCCATCTGGGCCGTCCTCGCCTTCGGCGACGGGATGGCCACCGTGTGCGGCTCGCTCGTCCGGGGGCCGGTCCTCCCATGGCATCGCTCGAAGACCTGGTCCGGCTTCGCCGCCTTCGTCGTTTTCGGCGGAGTCGGCGCCTGGCTCGTCGGCACGTTCGTCGGGCCTCCTCCCACGCTGTTGCCCTGGGTCGCGATCGCGTTCGCGACCGCTCTCGTTTGCGCGATCGCGGAGAGCCTCGAGCTCGGCGTGAACGACAACGTCATCGTGCCTCTCGCTGGCGGTCTCGCGATGTTCGCGCTCACGCGGATCTCGATCATTCCGGCGCTGGAGCTAAACCGGGTCACGGCGGCCTGGCTCGCTGCGAACGCGGCGCTGGCGGTGGCCGGCTATCTCGCGCGGAGCGTCACCGTTTCGGGAGCCGTCGGCGGATTCGCGCTCGGTGCGGTGATGATCGTCTTTGCCGGCTGGGAGCTCTACGTCGTGCTGCTCGTCTTCTTCATCATCGGGTCGGCATGCACCAAGTCCGGGTACGAGAGGAAGAGGGCTGCCGGGCTCGCGCAGGAGGAGGGGGGACGCCGGGGTTTTCTTCACGCCTGGTCGAACGTCGGCGTAGCGGCCGTGATCGCGGCGCTGATCGCGTTCGAAGCGGGCGCGCTTCCGATTTTGTGGATCGCCGCCGTCGCCTCCCTGGCGACCGCGACCGCCGACACGACGGCCTCGGAGGTCGGCCAGCTCGCGGGCCAGCGCGCATTTCTCCCGCTCACTTTGAGGAGGGTACCGGCCGGAACCGAGGGGGCGATCTCGGTCGAGGGGACGCTTGCCGGGGCGGTGGCCGGTGTACTCGTTGCGGCCGTGGGCGTGGGGCTCGCATCGCGGCAAGTGACTCTGGACGTTCCGTGGGGGGTGGCGATCGTCTCGGCCGCCGCCGTTGCCGGATCGCTGCTGGAGAGCGTCGCGGGGAGCTGGAATCGAACACAGCCTGAGCCCGTTCCCAACGGAGCCCTCAACTTCTTCAACACACTCGCGGGGGCTCTGATCGCGGCGGCTCTCTGGAGCTGGTTTCAGCCGCTCTGAGCGTCGCTGCCGGGGGGTTCTCAATCATGCGCCGGGTAGTCATTGCAGGCCGACCGAACGTCGGCAAGTCCACGCTGTTCAACCGCCTTTCCGGGCGGCGGCAGGCGCTCATTCACGACCTTCCGGGGATGACCCGCGACCGGATTTCCGCGATTGCGACTCTCAGCGACGGCCGCCGTTACGAACTGATCGACACTGGCGGGCTCGAGTACGGGGATACCCCGCTCTCGGCCTTCGCCGGCGAGATCCGGGAGCAGGCGCGCGTGGCTCTGGAGACGGCGGACGTGATCCTGTTCGTGGTCGACGGCCAGCTCGGTGTGATCGCCGAGGAGTACGACATCGCGGAAGAGCTGCGGTCGGTCTCGGACAAGGTCGTGGTCGTGGTCAACAAGATGGACACCCGGCTCGCCCGCGACGCGGAGTCGGAGTTCTACGCTCTCGGGTTCGAGCACATCTTCCCGATCTCGGCCGAGCATGCGATCAACATCGAGGAACTCATCGAAGAGCTCGAGCGGCGCATGCCCTCCGAGGGGGAGGAAGGGGAGGTCGAGGACGACGAGAACCAGCCGATCCGGGTGGCGATCATTGGCCGGCCGAACGCCGGGAAGTCATCGCTGCTGAACAAGCTCGCGGGCTCGGAGCGGATGGTGGTGTCGGACATCGCCGGAACCACGCGCGATTCGGTCGATGAGATGATCGTGCGCGACGGGAGGCGTTACCTGCTCATCGACACAGCCGGCATCCGACGGAAGGGAAAGACGACCGAAGAAGCGGAGAAGCTCGCTGTGATCTCGGCGCTGAAGGCGATCCGGCGAGCCGAGGTCGCTCTGGTGATGATCGACGCGGTCGACGGGGTAACGAGCCAGGACGCCACGGTGGCCGGATACGCCGAGGAGGAAGGGGCAGGCGCCCTTCTTCTCGTCAACAAGTGGGATCTGGTCGAGGCGGAGCAGGACACCTCGAAGAAGGTCGACGACACGATCCGGATGAAGCTCAAGTTCCTGCAGTACGCTCCGATCGAGTTCATCTCGGCGAAGACGGGGCGACGGGTCGAAAAGCTGTTCGACCAGATCGACAAGATCGCGGCGTCTCACCGCGCGAAGTTCAAGACTTCCGAGCTGAACCAGATTCTCGGGGCGGCCATCGCGGCCCACAACCCGCCGGCGGTGAACGGAAAGCCGCGCCGCTTTTATTACGCCACGCAGCTCAAGTCCGGCCCGCCGACCTTCGCCCTCTTCTCGAACATCGCCGAGCCGCTCCACTTCTCCTACAAGCGCTATCTCGAGAACCAGTTTCGCGAAGCCCTCGGCATCTACGGCAGCCCGATCAGGCTGGTCATCCGCGGGCGAAAAGGGATGAAGTGAAGCCAAGTCAGAAGGCAGAAGGCAGAAGGCAGAAGAGGGACAAGCCAGAAGCCAGAAACCAGAAGCCAGAAGAGAGACAAGCCAGAAGCCAGAAACCAGAAGCCAGAAGTAAGAGCAAAGACAAGAACGAGCTTGCCCGTTGCCTTTGACTTTTCTTCTGGCTTCTGGCTTCTGGTTTCTGGCTTGTCCTATGGTATTCTTCCCCGCCGGTTTCGACCCTTCTCTCAACCCCTTCCAAGGAGTAATTTCCGTCATGTCTGGCCACAGCAAATGGAGCACCATCAAGCACAAGAAGGGCGCCGCTGACGCGAAGCGGGGCAAGATCTTCACGCGGCTCATCAAGGAGATCACGATCTCCGCGCGCCTCGGTGGCGGCGACCAGGAGGGGAACCCGCGCCTTCGTGCCGCGATCGCCGAAGCCAAGGCGAACAACATGCCGAAGGACAACATCGACCGCGCCATCAAGCGCGGCACGGGTGAGCTCGAGGGCGCCAGCTACGAGGACTTCACATACGAGGGGTACGGACCGGGCGGAGTCGCGCTGATCGTGGAAGCGCTCACCGACAACACCAACCGCACCACTCCGGAGATCCGCCACATGTTCGAGAAGGCGGGCGGAAGCTTCGGGACGCCGGGCTCGGTCAAGTTCCAGTTCGACCGGAAGGGGTACTTCGCGGTTGAGAAGAGCGCGGCCACGGAAGACCGGCTGATGGAAGTCGTTCTCGAGGCCGGCGCCGACGACCTGCAGACCGAGGACGCCGACATCTTCGAGGTCTACACCCCGCCCGAGAGCTTCGAGCAGGTGCGCGAGGCCCTCGAGAAAGCCGGGATCCCCACGGTCGAAGCGAAGCTCTCCATGATCCCGATGACCTGGGTCAAGGTGGACGAAGCCCAGGCCCGCGCGAACATGAAGCTTCTCGAATCGCTCGACGACCACGACGACGTCCAGGACGTCTGGTCGAACTTCGACATCCCCGACGACCTGATGTCGTGAGGGAGATGGGCGCGAGCGCAACATCCCAAGCTTTGAGGGGAGCCGGATCGGCCGGTCCCGGAAACGAGGAGAAGCCATGAGCGAACGTCCAGGAACGATCAGCCAGATCGGCCAGATCGCCATCCCCGTGAAATCGCTCGACCGCGCGATCGCCTTCTATCGCGACGTCCTCGGGCTTCGCCTGCTGTTCCAGGCTCCGCCGCAGATGGCGTTCTTCGCCTGCGGCAGCGTCCGGCTCCTGCTCGGCGTGGCGGAATCGGGCGACGACGAGCACCGCTCCTCGCTGATTTACTTCCGGGTCGGCGACATCGACAAAGCGTGGGCCGAACTCGTCAGCAAAGGGGTCGAGTTCACCGAGCGGCCGCGGATGGTCGCGAAGATGCCCGACCACGAGCTGTGGCTCGCCACCTTCCACGATTCCGAAGGAAACACCCTCGCCCTGATGGACGAGAAGCGGTAGGGACGGTGGCCGGAGCTTTCCAGCTCCGGCTTCGTGGCACTGATCCGCCCCGTCAGGCGGGACCTGCGTTCACCGCGGCGCCTTCACCATTGCGCTTCGTGGCGACAGCCGCGGCTGGAAAGCCGCGGCCACCTCTTACCGATAGACGTAGATGTCGACGTTCGCGCGGCTGCGGAGCTGGACGGTCCAGTTGTCGATCTCGTCGCCGAGCTGGCCGGCGCGGATGAGGGTGCGGATTTCCTCCCGCACCTCGCCGAGTGGCGGGACCGGCAATCCCCGCGACCTCCGCTGCGGCGCCCAGACGTTGCGGTAGTACTCCTCGATCTCGGCGAGCGAGACGAAGATCATCGGCGCGAACCGCTCCTCTACGTAGGCGGCGACCTGGAGCTGGCGCTTGATGAGGTTTCTCACCTCGTCGAGGCTCATCTCGACCCGCAGAAGCGTTTCGGCGAAGTCCTCTTCCGATGGAAAGCGCGCGACGATCTCCCTGAGGCGAGCCTCGATCGCATTGGCGGAAACGTCCGGAGCGCCGAACCGCTCCACGTCGCGATAGCGGAGAAGTTGCGCTACGAGGGCATCGACGACCCGCCTGCGGTACTCCGGCTCACCCTCTCCATCGCGGCGCGCGATCAGACGGAGCTCGATGACCTGATTGACCTCGCTCAGGGTGATCACCTGCCGGTCAACCACCGCCGCGACCCGGTCGATGATCTCGCCACGCGCCGTCGAAGGGGAGAGAAGAAGGGCAGCGAGCCCGAAGGCGTAGAGGAGCCGGGACATTCGGGATCAGTATAGGCAATCGGCGAGCCGAGTCATTCCGTAATGTCATCCCGAACGGAGTGAGGGATCAGGGCGGGCGGAATTCGCTGACGCGGGAACCTTGTCGGCGCGGGATGTGAGTTCGTCGTGGACGTGCACGGCGAACTCACATCCCGCGCCGACTGGGTCTCTTAGCACTCTCCTTGCCTCATGCAGCGAGCTCGTCTGTGCCTGAAATTCACTAAAGCCCTATACTCGTTCATCTTGACAGCTGTTGCCGGGTGCTGAAAACTAGCACTCAGCTGGAAAGAGTGCCAGACCCCATGCCTCCCAGACTCGAACAGGACGAAGAGCTCGAACAACGCCTGCGGGAAGTTCTTCGCGAGGTGGTCCGCACCTACGTGGCCAGCGGCGAGCCCGTCAGCTCGCGATCTCTGGCAAAATCGGGCGCGTTCAAGCTCTCTCCCGCCTCGCTCCGCAACGTCATGGCGGACCTCGAGGACCTCGGCTACCTCCACCAGCCGCACACCTCCGCCGGGCGGGTTCCGACCGACCGGGGTTACCGTTTTTTCATCAACCATCTGATGAAGTCGAGAAGGCTGACCCCGTCCGAGCGGACCGCAATCGACGGAGAGGTCGCCAAGATCAACGAGCTCGACGAGGTCATGCACATGAGCTCGCGCCTGCTCTCGAAGCTCAGCGACCAGGTGGGCGTCGTCTTCATGCCGACCCTCAATCACATGGCGATGCGGAGCATCGACCTGATCGTCGTCGCCGAGCGGCGGCTGATGTGCGTGATGGTTGGCGCGAACGGCGTTCTGGTCAACAAGGTGGTCGAGACCGAGGAGCCGATCGAACGGGAAGAGGCGGACCGAATCTCCCGCTATCTCACCGTCGAGTTCGGCGGGATGACCCTTCTCGAGATGCGCGAGCGTCTGGGGCGGATGGCGCAGGAGGACCGGGCGCGGCTCGACCGCATCTGGAGCCGCACGCTCGCGGTAAGCGCCGGGGCCGTTGAAGAGCTCCTTCCCGCGGAGCACGAGCTGTGGGTGGAGGGAGCGACCTCGATTCTCAACAAGCCCGAGTTCGCCGGGGCGGACGTGGAAGCGATGCGGAGGCTCCTGCGCGCGTTCGAAGAGAAGGAAAAGCTGGTTCAGATCCTGAACCACTGCATGGGGGAGGAAGGGCTGCAGATCCTGGTCGGATCGGAAAGCCCCTTCACCGGAAGCTACAACTTTGCGATGGTGGCGGCCAGCTACGGGGTCGGACGGCCAACGGGTCTGGTGGCCGTCATCGGCCCGACGAGGATGGAGTACAGCAGGGTCGTTCCCCTGGTCGACTACCTCGGGAAGGCGCTTGGCCGTAAGATTGAGGAATCCCAGGAGAAACAATCGTGACCGATGAACCGAAGGGCCCGGCGCCCGATGACGAGGTCTACGTCATCGACGACACGGGCGAGATGCAGGACGTGCGTGAACTGGCTGGCTATCGGGATGGCCCGGAGCCGGTGAATGACAACGGGAGCCCGGCCGGGAACAGCCTTCCGGTCGCCGAAGAGGCCGCGGAAGCTGGCGGAAGCGAGCTCGGCTCGCTCCGGGCCGAGAACGAAAAGCTGAGGGACCAGTTCCTGCGATCCCGCGCGGATTTCGAGAACTTCCGCCGGCGGATGGAGAAGGAAAAGGTCGAGTTCCGGCGTTATGCGGTCGCCGACACGCTCCGCGACCTGCTGCCGGTGCTGGACAATTTCGAGCGGGCTCTGTCGGTGCCGACCGCCTCGGTCGAGGATTTCCGGACGGGGATCGAGATGATCGCCAGGCAGCTGGCCGAAATCCTCGAGCGGACCGGGTTGCAGACGATCGATCCGGCCGGAGAGCCGTTCGATCCTCTCTTCCACGAGGCGATCGCGCGGGTGGAGACGGCCGAGGCCGAGCCGAATTCGGTGTTCGATGTCATGCAGAAGGGTTATATGCTGCACGAAAGACTGCTGAGGCCGGCGATGGTCCGGGTGGCCGTCCCTTCGGGGCGCGGGGAAGGGGAGGACGGATCCGATCCGTCCTGAGGACTGAATGGGCAAGATCATCGGGATCGATCTCGGGACGACGAACTCGTGCGTGGCACTGGTCGACGTCTCGACCCCGCAGGTGGTACCCAACCGGGAGGGAAGCCGCACGACCCCCTCGGTCGTCGGCTTTACCGAGGATGGGGAACGGCTGATCGGCCAGATCGCGAAACGACAGGCGATCACCAATCCGTTCAACACCGTTTACGCAATCAAGCGCCTGATCGGTCGGAAGTACGACACGGAGGAGGTCGGCCGTGCGCGTGAGATCCTCCCCTACCAGATCATCTCCGCCAACAACGGCGACGTGAAAATGAAGGTCCGCGAGCGGGAGTACTCCCCGGAGGAGATCTCGGCGTTCGTGCTCCAGGAGATCCGGAGCTTCGCCGAGGAGTTCCTGGGCGAACCGGTGACCGAGGCCATCGTCACCGTGCCGGCGTACTTCAACGACTCGCAGCGGCAGGCGACGAGGGACGCGGGAAAGATCGCGGGCCTCGACGTGCTCCGCATCATCAACGAGCCGACTGCCGCCGCTCTCGCATACGGCCTCGACAACCGGAAGAACCAGATCATCGCCGTCTACGATCTCGGCGGCGGGACGTTCGACATCTCGATCCTCAAGCTGGAGGAAGGTCTGTTCGAAGTTCTCTCGACGGCGGGCGACACGTTTCTCGGCGGCGAGGATTTCGACAAGCGAATCATCGACTGGCTGATCGACGGGTTCCAGAAGGAAACGAACATCGACCTGCGCGACGACCGGATGGCGCTGCAGCGTCTCAAGGAAGCGGCGGAGAAAGCGAAGTGCGAGCTCTCCGGCGCCGACGAGACGCGGATCACGCTTCCATTCATTTCGGCTGACCAGTCGGGACCGAAGCACCTCAACCGCGTCCTCAAGAGGAACGAGTTCGAGAAGATGGTCGAGGACCTGATCGAGCGGACGATCGGTCCGGTGCGCGACGCACTCGACGCGGCCGGCGTCTCGCCGGGACAGATCGACGAAGTCGTCCTCGTCGGCGGCCAGACCCGGATGCCCAAAGTCGTCGAGGCGGTGAAGAACGTCTTCGGCAAGGATCCGAACCGCAACATCAATCCGGACGAGGTCGTTGCGGTCGGCGCGGCGGTCCAGGGTGCGATCCTGCGCGGCGACATCAAGGACATGGTCCTTCTCGACGTCACCCCGCTCTCGCTCGGCCTGGAGACTCACGGCGGGCTGTTCACGAAGATCATCGAGCGCAACTCGACCATCCCGACGAAGAACTCCCTCATCTTCACCACGGTCGCGGACAACCAGAACAAGGTGCAGATCCACGTCCTCCAGGGCGAGCGCGAGTTCGCGCGCGAGAACAAGTCACTCGGCAAGTTCGACCTCATCGGAATCCCTCCGGCCCCTCGCGGCGTTCCCCAGATCGAAGTCACCTTCTCGATCGACTCGAACGGAATCGTCCACGTGACGGCCCGCGATCAGGCGACCGGCCAGCAGCAGGGGGTCCAGATCAACCCCGCCGGCGGGCTCACCCAGGACGAGATCGAGCGGATCATCACCGAGGCGGGCGAGTTCTCCCGGATGGACCAGCAGCGCAAGGAGATCCGCCAGCTTCAGAACAAGCTCGAGGGGATGATCTACACGAACGAGAAGGTCTTCCGGGAGTTCGGTAAGCTCCTGAGCGAAGAGGACCGCGAGCGCGTCCAGAAGTCGATCACGATCGGCAAGAGCGCCGTTGCCGCGGAAACCAAGCAGCCTATCAACGACGCAATCTTCGAGTTGCAGAACGCATCCAGAATTCTCACGACCGTGATGCTCTACAACCCGATGAAGTCGCAGTCGCCTCAGTCCGAATGACCTTCTGACGGCGCCGGCTTCAGGCACCAGAATCCCAATGGCTACGACCGAAAAAAAAGACTACTACGAAGTCCTCGGTGTCTCCCGAGACGCCTCCGTCGACGAGATCAAGAAGGCGTATCGACGCCTCGCGCTCAAGTTTCATCCCGACAAGAACCCGGGTGACACGCAGGCCGAGGAGAGCTTCAAGGAAGCGGCCGAGGCCTACGCCATTCTCTCCGACACCGACAAGCGGGCGCGTTACGACCGGTTCGGGCATCAGGCGATGGGCGGGGGGACCGCCGGCTTCGATCCGAGCCAGTTCACCGACTTCGCCGACATCCTCGGCGATCTGTTCGGCTTCGGCGACCTGTTCGGCGGCGGCGGTGGTCGCCGCCGCGGCAACCGCCCGATGCGCGGAGCCGATCTCCGTTACGACCTCGACCTCACCTTCGAGGAGGCCGTATTCGGAAAAGAGGCCCAGGTCCAGCTTCCGCGTGCGGCGACCTGCTCGACCTGCACCGGCTCGGGCGCCAAGCCCGGCACTTCACCCGAGCCGTGCTCGATGTGCGGTGGCCGGGGTCAGGTCCGCTACACGCAGGGCTTTTTCGCCGTCGCACGCACCTGTCCCCAGTGCAGCGGCACCGGGCAGACCGTCAAGGACGCCTGCGTCACCTGCGGCGGCGCCGGCCGCGTTCGCGAAGTCCGCGACCTGACGGTCAAGATTCCTCCGGGGGTCGACTCCGGCACCCGGCTGCGCCTCGCGGGAGAAGGGGAGGCGGGAACCAGCGGTGGCCCCTCGGGCGACCTCTACGTCTTCCTCGACGTCGAGCAGCATCCGAAATTCACGCGGCGCGACTACGACATCCACTCCGAGGAGACGGTCACCTTCACGCAGGCGGCTCTCGGGGCCGAGATCGAAATTCAGACCGCTCACGGTCCGGAAAAGCTCCACGTTCACCCCGGCACCCAGCCGAACCATGTCGCGAAGATCCGCGGCAAAGGCGTTCCCTGGGTCGACGGCAGCGGCCGCGGCGACCACTTCGTCCACCTCACCGTCCTCATACCGAAATCAGTCGACGGCCGCCAGCGCGAGCTCCTCGAGGAGTACTCGAAGCTCCAGGGCGAGGTGATCCCGCCGGCCAGCGTGTTCCGGAAGGCGAAAAAGTTCTTCACGGGAACGGAGAATTGAAACAAGGGGCTAGGGACTAGAGACAAGGCAGAAGGCAGAAGGCAGAAGGCAGAAGTAAAGGCAGCCGGAAGCCGGCAACGTCATCCTGAGGAGGCGCAGCCGACGAAGGAACTCAAAATGAGAGG
>JBHEPS010000050.1:16393-16720 GCA_046260175.1 Thermoanaerobaculia bacterium
CTATCGCCAGTCGCTCGAGCCGCTCTTCATCGGCGAGCGGTTCGTCGTCGCGCCGGATGCGGAGCTGATTCCGGAGGGTGACGAGCGGCTTCGGATCATCATCCCGCAGGAGCGGGCGTTCGGGACGGGGTCGCATGAGTCGACCTCGATGTGCCTGGCGATGCTCGAGCGGCTGGAGCTGAGCGGAAAGCAGGGGCTCGACATCGGGAGCGGGAGCGGCATCCTCGCCATCGGCATGATCCGCCTCGGCGCGCGCGTCGCCTTCGCATTCGACAACGACCTCGAGACGTGGGAAGTGCTGCCGAAGAACCTGGCGCGCAACGGGGT
>JBHEPS010000051.1:0-16713 GCA_046260175.1 Thermoanaerobaculia bacterium
CGTGATCTATCTGGCCGTCCCCTTCGTGCCGGGAATCCCCGTATTCGTCGTGGTGGTCACGCGCAATGTCGCTCTGGCATTCATGATCCTGACGATCGCGCTCGCGATCTCGGCGCTGTTCGCCGCGATCAACGACATCTACCTCGCCAGCGAACGGGCGCGGACCCATCCGATCAAAGGATACCTGCAGGTCGCTCAGATCATCGTCTTCGTGATCTCGATCCTCCTGATGATCGCGGTGCTCATCGAGCGGTCGCCTCTGCTCCTTCTCAGCGGCTTCGGCGCGATGACCGCGGTGCTGATGCTCGTGTTCAAGGACACGATTCTGTCGCTCGTCGCGAGCGTTCAGATCACCACCAACGACATGCTACGGGTCGGTGACTGGATCGAGATGCCGCAGCTCGGCGCCGACGGCGACGTCATCGACATCGCTCTGCACACGGTGAAGGTGCAGAACTGGGACAAGACCATCACCACCATCCCCACTCACCGTCTGATCAGCGAAAGCTACCGCAACTGGCGCGGAATGGAGGAGTCGGGCGGCCGGCGGATCAAACGCGCCATTCACCTCGACCAGACCGCCATTCGATATCTGACCCCCGAAGAGCGGACGCGCATGCACCGCGTCTCGCTCCTGTCCGAATACATCACATCGAAGCAGGCCGAGCTCGAAGCGTTCAACGCCTCGCTGACCGAGCAGGGGCAGGAGCCCGTCAACACCCGCCGCCTCACGAACCTCGGGACGTTCCGCGCCTATGTCGAGGCGTACCTGAGGCATCACCCGCGCGTGCACCAGGGGCTCACGCTTCTGGTGCGGCAGCAGCCCCCGGGACCGACCGGCCTGCCGATCGAGATTTACTGCTTCACCAACACGGTCAAGTGGGCGGAGTACGAGGCGGTCCAGTCGGACATCTTCGACCACCTTCTCGCCATCGTTCCGGAGTTCGGCCTCCGCGTGTTCCAGCAGCCGACCGGCGCCGACATTGAGCGAGGATTCGCGGTCGTCTCCCCTGCCCGCGGCGACAAACCCGCAATGGACGCCTCGGCAAATCTCGACTGAGCTCTCCAGTGGCGGAGGATCTTTTCCTCCGCCATCCGCGCGCCGAAGCGGGACCCCGCAATCCCGAGACTGCACACGACCCTCTCCGACGTGAGGTCCGCTCGCCGGCTTGACCCGCGCTCAGCTCAGTCATACTCTTTCTTCAAGGAATCTGGAATGAGGGATGCGCAGGTGAAAAGGACATGGCAGCTCACGGGCGTAGCGATGCTTTTCGGAATGCTGACCGCGTGTGGCCTGGGCGATCGCGGCACTCCGCCGCACACGGAGCCGGCTCTGGCGGCGCTGATGGGAGAGCTGCAGCGGCACACGATGAAGCTCGGCTATGCCATCGAGGGCGAGAATCCCGAGCTTGCCGAGTTCTACCTGCACGAGATCGAAGAGGTGCTGGAATCGCTCGAAGGAATCGAAGAGTACGATGGAATGCTGGTCGCGGATAACGCCAGAACAATCATGCGTCCGCTCCTGCCACCTCTGCGTGCGGGCATCGCCGGAAACGACACTTCAGCGATCTCCCGATCTTATCAGTCGATGCTCGACGGATGTAATCGCTGTCACACGGCTACCGATCACGAGTTCATCGTGATCACTCGGCCTGCGGGACCGCCTCCGTTCAACCAGGACTTCGCGGGCTCACGAAACGACGGCGGATCTCCTTCGAACTGATTCGCGCTCCGAAGCACACAGGCTGCGTGACTCGAGCTGTCCCGAGGCGATGAATCGACCGACCGCGACTCGAGGTCGATCCCGGAACCGCTCACATGAATTCATCGTCATCACGCTGCCGGCGGGAGAGCCTCCGTTCAATCAGCAGTTCAGCGAATGAAGGCCGGATCCGATCGCCATCGCGCGGAAGTCTTCCTGGAACCATCCGTGCCGCGGTTTTACCCAGCACGGAGGGAAGCTCAAAACTGCTTCGGCAGGCCGGCTTGCTTCAGAACTGCGTTTGCCGTGTGGCGGGACTTGATCCGGTCATCCACGACAAAGCGTCGATTCGTGATGGGACTGAACCAGATCTCGTGATCGCCTTTGCCTTGCCGGTCGAATCTGCATCCATGTTCCAGCAACACCCTTTTGATCGCAGGTGTAAATGACGCGGCCATTCAGGAAACCAGAGTCACCAATTCCTCACGGTGACCTGTAAGCTCGAAAGAAATCGGCCCAGCGCCGATGGTGGCGGGAAGGAGCCCGTTGGCCGCGAGGAGTTCGGGAATCATTGCGCGGAGTCGTTCGGCGAGATCCTCGATGGTGTCGGCCTCCGTGGCCAGGCCCGGGACATCTTCGCTCGTGGCAACCCAGACACTCGCTTCCGGGTCCCAGACCGCTTCTACATGGTAGCGAATCGGCTGCATGCCAGAAGAATAGCACGGCATCTCTCGAGCAGAAATCGAGCCCCTCACATCTGCCGAGATACGAAAACTTCAGGATGATCTGCCTCTCATCGCCGAACTGCGGGAGCTGGCGATCCGCGTCGAGCCGTCGGCCTTCGTTGTAGACCAGATAGACGTACGACAGCGGACGGAACTCCCACGAGAACCGTGCGTTCAGCGCGCCCCGCTGGGAGGCGGTGTTGTGCTGATAGAACGCGGTGAGTTGAAGGCGGGGGCTCACGGCCAGCCGAAGCTCCGGAGCGATCAGGTCCGTCGTTCTGGTCGGAGCGAGTGGAATCCCTTCGCCGTCACTCCGCTCCGCCCGCCGTTCATGAGCGTCAGTCGTCCAATGACCTGGCATTCTGCTCGTCTCGAGCCCCTCACCGGGGCAGTTTGCGATCGTGTTCCATGATGCCTCCTGGTTTCTGAGACCTGTCGCATCACGGGCTGCGGCGGTATGACATCGGTCAGTAGGGTGGATCCCGGCTTGACGCCCGCGCCGGCCCGTCATTAACCTTCCCCACTCGGAAAAGTGATGAACGCCAACCTCGACACGGTCGAGCCTGGCCGCTCGACATTTCCCACGGCGGCCGTCGTCGCACTCGCGACTCGACTGATCCTGTTCGCCGGCGCGATCTGGCTGGGACTCGCGCTTTTCCGTCTCGCTCGCCCTCGCTTCGTCGACGGTTTCCTCGCCTTCACCATCGCGATCTCGGCCCCCCTGCTCCTGCTCGGCGGTTCGTGGCTCGCGCGCGAAGCCTGGAGGCGGCTCGTCGATCTGCGCGCGCTCCGGCGCTTCGAACGGGGCGACGCCCCCAACCCGGGGGCCTGGGTCGCCGTCGCCGGTACGGCGCAGGCTCACTTCGAGCCGTTCGAGGCTCCATTGAGCCAACGCCCCGCCCTCGCCTGCCGCTACCGCGTCATGGACAGGCCCTACCGCGATGGCGCAGTCAAATCGGGCCGCCGCTCCTCCGGCATGAAACTCCGGCTCGAGGGCTACCATCTGGTTCCGACCCTCATCGAGACCCCCTCGGGACGCATCCAGCTGCTCGCCTTTCCCGAGCTGCGAAACATCGAGAAGAGCCACCTCTCCAGCGGAACGTCGGGGGTCGAAGAGACTGCTGTGCGCGGCCCTTCCTGGCCCGCCAGCATCATCGCTCGCGGACGGATTTTCTCGCAGAAGACCGATCGCATCGCGATCGACTGGCACTACGGAAAGGTGGAACAGCCCGGACTCACACAACGCCTCGAGTGGGTCCTCGAGCCCGGCGCCGAGGTCTGCGCGATGGGGCGCTGGTCGCCGACGGGTGGCCTCCTTCCGCACTGGTCCCGCGCAACCGGGATCTCCCTGTACGCCGGCCCCGCGGCTGCCGCGGCCGAGACGATGCGGTCCGAAGGAATCATCTTCCTGGCGTTCGCCGCCATCGCCCTGATCGGAGCTGCGGCGCTGATCGCCTGGGTCGTGTGACCCGCAAAAATCTCTCCGCGCTCTCCCGGCGCCCGCCTTCTGTGCCCCGTTTATTTTCGTGATTCGGGTCACATAAAGTCACTCCTCGAAGGTCATATATAGGCCGCAACATACTGACATGTAATGCTTTACGTCATCGCATGAGCGGGCTGCGCTCTTGAAATAAGTTTTATCGGCGATGCTTTTTACCGGGCAGGTCCAGAAAACAACCAAGGGAGATCCTATGACATCAAAATCGGTGTACGGGGTGACGTGTGTCCTGTTGATTGCTCTCGCTTTCGCCCTGCCGGGCGGAGCGACGACGATCGTGATGCCGACCGACCCGCAGATGATCGAGAAATCGCCCGTGATCCTGCGGGGAACGATCGTCAGCTCGGAGCCGGTCGAGATTCGCGATGGCATCTGGACCGAGACCCGCGTCGAGGTCGAGGAAATCCTGAAGGGCGACGCGGCGGACTCGGTGATCGTTCGCGAAGTCGGCGGACGCATCGGCGATCGGGAGACCGTGGTGTTCGGCTCGCCGGAATTCACCCCGGGGGAGTCGGTCCTCCTCTTTCTCTGGCCCTCCCCGCGTGGGGATTACCAGACGATGGACCTGTTCCTCGGCAAATTCTCCGAGGAGTGGACGCTCGACGGTCAGCGGCTCTGGTTCCGGCCGAACGAGGTCGAGAACACGCGACTGCTCGACCGCAACTTCGAGCCGATCGAGGATGCGGAGGAAATCCAGCGTGACGCCGCCGCATTCACGAATTTCGTGCGCGATCGCGCTGCCGGCCTGGCAGGAAACCCCAACTACGGGGTCGCCAATCCCGCGCTCGTCCGCTCCGTCCAGGCGAACTTCGAGCTGATCTCGGAGCCGACCGTTTACCGATGGTTCGCCTTCCAGGACGGCAAATCGGTCGACTGGAAAGGCGTCGGGTCCCAGCCGGGCTACGCCAACGGTGGGGTCGATGACACGAAAGTGGCGATCTCCTCGTGGAGCGGCTATTCCGATGCGAACATCCGTTACGTCTGGGGAGGAATGAGCTCCCAGGCTCCGGGCGGACTCGACAAGGCCAACGGAATCAACGAAGTCATGTTCAACGATCCTCTGGATGAGATCTCGGGCACGTGGACCGGCAGTGGCGGAGTCGTCGGCCGCGGAGGATTCAACCGGATCTCAGGCTCGCGCAGCTGGTCCTCCCCGATCGCGGCGGATGGCACGCACACCACGCAGACTTACACCGCTTACGACATCGTCGAGGGGAACCTCGTTCTTCAGGACGGCGTCTCCCCCTCGACCGGAATCAGCAGTTCCCAATTCGCCGAGATCATCGCGCACGAGTTCGGTCACACGCTGGGCTTCGGGCACTCGGCGGATACGAATGCGCTGATGTACTCGAGCCTGCGGGGTCTCGGACCTGCGCTTCGCAGCGACGACGAGCTCGCGGCCCGCTGGCTCTATCCCGCGACCTCGAGCAGCGGAACGGTCGAGGTTCCCAAGGCACCCTCGAACCTCACGGCGACGGCCCTCAACTCCACCACGGTCAGGCTGGCGTGGAGTGACAACTCGGCCGTCGAGACGTCGCAATCCGTTTACGTCGACGCGGGAAGCGGCTTCGCGAAGGCCGGGTCCATCGGCGCAAACGTGACCTCCATCGACGTAACCCAGCTGACCAGTGGCAGGAGCTATTCGTTCCGCGTGACCGCCAGCAACTCGGCCGGAGAATCCAGCGCGTCGAATACCGCGGCGGTCACGCTCGCCAGCGACGCGGTGGCGGCGTCATTCAGCGTCTCTCCGACGAGCGGAACCGCGGGAACAACTTTCACGTTCTCCGATCAGTCGACCGGTCCGGTCGCGACGTGGCAGTGGAGCTTCGGCGACGGAACTTCATCGACGGCGAGGAATCCGTCGAAGGTCTATGCCACCGCCGGCACATACACCGTCACCCTGACGGTGAAAGGGTCGTCCGGCCAGGAGTCGACGACGACGCGGTCGATCGCCGTTTCGGCACAAATCCTTCCGGTAAACGCGGCGTTCGCCGTCTCCCCGACGTCCGGCACGGCCGGGGCGACGACGTTCACCTTCACCGATCAATCCACCGGTCCGGTGACGTCCTGGCAATGGAGCTTCGGCGACGGAAGCGGATCGACGGCTCGGAATCCCTCGAAAATCTACGCGAGCTCCCGAACGTACAGCGTGACGCTGACCGCCAGGGGATCTTCGGGTCAGCAGTCGACCACCTCGCGTTCCGTGAGTGTGGGCGCTCCCGCTCCGACGGCCATTCCATTCACCAGCCTCGTTCCAGTTTCCACGGCCGTCGCTGGAGTGGGCGGCACGAGCTGGCGGACTTCGCTGACGATCTTCAACGCGAGCAGCTTCGCGGTTCCCGTCGACGTGGTTTATCTGCCGGGGGCGGGCCAGCCCGCCCAGACCCGGCGCATCCCTCTCGGCGCGGGGGTGTCGGCGTCGTGGCAGAACGTCCTCGGCGAGCTGTTCGGCATCTCCAGCGGCGCCGGCGCGCTGCACTTCGAGACGTCGAGCAGCAACGGGACGCCAGACCTGCGCATCTCGAGCCGCACGTACACCGACGGCTCGAACGGCACCTACGGGCAATTCGTGGGCGACGTGCGGGGAGAATCGATTCCGCCGCGACTGCATCTTCCGGGGCTCGCGATGAACGCGACGTCACGCTCGAATATCGGCCTCGTCAACCGGGGCGGCTCTCACGTGAGCCCGACGCTTTCGCTCTACGGCGCGAGCGGATCGCTTCTCGGGCGAACGACGATTCCTCTCGCTCCAGGCTCGTTCCATCAGCAGTCGCTCGCGGCGATCTTCCCGATCGTCTCGAGCGTGCCGCAGGACCAGATGTCGCTGGAGATCGCCTCACCGATCGCGAACGCCGTCACGGCGTACGCGTCGGTCGTCGACAACATCAGCCAGGACCCGGTTTTCGTCCAGGCGCGCGGCGGGGGCGGCAATGAGCTCTATGTCGCCGCCGTGGGCCGCACGGCGGGCGCCGGCGGAACCTTCTGGCGCAGCGATCTCACGCTGCACAACCCCGGTCCCGGCTCGGTCTCGGCGACGATTCGATTCCTTCGCTCGGGCCAGGACAACCGGTTCGCTTCGGGCCGAACGATCTCTCTCGGCGCGAAGGGAACGCAGACGATCCGCGACGTGATGACGTGGCTCGGAGCGGGAGACGGAAGCGGCGCGCTCCAGATCAGCTGGAGCGGGACGTCCGAAGGAGTCGTCGCGACGAGCCGGACCTACACCACGCGCGGGTTCGACGCCGGGACGCTGGGACAATCGATCGCGATGACCCCGGCTTCCGAGTTCGGCAGTCGCGCGATCGTGACCGGGCTCGTCTCCGACGTGCGCTACCGGACGAACGTCGGCGTGGTCAATTCAGGCGACGCGACGATCGGCGTCACGCTGCATCTCACCCTTCCCGATGGAAGGCGGATCGCCAGCGCCTTCGTCACCGTACCCGCGCGGTCTCAGATCCAGAGCGCAGCGGCGGGCCTCTTCCCGTCGGTGCCGCAGTCGAACCTCGGAAGCTTCACCGTGATCGCCGAAACGCAGGTGCCGACGATGTTCGCCTACGGCTCGGTCATCGACAACCAGTCGGGAGATCCGATCTTCGTCAGCGGAAGGTGACGTTGTTCCGAAGCGATGGGCCGGACACCTCTGGTAGGTGTCCAGTCCGTGGTCCGTCAGCTGCGTTGGTTTTGCCCGTACTTCTGACTTCTGCTCTCTGACTTCTGATTTCACACCTGTTTTCTCAGCACTGCCTTACCGAGCGCCTTCGCCGTCTCGTACGCTCCGAACCGCTCGCGGTACATCTTGAGGTAGAGGTTCTGGACGTTCGCGGGTGGGGGCGTCGGCTTTTCCTTCGCGCTCAGCCGCATCGCGCCAGTCGCGCAGGTGCTGATGCAGAGGCCGCACCCGATGCAGCGCGCGGCGTCGACCACGGAGTGGCCGGCGACCATCTGCACCGCTTCCATCTGGCAACGCTCCTCGCAGATCGCGCAGGCCGAACAGAGATCCGCATCGACCTCGGCGAGATAGTTCGCGCTGAAGTACGCCGCCGGCTCGGGAAGCAGCTTCGCACTCCTCAGTACGCCGCAGCAACAGCCGCAGCAGCAACAGACGAACCACGGCTTCTCCGTGTTCTGAGGCTGCAGGACCAGCCCCTCTGCATCCGCCAGATCCAGGATCTCCAGTGTCCGCTCCCGCTCGATCAGCTCGGCCGCGCCGCTCTCGACCATCCCGCGCGCGGCCGGGCCAAACGTCAGACAGGTCCGTCGCGCCTTCGTCTGAAGGCAAGGCTCGCCGGTCAGGTCCTTCCCCTTCCGGCAAATGCACTCCATCACGGCAAACGGACCCTTCGACTCGCGCACGAAGCTGCGGATATCGTCGTATCGCGCGATCGGCCTTTCCGGAGTGAGGTCCACCTGCACCGGGACCGTCCGCATCTGCGGCGTCCCTCCCGAGTGAAACGCCGCGCCGAAAGCTTCATCGAAGTACGCGTCCATCTCCCGCTGGAGCTCGGCGGTCAGATAAGGCAGCTGCCTCTCATAGATTCCGACCGCGAGCGGCGACTTGCCGAAACGCCTCTCCCCCCGCATCCGGATGGCCTCGATCACTCCCTTGCCAGCCATTCCTTCCAGCACAGGAAGGAGCGTCTCGACCGACCATCCCTCGTCCAGACGCGGGAGAATCACCCCGGCACCCTCGGGGATCATGCTGAGCGCCAGCGCGACTTCTGCTTCCTCGGGAGTGAACAGCCGTTCGAGGATCCGGAGCTCGATCCCGGAGTCCGTCGCGGGAAAAGGGACCGGCATGCGATCGAGATTCTGCTGGAGCTTCCGATAGAGATCCGCGGCCATGGCTGACCCTCCTGGCACCGTCGGCTTCGACGATATCAATTTAGATCCCCGTCGGAAGTGATCGAAAACCGAAGAATTTAGCAGTCCGGTGTAGCCAGGCTCTACAATTCGCAGCGGAGGCCTTCATGAAACTGCTTCTCGGCGCGGTGTCAATTCTTCTCCTTCTTCCGACGCTGGCTCTTGCGCAGGCAGACTCCTGCTCCGAGGTTCAGTCGCTGCGAGCGCTCTACGACGTGCGGCAGGCGATGCTGCTGACTTCACCGAGCAGCTATGACATCAACCGGCGGATCGAGGATCACCTCGACCGCCTGCGCGAGCCTCTGCCCGGCGGAGGGTACCGATGGGTGCGACTGGTCCGGCCGAGCGGGGACGGTCCGGTTCAGAAGCGGGAGAAGCTTCTCCGCGCCACGTACGGCAGCAGTGAGATCTTCGAAGCCGACTCGCCCCTCCCCTACTCGGTACGCATCGTCGTTCCGCGCAAGCGGTCGCTCACCCGCGCGAACAACGAGGTCTGGGTCGGCGACATCCGCATCCGCTACTGGAGCGAGGGGCGGGTGGAGACGATGGAGCGCACGGTCGACGCCTGGCTCAAGCCGGACAACTCGCGCACGTTCGATCTCGGCGTGATTGCGGACCGCGCCGAGATCGAGGTCGAGACCGCGACGCGCGCCCAGTTCGTCGGCGATGCCCTCGTCGAGGTGCATTTCCGACAGGCGGTCGCCGAGGACGATCCGATGAATCCGAATGCGGAAGGCATCCGCGCGCTGACTCGCCTCCACTATTCGACCGATCCGGTGGCGCTCGATCTCGAGATCGCCCGCCTCGAGCAGCGGCTCTTCCCCGGAATCGATGTCACACCCTTCGCCACGGTGATCGCGCGCGTTCGCGAGGCCGAGACGCTTCTCCGCAGCGAAAAGGAAGAAGATCGCGAGAAGGGGAAAAAGGTGCTCGCCGAGGTCATCCGAACGCTTCCGCGGTGACAGGACGGATAGGACCTATAGGACGAATAGGTATGGCGGGGGGAGCACCATCCTGATCCAGCCTAAATGCCGCCGCGGCGTCACCCTCCCGAGTGACGCCGCGGCGTTGAGGAACGATCAGAACGTCACGGTCGCCTCATTCGAGCAGGTCGACGTGCCCGATTCGCAGATCCTGTAGACGTACGACCCGCCACCGCTCTTGTCGATCGCGTCCGTGTGGAAACCGTCGTTTGCGGTGGTCGTGATCAGAGCTCCATCGCGGTAGACATCCACGGCGGTCGAGGTCGCGCCCGACCATGACAGATCGGCCTTCTGCAGCCCCCTCACCTTGTAACCGGTCGCCGTGAGGACGATGCCGCCCGAGGATGAGTTCGCAACGGTCACGGTGATGGAGGCGGAGGTTCCGACGTTGCCAGCCGCGTCATAGGCTTTCGAGGAGAGCGAGTGAGTGCCGTCGGCTGAGGTGGTGGTGTTCCAGCTCCACTCGTACGGAGAGCTCGTGTCGGTGGCCACCAGGCCGCCATCGAGGTAGAACTCGACCTTGGCGACGCCCACGTCGTCCGACGCGCTCGCGCTCACCAGGGTCGTTCCGGATACCGTCGCGCCGTCGGCCGGCGCGGTGATCGCGGTCGTCGGCGCGGTCGTATCGCCGGTTCCGCCGCCACCCCCTCCCCCGCTCGTCCCGATGACGACGTACGGTGGATTGTGGTCCGGCTCGTCCCATGGCGCGAAGTACATGTTCGCCTGGACCGCGTTCGCGCGATTGCCGTACGTGTCGACCGTCGTCTCCAGCAGGTCGAACAGCGAATTCGAGACCCAGAAGTGGTCGATCGTGTTCTGGAAACTCTTCGTGTCGTAGGTGACCAGTCCGTTGCCCATCATGTGGGAGTAGAAGTAATCCGGCTGCGCGGTCGCGAACCAGAAGCCTGAGTGCGACTCCATTGCGGCGAGCGTGTCGATCGAGCTGCAGTTGCCCGCGCCCGGCAGGGTGTCGTTGAAGTCTCCCAGGGCCATGAAGTTCTTCGAGCCCATGCCTGCCCAGTCGACCCAGGAGACGAACGAGTCGACCTGTTCTTTCCGAAGCTGGCAGTCGGTCGTGGTCGTGTTCGCCTTGAAGTGGATCGTGGCCGTCGTGAACTGCACCGAAGTGCCGTTCACGCTGAACGTTGCAATGTAGGGCCTGCGCCCGGCACAGTCGTCCCAGGTCGCCCCGTTCTCGTCGATCAGGCAGTTCGAGCTCGCGCAGCTCAGCTCGTACCCCGACTCGAGCGTCAGGCGGCTCTTCTTCCACATCGTCACCTGCCGAAGCGAGCACCCAGACTCTGTAATCCTGTAGTCCCAGTCGCTGGCGTTCCCGAGATGGTTCTGGATGAATTCGCTCCACGATGCTGCATCGAGGATCTCATTCGCGATGACCAGATCGAAAGCGTATTCGTTGATCAGCCCCGCGATCGCCTGCTTCTTCTCGACAGGGTCGGCGCTGTCGTACCACTCGAGATTCCACGACGCGACGCGAATCCCGGCCGACGCGGTCGAGCCGCAGTACACGTTCGTATTCGTGGCTCCTGCCGAGCTCAGAAACTCCTCGACAAGCTTCCCCTTGCAGGCCCACCCCGCAGGGGCAGACTTCCCCTTCACGCGGTACTTCGTATTGTTCCGGATGTTCACTCCGAACGAGTAACTCCCGTCGCCGCTTTTCGTGATCTCCTTCGCGTTCTCGAAGTTCGATCCCCACTCCAGCCGGAGAGTGATCGTGCCGGGATTCGAGTACACCGTCCCCCCGACGTCCGCGGCGAACGCGACGCCCACCAGGATCAGATGCGTGAAAGCCCACAGAAGGATTGTCCGGGTCTTCGTCATGTCTCAGCCTCCATCGAATTCTGCGCTATGGATTCGCGGCGAATTGCCGCAGCGGAAAGAGCCCCTGCAAATGAGAAAATGAACGGCTTGGGGAAGAATCTCTGCACCGAGGACCGGTGCGTCCCTCGTCAATGTATCCTTATAATAGTTACTCAAAATCGAATGTGAAGACTCTAACAATATCGACTAAGAAAAGACAACAAAAATATGTAAAGAATGTCTGAACACCGACGGGGGCATCGTCCAATAAACCGCTGGTTGTCGCCAGTCTGCGACGGTGTCATCATCGCCCCACGGCCAGGGACGTTTCGCTTTGTGCGAGGCTTCTGAGTGGACGGATGCGTTTAATCACACTGAACCGTGAGCGGCGTCAGCGGCGCGCGGTTCCGATCGAGGCACTGTTTCACCATGACAAACAAAGGAACCATTGGGATTCTCACGGGGGGCGGCGACGTCCCCGGACTCAACCCCGCCATTCGTTCGATCACGATCCGCGCGCTCCGCGAGGGATACCGGGTGATCGGCATCCGCCGCGGATGGGCGGGCCTGGTCGACCTGATCCCGGATAAGGACGCCGACAACTCGGATAACTACCGCGAGCTCAGCGAAGACCTGGTGAACCGCGCGGGGAGGACGGGAGGAACGTTCCTCCACACCTCGCGCACGCGCCCCTCGCACCTGCCGAAGGCGCAGTTGCCGCCGCATCTCGCCGGCGACTACCTGGAAGAAATCAACGACGTCACTCCGAGCGTGCTGAAGAACATCGAGTGGCTCGGAATCGACTACCTGGTGCCGATCGGCGGCGACGACACGCTCAGCTACGGGCAGCGCCTCAACCTGGAGGGTGTCCCGGTCGTGGCGATCCCGAAGACGATGGACAACGATGTCCCGGGCACCGATTACTGCATCGGATTCAGCACGTGCGTGACCCGGACGATCGAGCTCTGTCATCAGCTCCGCACGACCGCGGGCTCGCACGAGCGTTTTCTCGTGATCGAGGTCTTCGGCCGTTACGCCGGGTTCACGGCCATTCTGCCGACGATGGCGGGGGCGGCGGACCGCTGCGTGATTCCGGAGTTCCCCTTCGACGTCGAACGCCTCTGCGAGCTGATGGTCTACGACCGCCAGAGGCACCCGAGCAAGTACAGCGTCGTTCTCGTCTCCGAGGGGGCGCGCATGCTGAACGAGCAGGACATGTCGTTCGAGGGAGCCGAGACGGACCAGTACGGCCACCGCAAGCTCGGCGGCGTCGGCGACAAGGTCTCGGCGCAGCTCAAGGAGCTCTCCGCCAAACACAACGGCGGACGCAGGATCAACGTCGTCAACCAGCGGCTCGGCTACATGGTCCGTTCGGGCGAGCCGGATGCGCTCGACTCGATCGTGCCGATGGCGTTCGGGAACCTGGCACTCGACCTAATTCTCCGCGGCACCGCTGGGCGGCTCGTGAACATGCGGAACGGCGTCTACGACAACGTCCCGCTCGACGTGGTGAGCGGCCGGAAGAAGGCCGTCGACGTCGCACGCTATTACAACGCCGATCGCATGCGTCCGATCTATGACTTCCACCGCCAGCCGATCTTCATCATGACGAGCGACGTGTAGGCAAAGCTTTCCAGCTTTGCTCTGACAGGTGGCTGCGGCTTTCCAGCCGCAGCATCGTGCAGGCTACTGCTCCCCTGGATCAAAGGGGAAAAGTCCCGGAACCTTCGGGCGCGGGTTTAGTTTTCCCTATCTGGAAGCTGGCACGAGCCGCGGCTGGAAAGCCGCGGCCACCCGGTGAGGGCGGCTAGAGTCTGGCGAGAACCTCCTCCTCGAAGAGCCATACGAGCTGATCGAAACGCTCGCCCGCGGATTGCGCAGCCTGGCCCTCGACGGAACGAATCGCTGCAAGACATGTGAGGCTGCTGGTGAGAAACGAGCCGCCGAGAAGATCGTCACGGCCGAGCGGCCGCGTCCTCACGGTCCATCCCACGCGGGGGGCGTTCTCGATCACCCACCCTCGAACGATTCCGGGAAGGATGCCTGCCTCGACGGGCGGAGTCAGGAGAGTGTCGCCCTCGATCGCGAAGACGTTCGTCGCGGTCCCCTCCAGCACGCGACCCTCCGCCGTCGTGAAAAGCCCCTCATTCGCACCCGCCTCCTCGGCATGCCGAAGACCCACGACGCTGGCGAGGTGAGAGATCGATTTCAGCTGCGGCATGGCGCGCTGAATCGAGGATGGCAGCAGGACCACTCGGCCGCGACGGCGACGTCTCATCGTGACCGGAGGAATCTCGAAAGCGCGGGCGATGATCGTCCAGGATGGAAGCGAGCCGTTCGGCTCCGAGTCGAGATAGGTGCAGCGGATCGCGAGCTCCTCGGCGCCGGAATGAAATCGAAGCGCCGAGCGAATCGCGCTCTCCCATCTACTCTCCTCCGGCTCGGGTATCGCGAGCTGCCGCGCCCCGGCCGCCATCCGCTCGAAATGCACGCGCTCGAGCGTGACGCGACCGCGTACCACGAGCATCGTCTCGAAGAGACCGACTCCCCACAGAAGCGAAGGTGATCCGGCGTCGATGCGGCTCACCCCTTCCCTCCCCGGACATAGCGAAGGAACGCCGCCGATTTCGCGATCGACTCGTCATCTTCGGCCTCCGGATCGGACTCCCAGACGATTCCTCCACCCGCGTGGTAGCGCGCCGAGTCCGGGGTGACGACCGCGGTTCGGATCGCCACGCTCAACTCGGTCCGCCCCCGCAAATCGCAAAAGCCGATCGCGCCCGTATAGACGCCCCGCGGCACAGGCTCGAGCCTGCGGATCATCCCGACGGCCGCGCGTTTCGGTGCGCCGGTGATGGATGCCGCGGGAAGCAGCGCCGCGAGCATCTCCGCGAGCGTCACGTCGGAAACCCCGTCCGCGCGAACGGTCGACTCCAGGTGATGGACGTACGCGAGCGTCCGCACCGTCCGGAAGGCCGGCACCGAGACCCGTCCCGTGGGTGCGACCTTTCCGAGATCGTTGCGCACCACGTCGACGATCATCAAGTGCTCGGCCGCATCCTTCGCACTCGAGCGGAGCGCGTGAACTTCCTCCTCTTCGTTTCCCTCCCTCCGCACGGTCCCCTTGATGGGCCTCGACTCGGCGACTCCAAGCCGGCGGTCGAAGTGGAGGAAGACTTCCGGGGATGCGCTCGCGATCGTCCATCCTTCGCCGCGAAGGAAAGCGGAGCATCGAGGGGGCTCGGAGCCGGTCATCGCGTGATAGAGCTCGGCCGGATCGACCGTCGCGGTCTCGTAGCGTCGCGTCAGGTTGGTCTGATAGACGTCACCGCACGCAATTGCTTCACGGATGGCCTCGACCTTCTCACGATAGGCGGACCCCGCAAGAGAATCGCCGATCGCAAGCGGGTAGCGAGGGCGCTGTACGGGAACCGGACGCCGGCTCAGGAGCTCCCGCAGCCGGGCCTCGTCCTCGTCGATCGAACCGGGCGGCGCGAAAATCCACATCCCGCGGCTCGAACGCAGAAGACCGGCACGGTGGCGCGCGAAGAAAAGCGGCGGCTCGGGCGGAAGCGCTTCGTGAAGCGATGCTCCTTCTTCGCGCGCTCCCACCTCGTACGTGAGAAACCCCACCCACCCTCCGAGGAAAGGCGCGGCCGGGAATGGATCGTCGACCCGAAGCTCCGATTCGAGGCTGGTCACGACCTCGCGCCATCCCGCCAGATCGGCCCACTCCAGCGCCCGGATCTCCTGCGGCCACGGAAGGAAGATCGTCCACGAGTCGTCGTCCGACCATCCTTCGAGCAATGCCGCACCGCTTTCCCGGAGCGCCTCGGTCATCGAGCGCGCATCGAGTGAAACATCAGGCGTGAACGGACGCACGGAAATCGGTGCGGCAGAGGTGAGGCTCATTTGATGGCGTGATAGTACCGATCCAGTATCGGCGATGCCAGAAACGGCGGGAGGCAGAGGAAAGGAAAAAGGAGCGGTGCCACAATGAGATCAGGCGCTCCTGCCAGCAGGATTCACGCTCTTGGAGCCTGTCCTGACGCCCCGGGGAAATTCGATCTCTCACCCGGTACTCGGACCCGTGGTCACCGCTCCGTCCCCAACATGGGTCCGGAATACGGAGAAGGCAAGCGGGACCGTTCGCGGGGATCATCACTTCGTTCGACGCCTCCCATTGTCGGCGTCAATCGAAGTGAAATCGCGCGATGACCGGGTCGTGATCGCTGGCGGCGCTTCGTGCCGGAAAATCCGTGTTCACGTGCACGACATCGATCTCCGGCCGGCTTTGCTCGACGAGAGCCTTCGACGCGAAGATGTGATCGAGAACCTGGCTGTTCCCCTCGAAGTTGTAGGTATAACGGCGGCTCCCCGGGACCCGCAGCATCAGCGCCACGAGTTCCTCCTCGAGAATGCGGGACGGAGCGCGGAACTCGTGCTCGTTCATGTCTCCCAGGAGGATCACGTTCGCACGTGGATCGACGGCGAGCAGCGACCGTGTGAAGTCTCTCAGGATCTCCGCCTGGCAAATTCGCTGAGGCTCGGAACCGCGCCGGGGCGGCTGGATCGATCCGAAGATCCGGTCGTCGTTCGATTTCGAGACGAGGTGGTTGTTGATGAGGAAGATCGTCTCGCCGCGGAACCGGAACTCAGCCGCCAGTGACTTGCGAGATCCCTCCCCTTCGGCGTTGTCGACGCAGGGGTTGCGCGGGTCGATGCGGCCGGGGCTGAGTGAGAGCCCGAGGCGCCCGTCGATCGATGTCGCGGCGGTCGCATCGCCGGGGCCGGCGGATCCACGCGCCACCAGAGTCACTCGGTCGGGGCGATACATCCAGACAACCCGGATGTTTCCGCCCGGTTGTCCACCGTCGCGATCCACCTCAGGGTCGATCTGCGCCCATTCGTACCGCGCGCCTCCCGCAGCGGCGATCGCATCCACGAGACGCCCCATCGTTCGTTCGGCCGAGACCACCCCGTCGCTCTCGCGGTTCGGGCCGGAATCATCCTGTACCTCCTGCAGCCCGAGGATGTCGGGACTCCGGAGGTTCACGGCGATCGTTCTCGCGACGTCGGCGAACCTTCGCTCGTGACTCGTGAACGAAAGATTGAGCACGTTGTAGG
>JBHEPS010000052.1:0-16685 GCA_046260175.1 Thermoanaerobaculia bacterium
GACGATCAGCTCCTGGCAGCGCGATGGCGAGTCGACCCGCCGCTCGCTCACGCGATGGCTGGACGAGGCCTCCTCCGCTCCTCCCTTTGGTCTGCTGCATATTTACGAGCCTCACTATCCCTACACGCCGCCGGAACCATTCGCATCCCGGTTCGACGATCCCTATGACGGCGAGGTCGCCGCATCGGACGCAGTCATCGGCCGATTTCTCGAAGACCTCCGTTCCCGCGGCCTCTACGACCCGGCGCTGATCGTCGTTCTGTCGGACCATGGGGAAGGCCTCGGCGACCACGGTGAGCTCGAGCACGGTGTGTTCCTCTACCGTGAAGCGATTCAGGTTCCGCTGCTCGTCAAGCTTCCGGGTGGAGCCCGCGCAGGGGAGGAAGTGACCGCGCCGGTCTCCCTGACGGACATCTTCCCGACGGTGATGAGCGCTCTGCAGCTCGACTCCGGTTCCGCTGTCGACGGGGTCAATCTCCTGACGGCTCAGCCCTCCGAGAGGAGCATTTACAGTGAGTCGTGGTATCCGCGGCTGCACTACGGATGGAGTGAGCTCTACTCGCAAGTCGACTCGAGGTTCCACTTCATCGAAGCGCCCGCGGTCGAGCTTTACGACGTCGTCGCCGACCCGGGGGAGAAACAGAACATCGCCGGCGAGCAGCGTCGCGTCGTCTCCACGATGAGGGCCGCCATTCAGGAAGTCGTTTCGGATCATCCTTTCCGCGAGCCGATCGCCGCCGATCCGGAGACGCTCAGAAAACTCGCCTCGCTCGGATATCTCGGCGGCGGCGGATCCGGCTCGGATGGACCAAGGGCCGACCCGAAGGAAAAGATCGGCCTGCTGACTCTTTTCGGGCGTGGAGCCGCTCACCTGCAGCGCGCCGAGTACGAGAAGGCGGTGGAAGTCGGAAGGACCATCGTCGCCGACAATCCGGATTTTCTCCAGGGATGGGGGTTGCTAGCGGCCGCGTGGCGGGAGATGGGCGACCTGCCGCGCGCGATCGGTGCGCTCGAGACTCAGATGCGGAGAGCGCCCGGCAATCCTCAGACCGCGCTGGCTCTCTCGTCGCTCTATCTCGCGGTGAGGAGATTCGACGACGCTCGTGCGCATGCTGAGCTCGCGATGAGCTACGCCCCCTCGCTCGCGTGGGAAGCTGTGGCGGCGGCCGAGCTCGGGCGCGGGAACCTCGACGCGGCGTGGAAGGCCTCCGAGAGCGCGGCCGCTGCGGCGCCGCTTCGCGTGCAACCGCTCATCGTTCAATCGCAGGTTCTTCGGGCGAGGCGGGATCCGGCGGGCGAGCTCGCCCTTCTCGACACCGTCCGTCGGCGCGTTGCCGCTGGCGAAGCGCCGCTCGTGCCCGATCTCGATCTGCGGCGCGGCGAGGCACTGCTCCGGCTCGGGCGCGTGGCTGACGCCGAGGCGGCGTTTCGGGCGGAGACGGAGCGCTTTCCGACGAGCGTGCGGGCATGGGCGAATCTCGCGCTCGTTCTCGATGCCCAGGGACGGCGCGAGCAGTCGCGCCAGGTACTGGCGAAGGCATTGGAGGTGAATCCGACTCCAGCGATGAGAGCAGCGGCGCGTGAGGTCACGGAGATCGTCGAGTCAGGTCCCACCCGTCGGGGAGGCACATGATGCGCAAAGCGATCCTGATCGCAGTCGGAGTGATCGCCCTCTTCTCCCCGGCCTGCGGCCGCGAGAGATCTTCCGCACCGGCCCTCTCGACGGACGGGCCGATCGTCATCATCTCCGTGGATACTCTCCGGGCGGACAGGCTTCCGGCCTACGGTGCGCGTGGCGTGGAAACGCCGAACCTCGACGCCCTCGCCTCCGACTCGATTGTCTTCGACAGCGCCTGGAGCCAGGTTCCGCTCACGCTTCCTTCTCACGCCTCGATGTTCACCGGGCGTCTTCCCGCGGCGATCAACGTCCGAAACAACCTCGGATACAGTCTCGACCCCTCGATTCCCTCGATCCCGAAGATTCTCTCTTCATCGGGCTGGAAGACCGGCGCCGCCGTTTCCGCCTGGGTGCTCCGCAAGGACACCGGCTTCGGAGCGATCTTCGATCACTACGACGACAGGATGGAGAGCTCGGACGCCTCGACCGTGGGTCAGATCCAGCGCGCCGGTCCTGCAACCGTCGATGCCGCGATCGAATGGCTCAATGCGGTCGCGGGATCGAAGGCTTTCCTGTTCGTTCATCTGTTCGAGCCCCACACTCCCTACGCTCCTCCGGAGCCGTTTGCCTCGAAATACGCTGACGCTCCGTACGATGGCGAGGTCGCCGCCGCTGACGCGGCCGTGGGGCGTCTGCTCGATCACCTGAAAAGCAGCGGCGACTACGATCGGGCGACGATCGTATTCATGTCCGATCATGGGGAGGGTCTCGGCGACCATGGGGAGCTCGAGCACGGAATCTTTCTCTATCGCGAGGCGATCCAGGTGCCGCTCTTTCTGAAACTCCCTGCGGGGGAGCGCGCGGGCAGCCGGGTCGACGCTCCCGTGGCGCTCCTCGATGTTTTCGCCACGATCCTCGAGATCGCCGGCATCGACGCTACGCGGTCTCCCTCCGACGGAGTGTCTCTGCTCGAGACAGCCCGTTCTCCGCGAAAGGATCGCCGGATCTTCAGCGAGACCATGTACCCGCGAATTCACCTCGGCTGGAGCGACCTCGCTTCGCTCGCCGGCTCTGATTTTCATTACATCGAGGCACCGCGCCCGGAACTTTACGATCTGCGGAACGATCCCGGGGAGAAGGTGAACGTGATCGCGGAGGAGCGCCGGACTTTCGCGGCAATGCGTAGCGAGATCGCCGGCTACGACCGCGCGCTCGCGGCTCCTTCCGCGATCTCGGAGGAGGAAGCGGCGCGGCTATCGGCGCTCGGATACCTCGGCGGAGGATCGGGAGCTTCCAGCGGCCAGCTCCCCGACCCGAAAGATCGTATCGGCGACCTCGATCGCTACATGCGAGCGGGAGAGCACTTCCGGACCGGGGCGCACGCTGAGGCCATCACCCTCCTCCGCGAGGTGGTTGCCTCGAATCCCGCCTTCGCCGACGCGTGGACTCTTCTCGCGAAGTCCTATTCCGAAAGCGGCCGGATCGAGGAAGCGATCCAGGCGCACCGCCGCACGATCGAGGCCGCGCCATCGCTTTCGGCGGGCACCGGTCTTTCGCTCGCGCAGCTCTACCTTCAGGCGGGGCGTTTTCAGGAAGCACTCGATCACGCGGACCTCGCCGCCCAGATGCATCCGGCGGAGGCGCGGCTCGTGCGAGCCGGCTCGTTTCTCGGGCTGCGGGATCCGGCGCGCGCGGAGCAGGAGATTCTTCCCCTGACGGGCGATCCCAGGTACGGGCCGCAAGCGACCGTGCTTCAAGCGCAGAGTTGGATTGCGCAGAGGAGGGTCCCCGAGGCTCTTGCGGCTCTGACTACCCTCGAGTCGTCCGGGGCCAGCGTCGCCAATCTCTCTTTCGCGAAGGGGGACGCGTTGGCGCGGCTCGGGCGCATGGATGAAGCGCGAGCGGCGATGTTGCGCGAGACAAGGCAGTTTCCCGGGAACCGGGAGGCCTGGATCCGGCTGGCGGCGATCAACCTCCTGGCGGGCGATGTCGCCGCGGCGGAGCGAGTGATGAGCGGCATGGTCGCCGCGAATCCCGACTCGTCCAGCTACGCGATGATCGCGGAGGCGTACCGCGGTCTGGGACGCCCCGACCTCGCCGCGAAATGGGAACGCGCCTCGCGCCGCTGATAGGGCGAGGAATCGCAAGTCCCCCCGTCATCCTGAGGGAGCGCGCAAACGCCGAGGAGCTGCTCGAGGCCCGCTCGTGCGGACTCGTGCAGCTCCTCGGAACCATTCGATTTCAGATTCGCTTATTTCTTGACGTGGCAGTCCTTGCAGGTCGTCGGACCCTTCTTTCCCTCTTTGTGGCAGCCGATGCAAAGCGGGGTGTGGAACGGATTCTTCGTCAGGCTCATCTCGCGCATGCTCGGAACGTCCCCTTTCGGGTCGAGATGGCAGGTCGAGCACTTCGCCACGTTCTTGTCATTGGCGGCAGTGAGTCCCTTGTCGGTATGGTGGCACTTATCGCAGTTCTTCACGAGCTGCGTCGCGTGCTTTCCATGATCGAACGGCACTGCGGGCTGTTTCGCCTGGGCGGCGTCGATGACCACGGTGGTGGGGCCATGATGGGCAAAGGCGATCGTCCCGATCGAGAACGCGAGGAGCATGGAAGCAATGACGATGAAAGTTTTTCGCATACGATTCCTCCTGAAGACCGTCAGAAAACCACAGAGGGGACACTTCTGGAAGTGACGGCAAACACAAGTGAGGGCCCGGCCATGGGAAAAGGAGCTGCCGGGAACCTCGATCGGAGCTCAGACCGGGACCTTTCGCACGATTCGGCGCACCCCGTCCTGGGAGGCGATGACGGCCTCTCCCGCCTCGCGCGGAAAGAAACCGGTCTCGACGACGCCCGCCCAGCGCTCGATGTCCGCAACGACCTCGGCGATGTCCCGCTCTTCGGGGATCGTGACGTCCAGGATCCGGTTCCCTTCATCGGTCATGAACGGATTTCCCCCGGCGCGCCTGAGCTCGGGGCGAAGCCCCATCCCGCCGAACCGTTCCCGCAGGACTTCGAGCGCAAGGGGGATCACCTCCACCGGGAGGGGGCCGCGTCCGAGGCGTTCTACGAGCTTCGAATCGTCCGCGATGACGATGAAATAGGCGGCGGCCTGCTCGACGATCTTCTCGCGAAGAAGAGCTCCTCCCCGTCCCTTGATCAGCCTCAGGGAAGAATCGATCTCGTCAGCCCCGTCGATCGCGAGATCGAGAGGGGCGAGCTCTCCCAGGGACGCGATGGTGATTCCGAGCGAACGAGCCAGCTCTTCAGTCCTCGCGGAGGTGCAGGTGCAGCGGATGTCGGACAGCCGGCCGGAATCAATCTCGGCGGCCAGCAGCCGGACCAGTTCCTCCGCGGTCGACCCGGTCCCGAGGCCGAGTTTCATGCCGCTCCGGACCGACTCGAGCGCCGTCCGCGAAGCTGCGATTTTCAGGTCGCGATCAGAAGCCACCGGCCAGTCCTCCCCTCCGCGCATCCGCGGCGGCGTAGATCTTACCGTCCTGGAACATGAGAGCATGGACGTCGCCGATCGAGTCCTGAGCGCGTGTTGCATGTCCCATCTGATTGAGCGTGGCCAGAAGGTCGAGGGATGCGCGCCCTTCCTCGAAGAGGATGCGATCGGGCCAGGCCTGGTGATGAAACCGCGGCGCCGCGATCGCCTCGCCGATCCGCATCCCATAGGTCGTGACGTTCAGGAACACCTGAAGCACCGTTGTCGGGATCGTGCCTCCGCCCGGGCTTCCGAGAACGAGAAACGGCTCGTCGTTGCGGAAAATGATGGTCGGCGTCATCGATGACGCCATCTTCCGGGAGGGTCCGATCGCGTTGGCGTCGCTCTGCATGAGCCCATACGCGGTCGGTGTCCCGGGCGCGGTCGTGAAGTCGTCCATCTCGTTGTTGAGAAGGAACCCGGCGCCGGGAACGAGGTAGCCATTGCCGAAGAAGGTATTGATCGTGGTGGTGACCGAGGCGATGTTCCCTTGCTGGTCGACGATCGAGAAGTGGGTCGTCTCTCCCGGTTCAGCGCCGGGAGATTTCGGGACGAGAGAAGCCGTGGGAGTCGCTCGCGAGAGGTCGATCGAGGATCGCCAGCCGCTGGCGCGCTCCGGGGAGAAAAGCGCGGCGTAGGGGATGCGTGTCGTTGCCGGATCGCCGATGTAGCGGTTCCGGTCGAGGTAGGCGCGACGGGCGACCTCGGATAGAAGGTGTAGCGCGAGCGGAGTCTGGTGACCGAAGCTCTCGAGATCGTAGGCCTCGAGGATCTGCAGCATCTCGCCCAGCAGGAGACCCCCGGCTGAGGGGGGAGCCATCGTAAAAATCTCGAAGTCGCGATAATCGATGCGGATCGGCGCCCGCCATGTCGGCTTGTACTCGCGCAGGTCGCGCGCGCTGATGATTCCGCCATCTTTCTTCATTGCATCGACGATCAGCCTCGCAGTCGTTCCCTCGTAGAACTCTCGGGCGCCGTTCGCCGCAATTCGCTGAAGAGTATTCGCGAGCTCGGGCTGCCGCACGACCGCCCCGACGGCAAGCGGCTCTTCGTCGGGAAAAAAGATCGCGGCTGTCGACGGGAAGCGTTCGATCTGACGGTTCTTCTGTGCCTCGGCGAAGTGCGTCACGTCGACGGCGCGCCACTTGAATCCCTCGCGGGCGAGCGAGACCGCCGGCTCGACCAGCTCCCGCCAGGGCCGCGATCCGAACTTCGCGTGCGCTTCGGCCAGACCCGCGACCGCGCCCGGGACTCCCGCAGCCAGGGGGCCGACCGTGCTCGCCTGCGGCTTCGGCTTTCCTTCATCGTCCAGATACATCGACCGCGTCGCCGCCGCCGGAGCGACTTCCCGATAATCGAGCGTCCAGACGGAGTCGGTGGCCTTTTCGTAGTAGACGAGGAAGCCGCCGCCGCCAATATTGCCCGCGGACGGGTGCGTCACCGCGAGCGCGAAGGAGACCGCGACCATGGCGTCGATCGCGTTGCCTCCCGAGGCCAGCACGGTGAGTCCGGTCTTCGTCGCTTCCGGGGAGACGGTCGACAGGGCCGCTCTCTCTGCCGCGATCTCGGTCTGGCCGGCCAGCGGAAGGGCCGCCAGGAGCAGGAGGAGCACGAGAGTTCTCAGCGCCGTCCTCCCTTTCGGGGCGTCTGGTTGCGGTCGTAGATCAGTTTCAATCCCTTCATCGTCAGCTCGGGGTCGAACCGCTGGATGTGGCGGCTTTCGTCGGCGAGCAACGCTCCCGTCGTCCCCGTCGCGATCACGGACTTCGCATCGGGCACCTCCGCCTTCATCCGCTCCAGGATTCCATCGACGAGCCCGACGTATCCATAGAAGATACCCGACTGCATGCTCGCGACGGTATTTGCGCCGATCAGGTGCGCCGGGCGCCGGATATCGACCCGCGGAAGGCGCGCAGCCCGTGTGAACAGCGCTTCGGCGCTGATCTCCAGCCCGGGGGCGATGATCCCTCCACGGTACTCGCCCTTCTCGCTCACCAGATCGAAGGTCGTCGCCGTTCCGAAGTCCACCACGATCGTCGTGGCGTGGAACTCGTGGTGAGCCGCGACCGCGTTGGCAATCCGGTCCGCTCCCACTTCCAGGGGATTCTCCGTATGGATCGAGAGCCCGGTCCGGACTCCCGGCTCCACGAACAGCGCCCGCACCCCAAAGTACTTTTCGAATGTTTCGGCGATCGTGCTGTTGAGCGGTGGGACCACTGATCCCGCGATCGCGCCGGCGATCTCTCCGCCCCGTTCGCCCAGAAGCTGGCGGAACAGCGTGCCGTACTCGTCCGCCGTTCTCTCGCGGAGCGCCGCCACTCGCCACGAGGCGGTCAGCGTGTCGCCGCTCCAGAGGCCGAGGACGATGGCCGTGTTGCCGATGTCGACGACGAGAACGTTCGGGGAGGTCATGATGTGCCTTGGTCCAGCAGTACGAGGTCACCTGCGGGAACGAGCCTCTCGTCCCCTTCGACTTCGATTCGTGCGTGTCCGTTCTCGTCGATCCCGCGCCAGGTCCCCTCGATCTTCTCCCCCTGCATGACGAAGCCGACCCGGTCGCCATCGCGATGAAGGGTCAGGGCGCGCCACTCGTCGAGGATGGTGTCGCGGGCGAACGGACGGAAGAGGGCGGTGTCGAGGCTCACGAGAAACGCCGCGATGGCGCCCGGAAGGTCGACGATTGATGAAGTGGCCTCGGCGATCGAGATTGCTTCGGGCGGAGCTCCCTTTCCGAGGGGAAGGACGTTGAGTCCGATGCCGATCGCGACGAACGCCTGATCCTCTCGACTCCGAGCCTCGATGAGCGTTCCAGCGATCTTCCGTCCGTCGACGAGGACGTCGTTGGGCCACTTGATATGAGCGTCGATGCTGTACTCGTGGCGCAGGAACCGCGCGATCCCGGTGGCCAGCTCGAGAGGGAGGAGCGAGAGCTCGGCGAGGGGACGCGTGTGTAGGATCGTGCACCAGATCCCCCGTCCGGCGGGCGAGTGCCATGCGCGCGACTCCCGCCCCTGCCCCGCGGTCTGCTCGAGCGCGATGATTGCGGCCGAGGGGAGCGGGACCTCGTTTTCGAGGCACTCGGCGATGACGCGGCGAGCCAGTGAATTGGTCGACCCGACGACCGGGAGGAGGGCGATCGACTCGATGTGCTCGAGTCTCGCCGCGAGCTCCTGGACGTCGATCCCGTTCATGCCGATGGCGCCGCCTGATTCTGTCGGAGTTTCTCGAGCCGCTGCTCGAGCTCCCGCTGCCTGTCGCGCGACTGCTGCACGATATGCTCCGGGGCGCGTGCGATGAATTTTCCGTCCCCGAGCCGCGCGCGTGCCGACTCGATCTCCCGCTCGAGCTGCTCGATCTGCTTCTGCAGCCGGGCGACCTCCTCGGGCGAGATCTCTTTTTTCGGCATGACCACTGCGATCTCGATGCCCGCCACATGGTCGCGGTGCGCCCCCTCCGGCGCTGGCTCGTTGATCGCGACCCTTTCGAGCCGCGCCAGGTCGGCCAGCAGGTAGGATCCCTGCTGGAACGCGCGGGCGCCGCGCTCGTCGGGAACGTCGAGATGGAGGGTGAAGCGGTCCTTCGGCGTGTAGCCGCGCTCCGCGCGGAGATTGCGCACCGTGCTGATGATCTGCTGGAGCGACCCGATCAGACGCTCGGCTTCCGGATCCTCGAGAACTTCCTCGGCGACCGGATAGGGAGCGACCATGATCGACGGCTCGACGCCCTGCAGCTTCAGCCAGATCTCTTCAGTGATGAAGGGCATGAAGGGGTGAAGCAGCCGGAGCGAGCGGTCGAGGACCTCGAGCAGGACGCGGCGCGCCTGCTTCAGAGCCTTCTTGTCCCCCTGGCGCTCGAGGAGGACCGGCTTGGCCATCTCGATGTACCAGTCACAGAACTCGTGCCAGAAGAACTGGTAGATCGCGTTTGCCGCTTCGTCGAAGCGGTAGACGGAAAGGGCCCGGTTCACCTCTCGTGTCGTGGCGTTCAGCCTCGAGAGGATCCAACGTTCCACGGGCCTCAGGTCTTCGCGGACGATCGGGTCCGCATCCTTCAGCTCCGTGTCCACATGCATCATCGCGAAACGCGAGGCGTTCCAGATCTTGGTCGCGAACGCCGAGTAACCCTGCATCCGGCTGCGCGCAAGGGGGATGTCCCGCCCCACGGAGACCGTCGCGAGCGTGAAGCGAACCGTGTCCGCCCCGAACTCGGCGATCACCTCGAGCGGGTCGATCACGTTTCCCTTCGACTTCGACATCTTCTGGCCGTGCTCGTCGCGGACCAGGCCATGAAGGTGGACTTCCCGGAACGGGACTTCCCCGGTGAAGCGGAGTCCCATCATGATCATCCGCGCGACCCAGAAGAAGAGGATGTCGAAGCCCGTGATGAGCGTGTCGGTCGGGTAGAAAATCCGGTAGTCGGCCGTCTTCTCCGGCCATCCCATCGTCGAGAACGGCCAGAGTGCCGACGAGAACCACGTGTCGAGAACGTCCGTCTCGGCGCGGAGCTCGCCATCGCATCCGACCGGGCAGCGCGCCGGCTCGGTCTCGCTCACGATCAGTTTTCCACACGCGTCGCAGTGCCACGCCGGAATCCGGTGTCCCCACCAGAGCTGCCGCGAGATGCACCAGTCGTGGATCTCTTCCATCCAGTTGAAGTACGTCGACTCCCAGCTGTCGGGAATCAGCCGGATCCGGCCGTCCCTGACGGCCTCGATCGCGGGACGCGCCAGCGGGTCGATTTTCACGAACCACTGCGTCGAGATCATCGGCTCGACGACCGTGTCACATTTCCCGTGATGGCCGATGACGTGGGTGTGCGGCCTGACCTCTCCGAGCAGATCGAGCTCTCCCAGGTGTTGGAGGACGAGCTTTCTGGCCTCGAAGCGGTCCATCCCTTCGACGCCCGCGCCTGCCGCCGCCGTCATCCGTCCCTGCTCGTCGATCACCTGGAGCTCGGCGAGATCGTTGCGCGTTCCCGACTCGTAGTCGTTGCGGTCGTGAGCCGGTGTGACTTTCACCACGCCCGTTCCGAACTCCCGGTCCACGAGGATCGGGTCGGCCACGATCGGGATCTCGCGATCCACCAGGGGGACCCGCGCCGTCCTTCCGATCAGGTGGCGATAACGCTCGTCCTCCGGATGCACCGCGAGGCCCGTATCACCGAGCATCGTCTCGGGACGCGTGGTCGCAACCGTGAGGTACCCGCTGCCATCCGCGAGCGGATAGCGGAACTCGTACAGACGTCCTTCCGTTTCCCGGTACTCAACTTCGATGTCCGAGATCGCCGTCCGGCACGTCGGACACCAGTTGACCATTCCCTTACCGCGGTAGATCAGCCCGTCCTCATACAGCCGGACGAACACGTGCCTCACGGCCTGGGAGAGCCCCTCGTCGAGCGTGAAGCGCATCCGGGTCCAGTCGCAGGAGGCGCCGAGCCTCTCGAGCTGGTGCCGGATCACGTCTCCATGCTCCTCTTTCCACTTCCACACCTGCTCGACGAACTTCTCACGGCCGAGGTCCCAGCGTGAGATTCCCTGCCTGTTGAGCTCCCGTTCGACCACCATCTGGGTCGCGATCCCGGCGTGGTCCGTTCCCGGAAGCCAGAGCGTGTTGTATCCGCTCATCCGCTTCCAGCGGGTGACGATGTCCTGCAGCGTGTTGACCAGAGCATGGCCGATGTGGAGGCGGCCGGTGACATTCGGCGGAGGAATCACGATCGAGAACCGCGGCCGCTCGGCGTCGGTGCTCGGCGTGAACCACCCCGCCTCGGCCCAACTCCGGTAGAGCCGGTCTTCGAAATCCTTCGGGTCGAATCGTGTAGAGAGCTCGATTTTTTCCATGGTGTGAATCCTGCGGGGCAGGAGGGCGGCATTATAAAGGTTCCCTCGTGGCCGGGGCTTTCCAGCCCCGGCTCGCGCCACGAAGCAGGGACCGCGGGAGCAGGCCGTCACCGCGGCTCCCGGGAACAGCATCCGAAACCCGCGCAACCCCCGGAATAAGAACCATCCCGCAGTTCTTCCCAACATTCGGACCATGCGCATCCTCGGAATCGAGACTTCCTGCGACGAGACATCCGCCGCCGTCATCGACGGCGAGGGAAGGGTTCTCTCCAGCGCCATTTCCTCCCAGATCGAGCGCCACCGGCCGTTCGGCGGAGTCGTTCCCGAGATCGCCTCCCGCGAGCACCTCGAGAGCCTGATGCCGATCGTCCGGCGCGTTCTCGGCGAGGCCGGCACCCCGAAAGAGGAGCTGGACGCAGTTGCGGTCACGGTCGGTCCCGGCCTGATCGGCGCTCTCCTCGTCGGAGTGGCCGCGGCCCAGGGTCTCGCCTGGGGTCTCGGCATTCGCCTCATCGCGGTCAATCACCTCGAAGGCCACGTTTTCTCCCCCTGGCTGACCAGCGAGGGCGCCGCTCTGCCGATGCCGGACCGGTTGCTGAGCCTGGTCGTCTCGGGGGGCCACTCCTCTGTCTATGAGGTGACCGTGGGCGCTCCCCCCCGGATCCGGATGCTCAACCGCACACGCGACGACGCCGCGGGGGAGGTATTCGACAAGGTCGCCAAGTTCGTCGGACTTCCTTATCCCGGCGGTCCTCACGTCGAAAGGGTCGCTCGCGGCGGCGACCCCGAGCGATACCCCTTCACGCTCGCGAAGCTCAGGGATGATTCGGCTGACTTTTCCTTTTCGGGCCTGAAGGCGGCCGCGATCCGTCTGGCCAGAAAGCTCGAGCTTGCCCGGGGAGAGGAAGGTGCCGAGGAAACGCCCCTTCTCGCGGACTTCTGCGCCTCCTTCCAGAAGGCGATCGGAGACCAGATCCTCGACCGGCTCGACCAGGTCTGGCGGAAACTGCCGCGGGGGGAGCGCCCAGGCGAGCTCGGGTTGGCCGGGGGAGTCGCGGCCAACGGGCCCCTGCGGGAGCGGGTCGCCGCCTGGTGCGCGGCGAACAGGGTCGTCGCGAGGCTTCCGGAGCGCCGATTCTGTACGGACAACGCGGCGATGATCGCCTTCGCCGGGCTCCAGCTCGAAGCGCGCGATCCAGTGGGCGATCCGAGGCGCCAGAAGGCGGCCTCGAGAATGCCCGTCGGAATCGTCTGATCCTCCCGAAACCTTTCTTCCGAACGGCCGTCCAAGACATTGAAAGCGAAATGGAGCGTCGCGGAAACGTCTCCAACCCCTCCTACACTTGAAAGGCCCCGCGCGCGGCGGGGCCTTTCTTTTTCTGGCCACTTTCGGTGGCCGCGGTTTTCCGGCCGCGTCCCCCTCACTCCGGTCGATCGAGTGATGGGTGGGGGCTTTGGAGTGCGGCGGCCCTAGCCGCCGCTTTCACTTTCCGTGAGGCCCCCGAAAAACCTCGATATCCATTAAAGTATCCTCCATGAAAAGCGTGGTCGCCGGCGGGACCGGCTTCATCGGCGTCCCTCTGGTCCGCGAGCTCGAGAAGCTCGGCGAGACGGTCGTCCTCACCCGCGATCCCTCGAAGGTTCGCGTCGGAAGGGGCGTCGCGTGGGACGCCTCGCCGGGAGGCGAGTGGGTCCGCGAAGTCGCCGACGCCGACGCGGTCATCAATCTCGCGGGTGAGAACATCGGTGAAGGGCGATGGACCGAGGAGAAAAAGCGGCGGGTCATGCGGAGTCGCCTCGACGCGACGCGGGCGCTCGTCGACTCGATCGAGCGCCACCCGCGCGAGCGGGTCTTCGTCAGCGGCTCGGCCATTGGCATTTACGGTGATCGCGGCGACGAGGTCCTGGACGAGAGCTCGGCGCCGGGCGACGGCTTCCTTGCCGAAGTCTGCAAGGCCTGGGAGGAAGCGGCGAGCGGAGCCCGTTCCAGCCGGACGGTGATCGCGCGATTCGGTGTCGTCCTCGCCGCGGATGGCGGCGCTCTGCCGAAGATGGCGCTTCCGTTCCGGTTGTTCGCCGGAGGGAAGGTCGGCAACGGCAGGCAGTGGGTCTCCTGGGTGGCGCTGGAGGATCTCATCCGCTTTCTCGTCGAGGCCGTCGAGAATCCCGCGATGAAAGGGGTGTACAACGTGACGGCGCCCGAGCCGGTGCGCAACGCCGAGCTCGCGAAAGCTCTCGGCGCGGCGCTCCATCGCCCCGCCGTGATGCCCGCTCCCGCGTTCGCGATCCGCCTGGCGCTGGGAGAGATGGGCGACGCGCTGCTCCTCGCGAGTCAACGCGTGCTTCCGCGCCGCGCGTCGAACGATGGCTTCCGATTCTCCGAAACGGAGATCCTGCCCACTCTGCGTCGGATCTATCGCTGACGAGCATTCCGGGCAGAGGAAAAAATCCTCTGCCACTGTGGCGGAGGATCTTTTCCTCCGCCGGACCGACCCCTCGGTTGGAATGCCCTCTCCCCGCCGATCCTTTTCCCGGTACGTGAAATTGCCCGCGCTCCTGCTCATCGTCTTCTCGCTCGCAGCCTGCCGCGGCGGGGAGCGGCCCGCGGCCGACGCTCCCCGATTCTCCGACGCGCCGGTCATCCTGATCTCGATCGACACCCTTCGCGCGGATCACCTGGCGCCGTTCGGCGGGTCCGGCGCCGTGACGCCTTTCATCGATGCCCTCGCTGCAGAGTCGGTCGTCTTCGACAACGCCTGGAGCCACGCCCCCCTCACACTCCCAGCTCACCTTTCGATTCTCACCGGCCGGATGCCGTTCGAGCACGGGGTGCGCAGCAACATCGGCTACGCTTTCGATTCCACGCGGTTCCCGAGCGTGCCGGGACGATTCCGCCAGGCCGGGCGCCCATCGGGCGCGGCCATCTCCGCTTACGTTCTGCGCGGCTCGACCGGAATCGGTGAGGCGTTCGACTTCTACGACGATGCCATCGAGAATCAGCCTGGCGCGGCGCTCGGCTCGCTCCAGCGAAGCGGGTTCCGCACCGCGGCCATCGCGGCAGACTGGATCGAGCGAAACTCCGAGCAGTCGTTCTTCTTCATGCTCCACCTTTTCGAGCCGCACGCCCCCTACGAGGCTCCGGAGCGGTTCGCCGAAGGCGCCGCCACTCCATACGACGGGGAGATCGCCGCCGCCGATGCAGCCGTGGGCGAGTTTCTCGGGCGCCTGAAGAGAGCTGGGATCTACGATCGAGCCGTCATCGTCCTTCTCTCGGATCATGGCGAGGGGCTGGGGGATCATGGCGAGGACGAGCACGGCATCTTTCTCTATCGCGAGGCCCTTCGCGTTCCGCTCATGGTGAAGCTCCCGGGTGGGGAGAGAAGGGGTGCGCGCATCACCGATCCCGTCGGCGTCGCCGACGTGGCTCCGACCCTGCTCGCGCTCGCGGGGCTCGAGCCCGTCGAGGCTCCTCACGCCCGTTCGCTTTTTGCCTCCCCGGAACCGGACCGCAGCGTTTACGCCGAGACCATGTACCCGCGCATTCACCTCGGATGGAGCGAGCTTCGCTCCCTCACGAGCGGCACTCTCCACTACATCGAAGCTCCCCGGGCCGAGCTCTACGACTACCAGTCCGACCCCGGAGAGAGGAACAATATCCTCGCCGACCGACGCCGCGAGGCGGCCGTCTTCCGCGAACGGCTCGCCGAGATTCCGGTGGAGCTTGCCGTGCCGAAGGCCGTCGACCCCGAGGAAGCTTCGCGGCTGCAAGCTCTCGGCTACCTCGGAGGCGTCAGCAGCAAGGCGGACGGATCGGACCTGCCGGATCCGAAGGATGCGATCGGAGCCATCGCCGAGATGAGGACTGCGTTCGCGATGGCTGCGGCTGGCCGGACGGGCGAGGCGATCGCCATGCTTCGCGAGCTCGTCGCCCGGCATCCCGGGCTCACCGATGCCCGCTCGCGGCTCGGCATGCTTCTCGAGGAAACGGGAGATCTGCCTGCAGCCGAGCGCGTCATTCAGGAGGCGTTGCGCGCCGAGCCGCGGCTGGCTCACGAGTACGCGTTGTCGCTTGCTTCCATCTACATCAAGCAGGGCCGGCTCGACGAGGCGCAGAAGCACGCCGAGCTCGCCCTCAGGCTCAATCCCGCCACGGCGCATCAGACGCTCGCGCGGATCGCGCTCGAGCGCGGAGATCTCGAGGCCGCCCGTCAGCACGCCGAGCGCGTTCGGGCTCACCCGACACACCGTCTCGTCGGAAGCGTTCTGCTCGCCGAGGTCACGGGGTTGAGCGGAAGATTCGGGGAAGCCCTCGCCCTGGTCGAGCAGACCCGGAGGGAGATCGAGGCCACCGGCGGGCCGCCCGTCGAGTCGCTCGATTACCTTCGCGGTGACTACCTCGCCCGAATGGACCGGCTCGAGGAGGCGATCCCCGCGTTCCGGTCCGAGATCGCCAACTTTCCGCGCAATCCCCGCGGCTATATCGGCCTGGCCACGGTCAGCCGGGTGCGGGGGGACCTGAGTGGCGCGAGGGCCGCGATCGCCGAAATGGTCAGAGTGAATCCCGGAGCCGAGTCCCGCCGCATCGCGCGGTTCACGCTCGAGCAGCTCGATGATCCCGAGGGGGCGGCGCGCTGGAAGTGAAGGGGCGAGGGGCGAGGGGCGAGGGACGAGGGGCGAGGGGCGAGGGGCGAGGGAAATTCCGTCATCTGAGTTGGGGAACCACGCCGGAGCGCTGGTGCAGGTTCGATGACCCGAAGTCGGGCGCGATCCCGAGAAGAGAAACAAGGGGCAGGAGACAGGGGGCGGGGACGCGGAAGCCACGAGGATGTTCCCTGTCTCCTGTCTCCTGCCCCCTTCTTGATCGCCACGGAAGGCTGAGGTTCATTAGAAGGAAGCGCCGCAAGAAGGACCAGCCTTTCTCTCGCCCCTCGCCCCTCAGTGCGTTTCCCGACGCGCTGAAATGCCCCCGAAGCGAGTTATCATCCTTTCATGCCGCTCCTCCGTTGTCAGCGTTGCGACCTGGCGTACGAGGTGCCCGCCGCCGTTGCGGTCCGTCTTCCGACTTCTCTCGCACGCTGCTCGTGCGGAGAACTGATCGGGCTGCGGGAAGTCCTCGCGGCGAGGTTCGCCTCGGCCGGTGATCTCGCGGAGCTGGATCTGTCCGAATACGCGGTGCCCACTCCGCTCATCGCGAGTGAGGAACCCGCAGCCGAGAAAGACGAGACTGAAGCGACGGTACCCCGAAGCGTGCGGGTGATCGCGCGCGGGCAGGAAGGGTCGATCGACGCGCTGTTCACGGTGGGCGAGTATCCGCTCGTGATCGGGCGGAGCGGGGCGCATATCGAGCTCGGCGACGCCGAGCTCTCGATCCGGCACTGCGAGATCGCGGTACGAGGGGCGTCGCTGATTCTTCGCGATTGCGACTCCCACACGGGGACATTTCTCGACGGCGAGCCCGTGACCGAAGCACTCCTCGGCGAAGGAATGCACCTCGTGAGAGCGGGATCCGCGCTCATCTGCGTGGAGCCGACCGATGAGCCGGGCGAGCCGGTCCAGCCGATCGAGCTGCCTTCGGAGAGCCTTCAGCAGGCTTCGCCGGCGCTGATGCGGAAACTGCTCGAGTCCGGCGCGAGGAAGATGCGGCAGGGAGTCCGTCAGCGGATGCTCGTCGGGATCGAGGGGCCGGCGCAGGGACGTGAATACGAGATTCCGGATCGCGGCCTGATCGTCGGCAGGGA
>JBHEPS010000053.1:0-294 GCA_046260175.1 Thermoanaerobaculia bacterium
GTTCAAGGCTGGCTGGACGTATCACCAGTTCGCATCGGGAGCGTTCAAGAACCTGCTGAAGAAGGACCTCCCCTACGAGATCGATTTCCAGTCGATCTACGACGACATCAAGCGGGCCTGTGACGTCATCCAGTCGGCCGCCTCCACCAGCGCGGGTCCGATGATGGACCGCTGTGACGCCCGCCTGGACGCCGCGCTCGCGGAGCTGCTCGGTGCCGACGAGGCCGTCTCTCCCTCGGTTCTGAGACGGTTCTTCGAGGGGCTCCGCCGGCAGGACGAAAAGATCCTGTTCAA
>JBHEPS010000053.1:304-10937 GCA_046260175.1 Thermoanaerobaculia bacterium
AGTTCTACCTCTACGCCGGCGCCATCGAGGGAGGGTACCGCGACAAACTCGACTTCCTTCTGACACGGGTTGGAGAGGATTTCGTCGAAGAGCGTGGCGAGTATTCGCCGAAGGACACGCTCGAGCTGCGAAAGCAGTTTCAGAGCCTTCTCTCCGTGCGCGCTCCGTCATCGCGCCCCCAGGAGGAGATCATCCGTTTCATCCGCGACCTGCGACAGGTCCGCGAGGAGATCCAGAAGGTTGCGACCTTCGAGGAGCTGACGAAGGCGAATCTGCTCAACCGCGCCCGCGAGGTGAAAGAGGAGCTCGGCGAGCTGTACTTCCACCCCGACGTCCTGCTGGCCATCGTCGAATGCAACATCACGGCGAAGAATAAGTTCGCGAAGCTCTATCAGGAAGAGGAAGCGCGCATTCTCGACGATTCGCGCCGCCTGCTGGAGAACGAGGATAAGATCGCGCGGGGATTCGGCGATACCAATCCAGACCTGCTCGAGGAAATGCAGCGGTTCAAGGAAGCCAAGCAGGAGTTCGACGACTCGCGGGCTCGTCAGAACGTCAAGCACGCGGTGATCTCACGGCTCAAAGCCAGCATGAACAACATCCTGGCCGAGCTCGACCGAGGACTCGAGTCCGCGGCCGAGGTCGAGTCGATCTCGAGCGATTTCCTCATGGAGGTGCAGCACGACGACACGGTCCAGCGCATCTTCGGGGACGACCCGATGCTGCATGCTCACCTCGTCAGCATGATCACAGCGCTCGAGGCCTCCGATCCGGCTTCGGACCCCGAACGACTCGCCGGTGACCCCCGTTTCTCCAAGCTTCGCCTCGAGCCGTGGGAGATTAGTGCCCTTCAGCAGGTTCTGTCGTCGCCGGGCAGTCGGGCGGCCGACAGCGACGAGGACGACATGCAGATCCTCTTTCTGCGAGCCGCGGCGCTGCGAATGAAGATCGACGATGAAGCTCAGGCCCTCGCCTCGATCGCCCGCTCCGACCACGCGCCCCGGCCGCTGCTCGACGGAGTGAAGACGAGCCTGGACCGGGCGAAAGAGCTCGACCAGAGCTTCAAGAATGCCCTTCAGGACGGTCTCCGCCTCCCGAACTCGAAAACTCTTCATCGGCTCTATCGTTCGCGGTTGCGCCTTTTGCGCGGATTTTCAGGGCTCTGGCTCATTTACGACCTCAGAGCTTCCGGAGACTGACCGAGCCGCGCGACCGAGCCGCGTTACAATGCGTCGTCCGCCCTGCGCCCTCTTTTGGGGCCCACTCTTCGCGGCTGGGGAAACGGTTGAAGATCTATCGAGTTCAACATAACGGCTCCGCGCGCTATGCGCTCGGAGACGATCGCGTCGCTCGCCTGACTCTCGCCAGGTCCATCTCGGATCTCGGCTCCGCGCGCGAGGGCACAGGCGAGGAGATCGAGATCGGCTCTGCGCGACTGCTCGCTCCGGTGGTTCCCGGCAAGATCGTCGCCGTTGGCCGGAATTACGCCGACCACGCCCGAGAGCTGGGGAACGAGGTCCCCTCCGAGCCGATCCTCTTTCTCAAGCCTCCATCGTCCCTGCTGGATCCGCGGGCGGAGATCGAGTACCCGACGATCTCCGAGCGAGTCGACTTCGAGGGCGAACTGGCGATCATCATCGGCCGGCGGGCGCGCCGGGTGAGGGCGGCCGACTGGCGCGGCTACGTCCTCGGGTTCACGTGCGCCAACGACGTCACCGCGCGCGATCTCCAGAAGAAGGACGTCCAGTTCACCCGCGGCAAGGGGTTCGACACCTTCTGTCCTCTCGGCCCGTCGATCGTTCCCGACCTCGACCCCGCGGATCTCGCCCTCACGACCCGGCTGAACGGAGACGTGCGCCAGGAGGGGAGAACGTCGGGAATGATTTTTTCGCCCGCCGCCCTGATCGAGTTCATCACGGCGGTGATGACCCTCGAGCCGGGTGACGTCGTGCTCACCGGCACGCCCGCCGGGGTGGGACCGATGAATCCGGGCGATCAGGTCGAGGTCGAGATCGAAGGGATCGGGATTCTCGTTAACCGCGTTCGCGCCGCAACGCAATGAGCCCGGTGTCTCCCACGCGAATCCGCGGGACCATTCTGCGCGCCTTTCCCGAGGCTTCGGCGATTCGGGGCGCGGCGTGGATCGTGGGAGGAGCCGTTCGGGACGCCCTGCTGGGACGCGACTCGATCGATATCGACATCGCCGCCGATGACGCGGAGAAGGTGTCGAGTGACTTTGCCGGCCGGCAGGGAGCCCGGCTGATCGAGCTCGGACGAGAGCGGTTCGTGAGCTGGCGTGTCGTGATCGGACGCCGCAGTTACGACTTCGCCGAGATCACTCGCGGGTCGATCGAAGAGGATCTCGGGCGGCGGGATTTCACGATCAACGCAATGGCGCTCCCCGTCGAAGGCGAAGCGCATCTGATCGACCCTTTCGGCGGTTCGGGCGATATCGATCGAAGGCTCGTGCGCATGGTGAAGGCCGAGAACCTCGAAGACGACCCTCTGCGCGTGCTCAAAGCCGTTCGAATGGTCGCCGTCCTCGGTTTCGATATCGAGCCCGAAACCGCCAGCGCCTGTCGGATCGTGGTGCCGCGACTGCGTGACGTCGCGGCCGAGAGGCTGGCCGCGGAGCTCGAGCTGATCTTCGCGGGAGGCGATCCAGCACGCGCCGCCGATGCCTTTCGGCAGACCGGCGCCGCCCTCGTCCTGTTCGGGCGCGAGGTCCCGCTGCTCTATTCGCGGACCGCTGCGGGAGATGCGGCCGTAGCCCTCGCCGCTATTTTCCGGAGCGAGCCCGAGGCGCTTCGTGAGGCGGGAGCGAGGCTGAGGCTCTCGGGCGCGCTCGTTGGAGAAGCGGCGGGGGGGCTTGCCTTCGATCGGAGTCTGGAGAACGCCGTCGGCGACAAGGATCTCGACGTGCTTCTCTATCAGTCGGGTGAGCGGGATGCGAGGAGAGGCGCTGCGCTCCGGGTCGCCGCGGAAGACGTCGAAGCCGCCACCAGGATCCTCGATCGCGTCGAGCGGCGAGGCGAGCAACTGTTCGCGATCAAGCCTTTGCTCACGGGTTTCGAGATCGCGGAGATTGCGGGAATCCCTCCCGGGCCCGTGCTCGGCCAGCTCAAGGAAGATCTCGTTCTCGCACAGGTCCGCGGAGAGATCACCACCCGCGAAGCCGCCGAGGGTTGGGTGCGCGAGCGCACCGAGGGCGCCTAGATTCCCTGGCGCTGGAGCTCGATGCGAATCGACCCGATGCGGACGTCGGCGCGAAGGCGATGCCGTCCCCCATCGTTGGACCAGAGAGTCTCTCCGGCGAAAAGGCCTTCTTTGGTGATGATCCGGTCACCGAGGTTCGCGTGCACCTCGCCGATTCCCACTCGGGCCGTCAGCTGCCGCACATTCTCTCGCGCCGTTCGAATCGTGAGATCTCCGATGTTGAGCTCGACGTCGATCTCGCCGAACGATCCGTCGATCTCGATCTCGCCGATCGACTGCTCGACCTCGATTGCCATCCCCGCGGGGACTGCGACGACTGCGCGAATGTTGGCCGGAGACTTCTTCGCCTTCCAGCTGTCGGCTTCCGGCCCCTGCACCCGCCGGACGACGATGCGGTCGCCCCTCTGCTCCATCACGATGCGGGTCGACTGCACGACCGCTTCCGCCCAGCTGCGGTCGTCGCGCTTCGAGTACTTCTGCCGGATCGTGCCGGAGACGTCGATGGTGGAGCCGGTCGCGTTCTCGATTCGCAGCTCCGCGATCGGGATCTCGATCTCCACTCGGACGATGCCCGCCGCAGGGGAGGACTCACGGATCTCCCGCCCGACCTCTCCCTCCGCGAGGGCGGATCCGGCGACCAGGAGGAAGAGGGCGACGAGGCGAACGCCTCGGAAAACGTGACCGTTCATGGTAGTTAGAACGATATTCGGCCCGGAAGGTTGCGGATGCACTCCCTTCAGCGGGGTCATCCTGAGGAGGCGCACGACGGACGAGATTGCTATTCGAGACCGGGGCGCCGACGAAGGACCTCAAAATGCGAGGATCGCGTTGGTCGGGGCGGGGGAACGCGCAGGTGGCAGGATCCTGCAATTTTGAGTTCCTTCGGTCGCGCGCACGGTTTTCGTGGTGTGACCCATCGGCGCGGCGCTCCCTCAGGATGACGCGGGGCACCGCCAGCGCACGCGGGGAGCTCCCCCTCCGCGTCGTTCGCGGAGGGGGAGGGTGAGGACGACTTACCGTGTGCTCTTCTCCCACCGGTCGGCGAGCAACTGACCCGAGTCGCTCAGGCGCGGACGGATGGAGTTGAGCCGGTCGTCCGGGCCGGGGTGGGTCGATCCGAGCTGCTCGAACGAGGAGCTCTTCGCGGTCGCAAGGGCCTGGAGTCCCTCGAGGAAATTCAGGTAGGCGCCCGAGCGGTATCCGGCCGCGGCAGCCAGCTCGACGCCGATTCGATCCGAGGCGAGCTCCTCTTTCCGGCCGATGCCGGTGTTGAAGAGCTTCTGGTACGCAAGATCGCTGACCTTGCGAGCGAGGGCGTCGCTCATCCCGCCGCCACCCAGCTCCGACTGCGCGATGTTCATCCCCTCGCCAACCACGTTGGCGCGTTTGACTTCCTTGAGGATGTGCTTCTCGGTCGCATGGGCGATCTCGTGCCCGAGAACCACGGCCAGCTCGGCCTCCGAGGAGATCTGGGCGAGCGCCCCCTCGGTGATGAAGATGTAACCGCCGGGGCAGGAGAACGCGTTCACGACCGGAGTGTCGAGAACCGCGAAATGCCAGTCGAGGGAAGGGCGGTCCGAATAGGCCGCAACCGTCTCCCCGACCAGGCTCACGTACCGCTGCATCGCTTTGTCTTCGGAGAGCGGATACGTGGCGAGCACGCGTGCGGCGACGATCCGGCCGATCGCGATCTCTTCCTCTTCGGTGAAATCGCGCGTCATCGCGCGCGCCATGGTGGCGCCCTTCTTGAGCAGATCCCACTGGGCCAGAGCCGGCTGGGCGATCGCGAAGACGAGCAGTGCGGTGAATAGAGCTTTCATCGGGAACCTCCCTGGCTGCGTCCGACCTTCCCTTCCTTCTGGAAGCGGGGGAGCTCGGTCTCGAGCGATGCGTCGATCTCGTCGTCGGTGGTCTCCACGGTCGCGAGGGCGTCGTAGTCGCCTCCGTCCGCGAACCGGGCACCTTTTTCGACTCCGCGTCCGCCCGCCGTCGCCGAGACGGAGGTGTCAGCGGGACCGAGCAGGTTGTCGGAAAGCCGCGCCAGGCGACCGAGGCCACCCCTTTTCGCGCGAACCTCGTAGAGGGACGGATCTGCAGAGGCCTTGACGGCGGATCTCCGTGTGAGGCTCCAGGTCTCCGAGCCAGACTTCACTTCGATCGAGACCGGCCCCGTCTCATCCCAACGGTAGGCCGCCGCGCTATCGCCGAAGGCGTAGGCGCGCGGATGTCCCCCGGCCAACTCCACCTTGTCGCGGGGCGTGCTCGTGGTCGGAAGAAGCAGCGCCGGAATGACCTGCTTCCCGGAGCCTTTCCAATCGCTGAGAGCAACGTCTCCTCCGCTTGCGCGAACCCAGATCTTTCCGTCGGTCGCAATGAACACCGTCGGAGCGCCCTTGCCCGAAGACCATTCGGCGCGGCTGCTCCGGCCGTCGGTCAGGAGGGTCACCGTCCCGGCGGCTTTACCGCCCTGCTGGACCTCCCACCGGCTCTCATTGGCGGACTTGAAAAGGGGAGCCGTCGCGGCGTACGCAGCCGTCACGACAGCAATCGCGAAGATGAATATGAGCGTTTTCTTCATAAGGATTGTCTCCGGATCTCGTAGATTCGGACAGCCTGCTGCTTACCCTTGACCTGGACTTCATCGAGATAGAATGCCGGTATCGTATCGCCCATCCGCATCCGCGTCGATTCGCTCACGATGATCTCGGTACCGTACTCCTTGTTCTTCCCCTCGAGGCGGGAGGCGAGGTTCACCGCGTCCCCGATGACCGTGTAGCCGAACACTCGGTCGGACCCGATGTTGCCCACGACTGCCTCTCCTGTGTTCAGGCCAACGCCGATCCGGAGCGAAGGCTTCCCCTCCGCCTCCCATTGTGCGCGGAGCCGGGCAGTCTCCTCGACCATTTCGATCGCGCACTCGACCGCCCGGCGCGGGTGGTCCTCGACCGGGGTCGGAGCGTTCCAGAAACCCATGACCGCGTCACCGATGAACTTGTCGAGGGTCCCTCCGTGGCGGAGGAGAATGTCCACCATCCGCGTGAGGTACTCGTTGAGCATCTCGACGACCTCCTCGGGCTCGCTTCCTTCCGAGATCGTCGTGAATCCCCGGATGTCCGAGAAGAGGATCGTGAGATCGCGGCGCTCTCCCCCGAGACGCACTTTGTCCGGATTGTGAATCAGATATTCGAGAATCTGAGGCGAGACGTATCTGCCGAAGGTTCCCTTCAGGTAGGAGCTGCGCTTCTGCTCGGCGATGAACCGCGTCACCGTGATGGTCACCCACGTGAGAAAGGCCGCGATGACCGGAGCGGCGGCGGGGAGCAGATAGCCGCGGTCCAGAGCGATTGCGGAAGCGCCGAGCCAGGCGGAGGCGACGGCGAGGAAGGCGACCGCGGCCACGGGCTGCGAGTCGATCCGCGCCACGACCGCTCCGAGAAGGGCCGTCACCAGAAGCAGCAGGGCGGCGAGCGCGGGGCCCGGGACCGGGCGGTTGAAATCCCCCCGCAGAAGATCGTCGAGAGCATTCGCGTGGATCTCGACGCCGGCCGAGGCGGGGTCGAGAGGGGTGCTGCGCAGGTCGAATTGTCCTGCGGCGGTGTAGCCCACGAGGGCGATTTTCCCCTCGAGCCGCGATCGGAGCATACGGTCCAGCTCGGCCTCGTCCGCGCCGTCCTCGCGCGCCAGCGAAATCTCGATGAGAGCGGAAACGTCAACAGCCGGATAGCTCAGACGTCCCTTTCCCCCCGAGGCTCCCCGCCGCCACCGAATGGGAAACGTTCCATCCGCGCCAATCGGGATCTCGAGCGATCCTGCCCGCAGCAGCCGTGACTGCTCGTCCCAGGTCGCCTCCCGTGGCCAGCCGTTCGCGCGAGCGGCCGCGGAGACGGCCAGGGAAGGGATCCAGCCGCCGCCGGCGACCGGAAGGAGCGTCGCGTACCGCCGCGTGGCCGACGCGCGCTCCTCCATCTGGAGCTGGAGCGTTCCGATCCCAGCGGCGTCGGAGAGAAGTGTGATGGGGGCGATCAGTGAACGGGGGGACTCTGCCTCGCGGCCTTCCACGGTCCAGAGCAGCCGGTCCCACGGGGGGCCGACCGCAGTGGTCTCGGTCTCGGCCATCCCGGTCTGTGCTCCGAGAACGACCGGCATCGACTCCAGTGCCGCCGCGAATCGGCGGTCGCCCGACGGATCGTACAAATGCTCCTCCGAGAAGAGGATGTCGAACACGATCAGGCGCGCTCCACCCCGGCTCGCCTCCTCCACGATCCGTCCCATCAGCTCGCGCGTCCAGGGCGGCCTGCCGTAATTCAACTTCTCGAGGTCGTCCACGCTCGATTCGTTGACCGCAAGGATGACGATCCCGGAATCGGGCTCGAGCTTCTTCGCGAGGCGCTGCGTCTGTCTGTCCCCCCAGAGCCATTCGAGCCCGAACATCGAAGGGCTGGCCTGGCGGAGTGCGAGAACGAGCAGCGCGATGCCGAGCCCGGTCAAAGCACCGGTCATGAGAGGACGCGATCGAAAGTTCACGGAGAGACCTGGCCGGGAATTGTAGCTGGGAAGGAGGTGGCGGAGGATCCTTTCCTCCGCCTGCGGGCGATGCAGGGGAGGCAGGGGGCCCCGCACACAAAAAGAAAAGGGTCCCTCGAAAGGGACCCCCTCCTGACGAAAGGAAGATCAGTTATTTCTTCTTCGCTTTAGCCTTGCTGGCTTTCTTGCTCTTAGAAGCGGCTTTCTTCGTGGCCATCCCTGGTTTCACCTGCCTTTCATGCCTTACGGGACCTCACGGTCGCGCTTCCTTGGCGCCTCGCCGGCCAAGCCGACGAAAATCAAATCCGAGCAGCGAAACGGTGGAACCGAGGGCGACCTATCCCGCGACTGCTTTCCGGGCCGATCTGCAGATCCAGGATTCCATCCGATGACAACAATATTGGTTCGATGCAGATTAATTGTCAAGAGTTTTATCAAATCGGTTAGAAATTGTTTTTGTCGGTCGGCAGTCGATCTAAAAGGGGTTCTTTAAACGCCCGTGCTTCACGTCATCTTTTCGAGCATCGCTTCTCGATAGATTTCGATCGTCTTTTCAGCGCTCCGCTGCCAGCGGAACCGGTCGGATCGTTGCCGTCCCTTGCCGATGAGCTCGCCTCGGAGGGCCGGATCTCCTGCCAGCGAGGTCATCGCTGCGGCGATGGATTCCGGGTCAGCAGGGTCGCACCAGACCGCCGCATCGCCTGCGACCTCCCGGAGCGGAGGGATCGCTGAGGCGATCACCGGGCAGCCGGCCGCCATCGCCTCGGCGACCGGAAGGCCGAAGCCCTCGAGAAAGCTGGGGAGGACGAGGGCGACGGCCCCGGCGAGCAGGGAGGGGAGCTCCGCGGCGGGGACGAACCCGGCGATGCGAACCTGGGGCTCGGCGCGAAGTGCCTCGGGCGGCGCTCCCGCGAGCACGAGGTCGCAGTCGGGTAGGGAGGGCGCTACCTTGCGCCAGGCGGCGATCAGGCCGGAGAGATTCTTGTGCGGCTTATCGTTGCCGATCCAGAGAAAGTACCGGCGAGCAGAGGGCGAGGGGGGCCTCGCTTCAAAAAAGCGATCTTCGACGCCGTTGTGGACTGCGCGGATCTTCGAAGTCGCATCGGGATATGCCCGCGAGATCGTCCGGGCGACGGCTTCGGTCACGGTGATGATGCGGGCCGGCCTGCGCGTGGCGCGGCGGAGCATTCCGCGCGCATAGAGGAGCCGGAGAGGATTTGCGTGGCGGACCTGGAGGTGAATCAGGTCGTGAATCGTCACGACCACGGGGCCTCGAACCAGCGGGATGACGTAGTGAGGGGCGTGGAAGAGGTCGAGCCCCGCAGCGTTGGCGGCTCGTCCGATCGTGGCGAGCTCGCGAATCGAGTAGTGCGGGGCATCGGCATCGACCCGCTCGATCGATCCTGCGGGAGGAAGGTGAGATTCGATCGACCGCGGACCGAAGGCGACGAATGTCGCGTCCGGAGCGGCCGCCGCCATCGCGCGAAGGAGCTCGCGGACATAGGTGCCGATGCCGAAGTCCGCAATCTTCCGGCAGTCGATTCCGATCCGCACGATTCAAGAATAGACGAATCAGCGAAAAGCGGCGCGCGCGAGAAGCTCGCTCATCAGACGCGCGCTTCGCTCCCACGAGAAAAGCGCGGCGCGCGCGATGCCGGCGGCGCGGAGCTCCCGGCGGAGCGCGTCGCTCTCGAGAGTGCGCCTGATGGCGTGATGGAGCGCGTCGGGATCGGCCGGCGGGACGAGGAGCGCGGCCTTCCCCGTGACCTCGGGGATCGCTCCCGCGCGCGTGGCGACGACGGGCGTTCCGCACGCCATCGCTTCGAGAGGAGGAAGGCCGAACCCCTCGTCCCGGGAGGGATAGACGAAGAGCGCGGCGCCCCGGTAGAGGTCCGCGAGCCGCGAGGTCGGCACGTATCCGGTGATGACGATCTCGCCGCCGGCTTCGTACTGCTCCAGCGATTTCCTGAGCCGCTCGAGTCCCCAGCCTCTGCCTCCCGCGATCACGAGGCGGGGCCGCGGAGCGAGCCGTCTCCACGCCTCGAGCAACTCATCGAGACCCTTGCGCGGCTCCATCGTTCCCGTGAAGAGAACGTAGCCGCCGGGCTCGAGCCCCTCCGGAAGGTCGAGCGGCTCGGAGGAAACGCGGAACTCCGACCCCACGCCGTTTGGAACGATCTCGATTCGGCGAAAGTCGATTCCGAAACCGCGCGCGACCTGCGCGGCCGTAAAGCGCGAGACGGCCGCAATCTTTTCCGCGGCGGCGAGGCTTCTCCCGACGAATAGGTTGAAAGAAAGCACGGTGCTCGGCTTGTGGCGAAAAGGGGCCGTGATCGACGTGAGGTCGTGCATCGTCACGACGGCGGGGATGCGGGAGCGGAGAGGAATCGTTCCGTGCGGCGCCCAGAGCACGTCGGCTTTCTCTTCTTCGAGGACGCGCGGGAGGGTCGCCTGCTGCCAGATCACGCCAAGGGGAGCGCGATCGACGCGAACCTCGAGGACGCCGATCCCGGTCATGTCGGTGATCGGCGCATGGGCGGCGAGCAGCGGACGCGGTTCGAGTCGCGTCGCGATCTCGGCCGTATGCACGCCGATGCCGCTTCGCTCGCCGACAAGGGGACGCCCATCGATCACGATCTTCATCGGAGACTTCATCGCGCGACCTTTCGAAAAATGTCCGCGGTCTCGGCTGCCGCCCGCGACCAGGAAAAGCGGGCGAGGTTGGCTGCCCCTCTGGCAATGAGTCGCGCGCGTTCACCCGGGTCTTCGAGCACCATCGAGAGAAGGTTTGCGAGCTCGCCAGGGTCGTCGGCGTCGAAATAGAGCGCCGCATCTCCGCCGACCTCGGGTAGCGACGAATTGCGCGCGGCGATGACCGGCGTTCCTTCGGCCA
>JBHEPS010000053.1:10947-16675 GCA_046260175.1 Thermoanaerobaculia bacterium
TCCCTGAGCCGCTCGAACGCTTCGATCAGGACGTCGAGGTTCTTCCGCGGCTCGATGGTGGACACGAACAGGATGTAGCGGGAGGGAAGCTCGAGGCGCAGTTCCGCGGAGGGACGCGACGGCGGGGGACCCGAGAGAATCGCGTGCGCCTTCCGCGGCTCGACCGGGTAGAGCTCCACCAGATCGCGGCGAGTCGCCTCGGAAACGCAAATCACGGCGCTCGACCGGGTCAGCTCGCGCAGCATCTCCCGCTCGAGGTTCGCGAGCGTTTCCTGCTGCAGAAGCTCGGGGTAGCGGCGCCACGTCAGGTCGTGCACGGTGCAGACCCGGTTGGTCGCCGCTGCCGAGAGGGAGCGCGGAAGAAAGTAATTTGCTGCGAAAAAGACGTCGCAGCGTCGCAGCCAGACCAGAGCAGGATACGCCGCGCGCGCGGCGACCCGCGTGAGCCGGACGACCGGCAGCCCCGTCAGATCGAACGCCGCGATCGTTCGCGAACCGGGAAGGGAGACTTTGAGGGGAGGAGATCCGTCCGCGAGCACGGGGTTCCCGAAGTAGACGAGATCCAGGTCCTCGAGCTTCGCCAGTTCCTCCAGCAGGAAGAAGAGGTACCATCCCACCCCAGTCAGAGGTTCGTAGAACGGACGCACGTCCACGCCGACCCGGATGCGGCCGTTCTTCGGGATCCCCTTCGCCGCGGCGAGGAGGGTCGCGAGGATGCGGAGCACGCCGCGCGTTGAGAGGAGCAGCTCGCGCGCGACCGGGCGGAGTGGCACGAGAGGCGCACCGGCCAGCCGGCGCAACCGGCGTCCGATCCGGCGAATCATCGAGCGCGGATCTTAGCGGATTTTCCGACCATGTTGCGTGCGAGCTTTCTCATCCTCATCCTTCTCCTCGTCCTCCTCGTCGGGTGGATCGTAGCTCCGATGCTGATTCCTCCGGCGATGGTGCAGCTCGATTCTTCCTCCGAGCTCGCCTCCATGATGCGCCGCGTCCCCGCCGAAGCGGAGAATGTCATCGCGGTCGCGACCTTCGGTCCCGCGTGGCATCGCTACTCTCCCCTTCTGGCTCCCCTCATTCAATCCGCGGACGCGGAAGCGCTCGATCGCGCCGCCTGGCTCGCCGGCCGGAGCCGCGTCGTGGCATGGACCCGGGGAGGATACTGGGGAGCTGTGGCGCGCCCCGATCCTCTCCGGCGGATGATTGCGCGAATCCTAGCCTCCACCGGATCAGCTCCGATCCGAGTGGAGGGAATCGAGGTCCTGTTCGGGACAGTCGGCGACCCGCTCGCTGCGGGCGAGGTCGAGGAACTCTCCGAGGGTCTCGAGGGGCACGTCTTCATTCTTCACAGAAAAAAGGGGGGATATCCTCCCATCGGCCGGCCCGCCCTTTCAGCCATCGAGTTCGATGACGGCGATCTCCGGGTCGTCACCAGGTCCGCTTCCTCTCCCGAAGCGACTGTCGAGATGGACGGGGAGTTCCTTCCGCGGTCCGCTCCGATCTCGCTACGGTTCGCGAAGGCGCCGAAGGCCGTTCTCACGCTCGAGCAGGCCTTCCCGGTCGACCTGGGGGCGATCCTCGAGCAGGGGGGGATGGTTGCCCTCTATGGGGTCGAGACGCGGGGGCTGCTCCCCCGCCCTCAGCTGGTCTTCTCGGTTCCGGCCGACGACGCCCGCGCCGAAGACATCATCGGAAGGATCGATCGGGCCACCACGCAGGGGGCGATCGGGCTTCTCCTCGGGATGAGGGAACAGGAGGCGCGATCCGTGGGAGGAACCGAGCTCTTCCGGCGTGAAGGAGTGGGTCTCACGATCGAGTTCGCGCGCCGTCCTGGGGAGTTCCTGCTCGCATTCGACAAGATCAGCCTCACCCGGCTCCTCGAAGATGAAACGGTTCCGATCACCCCGGGCCCGGCGGCTTGGGCGATGCGCGCGCGCCCCCGCGACCTCCTTCCGATCCTCGACCAGGTGCGCTCGAACACCGCCATTCGGCTGCTCGCCGAGGATTTCGCGAGGGAAGCGGGGGACCTTGCCCAGGCGTTTCGCTCGATTCCGAGAGCCGAAGAGGTCGAAGCCAGGCTCGAGCCAGCCGGAGACGGCATGGTGATCCGAGCGGCCGTGAAACTGAGGGATTAGGGGCGAGGGGCGAGATGTCATCCAGACCGTAGGGCCTGTCCTGAGGAGTGACAGCGACGAAGGGAGGGATCAGGGTGGGCGGGAAATCCGGACGGCGCCGGAACCTTGTCGGCGCGGGATGTGAGTTCGCCATCCAACGCCCGCCGGATTATTTTCATCCCCCCTCACGTTGAACGAGCCCGTTGCGGGGACTTGTCCCGAAATCCTCTCCCGCGCCTGGATCCCGACAAATGAGCGAGATACTCGACCTCGAAAAGGTGGCCCATCAGGGGCCTCAGCCCTTCGATCTTTCGATCCGGATCCCGGGCGAAGAGCTCGATCGGGAAGAGGTTGCGAGCATCTCCGAGGTTCGGGCGACCGGCGAAGTGGGAGCGGGGGACCGTCCGAAGGAGTTTCTCCTCTCCGGATCGGTCGAATATACGGCGGATCTGCTCTGTTCGCGATGTGTCGACCCGTTCCCGTTTGCCATCCGTTCGGAATTTCACTTAACATACCTCCCCCGTCCCGCGGCCGAGTCCGCGGATAGCCTCGAAGACGTGGAAGTCGCCGGAGAGCAGCTCGACGAGGAGTATTACGACGAGCCGCAGATCGATCTCGGGCCGGTGATTCTGGAGCAGGTTCAGCTGTCGCTGCCGATGAAGGCGCTTTGCGCGGAAGATTGCAAAGGGCTCTGCGTGGTGTGCAAGGGGAATCGGAACCGCTCGGCTTGCGAGTGCGCAGTCGAGGAATCCGACAGCCGGTGGGATGCGTTACGCGGCATCCGGGAACAGCTGGCGAAGAAGAAAGAGAACTGACCGTTCCGGTTCGCCGGCCGGTTCCAAACTGAGGAGTCTACGATGCCTAATCCGAAACGACGACACTCCCGGGCCCGCACGCGCACGCGTCGCGCCCACGACTATCTCGAGCCGAAGTCGCTTTCGACCTGCCCGAACTGCCAGGAGGCGAAGCTGCCTCACCGGGTGTGTCCTAAGTGCGGTTACTACAAGGGCCGCGAAGTCGTCACCGTCAAAGATCTGGTCTGAGCGCGCCTGCGATGTCGAACGCCGGCTCCGAGGTTCAGGGCCACCCCCGGATCGCCGTCGATGCGATGGGGGGCGATCACGCTCCCCGCGAGATCGTACTCGGTGCCCTCGAGGCGGCTGAAGAGTTCCCAGTCGACATTCTTCTGGTCGGCCGTGAGGACGTCATCCGGAGCGAGATCTCCTCGCTCGGGCGCACGCTTCCCTCCAATATCGAGATCGTCCACGCCTCCGAAGTCGTCGGGATGGACGACCATCCTCTCGCCCCCATCCGGAAGAAGAAGGACTCCTCGATCCGCGTCGCCGCCGACCTGGTCGGTGCGGGCCGCGCCGCCGTCTTCGTCTCCGCCGGCAACACCGGGGCTGCCTGGACGTCGGCGAGGAAGGTTCTCGGGATGATCGAGGGGGTCGATCGACCCGCCCTCGCCGCGGTCGTGCCGCGCCTCGACGGGCATACGGTCCTCCTCGACGTCGGCGCCAACGTCGACAGCAAGCCTCACCACCTTCGCGAGTTCGCCGTCATGGGGCATTTCTTCGCCCAGATGCTCTTCGACATCCGCGCGCCCCGCATCGGGCTGCTGTCGATCGGGGAGGAAGAGGGCAAAGGGAACGAGGTCATCCGTCAGACCTACAAGGTCATGAAGGAGATGGGGCTCAATTTCATCGGAAACGCCGAGGGGCGCGACGTGTTCAACGGCAATGCGGACGTGGTCGTCTGTGACGGCTTCATCGGCAACGTCGTCCTGAAAGCGTCCGAGGCCCTGGCTGAGACCATCGGCAAGCTGCTCAAGCAGGAGCTGAAAGCGAACCCCATCCGCGCCTTCGGGGCATTGCTGGCGAGGCCGGCGTTCCAGGCCGCCAAGCGCCGGACCGATTACTCCGAGTATGGCGGCGCACCGCTGCTCGGGGTGAAGGGTGGGTGCGTGGTCTGCCACGGCCGCTCGAATGCGAAAGCGATCCGCAACGCGATCCGCGTGGCGGGAGACTTCGCCCAGTCGCGGATCAACGACAAGATCCACCAGAAAATCTCCGAGCTCCACAACAAGGAGCGCGCCGAGGGGTTGCAGGCGGGCAACGGCGAGGCGGATGCGGTCGAGTTGCCTCCGGTTACTCTGCCGTAGCGAACCCTTCCGCCGTCATCCTGAGGGCGCGCCTCGGAGTACTGCCACCCTCGCTGCCGGTGAGCGCGACCGAAGGATCTCCGGATGCGAGGATCGCGTTGGCCGGTGCGGGGGACAGCGCAGGTGGCTTGATTCTGCAATTTTGAGTTCCTTCGGTCGCGCGCACGAATCTCGTGGGTGACTCCTTCGGCGCGGCGCTTCCTCAGGATGACCGGCGTTCTCCCACTTGGTATGATCCGCCGCCATGACTACGGCTGAACACCACACCGCCTTCGTCTTCCCCGGTCAGGGGAGCCAGTCCGCGGGGATGGGTCGCGAGATTGCCGATGCTTCGCCGGCCGCCCGGCGCGTCTACGAAGAGGTCGACGAGGCTCTCGGGTTTTCCCTTTCCAAGCTCTGTTTCGAGGGCCCTGACGAAGACCTCAAGCTGACGGAGAATACCCAGCCCGCGATCCTCACGACCTCCATCGCGATCCTCGAGGCGATTCGCGAGCGAGGAGGGGCCGAGCCGGATCTCGTTGCGGGACACTCGCTGGGCGAGTACAGCGCGATCGTCTGTGCGGGGGGGCTCGATGTCAAAGAGGCCGCTTCGATCGTCCGGAGTCGCGGACGGTTCATGCAGGAGGCGGTTCCGGTCGGACAAGGGGCGATGGCGGCCATCCTGGGGCCATCCCTCGAAGAGATCGAGGCGCTCTGCGCCGAAGCCTCCGAAGGCGAGGTGGTCTCTCCCGCGAACGTCAATGCTCCCGGACAGATCGTGATCGCGGGAACCAAAGCAGCCGTCGAACGGGCGATCGCCCTCGCGAAAACTCGCGGCGTGCGGCGCGCGCTGCCGCTGCCGGTATCCGCCCCATTCCACTGCGCCCTCATGAAGCCGGCTGAAGAGAGGCTCACGCCGGTGCTGGAGGCAGCGGATTTTCATGCGCTTTACGTTCAGCTCGTGACCAACGTGGACGCTTCGCCGGTCGGCACGACTCACGCGGTCAGGAACGCGCTCGTCCGCCAGGTCTCGTCGCCGGTCCGATGGGCCGACTCGGTCCGGCAGATGATCGCCATGGGCGTGAGCCGCTTCGTCGAGATCGGCCCAGGGAACGTGCTCGCAGGGCTGATCCGGAGGATCGATCCTTCGGTCGAAGCGCTCGGCGTCAACGACCTCGCTTCACTCGAGGTATTCACATCTGGGGGGGAAGGCAAATGAAATTCGAACTCGGGGGCAAAGTCGCCCTGGTCACCGGGGCCTCGCGCGGAATCGGAGAGGCGATCGCCATGAAGCTCGGCGAATCGGGTGCGACCGTGCTCTGCGCAGCGCGCAGCGGCGACAGGGTGAAGGAAGTCGCCTCACGAATCACAGCAGCAGGTGGAAAGGGCGTCGCGGTGGAGCTCGACATCTCCTCGCCGAATGCCCGGGAGAAGGTCAAGGCCCTGATCGAGGAGCACGAGCGCATCGACATTCTGG
>JBHEPS010000054.1:0-267 GCA_046260175.1 Thermoanaerobaculia bacterium
GTCCCCGATGTCCCAATGCGCCCTCGGCTCGAAGTCGAATGAAGGGCGCTCGCCCCAGACCCGCTCCTCACGGTTGGCCGATTCGTCGCGGCCGACAGGGACCGACCCGTCCGGCGCATTCGGAAAACCGAGCTCGAGGGTCGACATCTCTTCCTCGATCAGCCCCAGCCGTTCATCGAATGCGCGGATCTCGTCCCCGACCGCCTTCATCGTTTCGATCTGGGCGGTCGCGTCCTCCTTCGCTTTCTTGAGGCGGGCGATCTCCCC
>JBHEPS010000054.1:314-11192 GCA_046260175.1 Thermoanaerobaculia bacterium
GTTTCTGCCCGCGGAGGCAACTTGCACAAAACACGATCGATTCTCGTTCTCGCCATCCTGCTCGTCGCGAGTCAGGCGTCGGCAGCGACCACCTGGAAAAAGAGCCCTGCAGACGCTCTGAAGGTCGCCAAGGCCGAGAACAAGCTGATCTTCGTCGATCTGTTCGCGGATTGGTGCGGGTGGTGCCACCGCTTCGAGGCCGACATCGTGCCAACAGAGGTCTTCCAGAAGGCGACCGCCAACATGGTGATGCTCCGGGTGGACACCGAGGACCGCGGAGAGGGAACGCAGCTGGCGAAACGCTACGGGGTGTCGCGGCTTCCAACATTTTTGATCCTCACGCCGGAAGGGACGATTGCCGCCCTGATTCAGGGTTACGCGCCGGCCGAGCAGTTCGTCGCCCGGATGAACAGCGAGGTCAGCCGGCACGAGAATTTTCAACGCTCGCTGAAGGCGGGCGGAAAGCAGAGCCCACAGGCCTCCCTTGATCTGGCGCGAGAGCTGTTGGCGAGGCACGACTTCGCAAACGCTGAATCGCGGCTCCAGGCGATCTGGGGGGACGCGGGCGCTCCGGCCGCCGTTCGCGACGAGGCGGGGCTCCTTCTCGGCGTCGCGCAGTCGACGCGGGGCAAGTCCGCCGCGGCCCTCGAGACCCTCGAAAAAGTGCTGGGGCGGAGGCCGGCTGCCGAAACCGCGGAGAACGCCAGACTCCAGAGGGCCAGCATTCTCCTCGAACAGAAGAACTACAACGCCGCTCTCGCCGAGTACAAGACGTTCAGGAACGACTTTCCCAGCTCGCAGCACCAGTCCACCGTGAAGCTCCGCATCGCCCAGCTCGAAGCGATGATCGCGCGAAGGGCCAGCCGTTGATGAAGTTTTTGAACTTCGCACTCCTTCCCCTTCTTCTCGTCGTCCCTCTGAACGCGCAGGGCCTGCCCGATTTCTCGGCGCCCGGCCTTCCGTCGCTCGGTGAGGCGCCGCCGCAGGATCTGGTCAGCGTCACGGTTGCGATCGAATCGGGCGGGCAAAGGGCGGGCGACCCGGTGGCCGGGTCGGTGCTCATTCGTCTCGACCCGGAGTGGCACATCAACTCCTGGAAGCCGAATGACGATTTCTCGATCCCGACCGTTGTCGAGATCGAGTCGCCTGGCATCGCGATCGAGTCGATCGACTACCCCCCTCACATCGAGCGCAAGTTCTCGTTCGCGGGAGAAGAGCTCCTCGCGGTTTACGAGGGAGAGATCGTCGTCCCCTTCCGTGGAGTTCGCGAGACGGCCGGCAGGGTTTCCATGACCGCGCGGGTGAATTACCAGGCGTGTAACGATCGCGTCTGCCTGCCGCCGCGAACCGCAACCGCGGCGGTCGAGATCGCTGCGGATGGAGTCGCGACGATCGTCAGCGCCGCGCCGGGCGCCGGAAGCTCCGGGGACTTCACCCCCCTCTCCGAGGCGCCGCCACCCGGCTCAAAGCCGTCGCTGTTCGGGGCCGACCTCGGGACCACTCTCGAGAGCCGCGGGCTCCTGCTCACGCTGGGCGTGGTGTTCCTTCTCGGCCTCGCCTTGAACCTCACTCCATGCGTCTATCCGCTCATTCCCCTGACGGTGGCGTACTTCAGCTCGCAGACCGGCGGGAGCCACGGGAGGAGGGTGGGGCTGGCGTCCAGCTATGTCCTCGGGCTCGCCGCGATGTACTCGGCGCTCGGCGTGTTTTCGGCCCTCTCGGGCCAGCTGTTCGGCGCGTGGCTCCAGCTTCCGTCCGTGCTGATCTTCTTCGCTCTGCTGATGCTCGTCCTGGCGAGCTCGATGTTCGGCCTGTTCGAGATCAAGGTTCCCCATTTCATCTCCGATCGCGCGGGCGCCCGTTCGGGCTACGCCGGCGCCGCGACCATGGGGCTCCTGGCGGGGATCGTCGCCGCTCCGTGCGTGGGACCGTTCATCATCTCCCTGATCGCGCTCGTGAGTCAGCGGGCCAGCGTCGGCTTCGGATTCCTCCTCTTTTTCGTCCTTGCTCTCGGCCTCGGCTTCCCCTATCTCCTTCTCGGCATCTTCTCGAGCGGTGTGACGAACATCCCTCGATCCGGCCTCTGGATGGTTCAGATCAAACAGGCGCTCGGGTTCGTCCTGATCGCGATGGCTTTCTACTTCATTCGGCCGATCGTTCCCGAGGCCGTCTATCAATGGGGAGTCGGCCTGAGCCTTCTCGCGGGCGCGCTTTTCCTGCTTTTGCGCCGCGGGGGCGCGGTGGCCGGAGCGGCGACGGTGCGCATCGTCAGCGGCCTCGTCCTGCTGGGAGCTGCCCTCTTCTTCCTCTGGCCGCGTCCGACCGGCCCGGAGGTGGAGTGGGCGAAATTCGACGACCAGGCGCTGGCGCGGGCGCAGTCGGAGGGGCGGCCGGTGATGATCGATTTCTATGCCGACTGGTGCCTGCCGTGTAAGGAGCTGGACGCCAAGACCTTCAGCGAGGCCGGAGTGGTGGGGGAGTCGGAGCGGTTCGTCCGTCTCAAGGCGGACCTGACCCGTACCGGGGAGCCGCTCGTGGAGCAACTGACGAGGGATTACCGGATCCTCGGAGTGCCGACGATCGTGTTCCTCGATTCGACCGGGGCTGAGATGGAAGCCGCGCGGCTGACCGGTTTCGAGGGACCCCAGGCATTCCTCGCGAGAATGCGCCAGGTACGCTAGGTTCCCTAACTCAGGTCTGGACGATGTCGACGCGAGGCAGACGGATGGAGGGATCTTCCTCGCGCTCGCGGTAGAGGATTGCGATCTTCCCGATCGTTCCGACGAGCTCTGATCCCGTCAGATCTGCGAGCTCGGCGGCCAGGTCGCGGCGAACGTCCCCGTCGTCGGCTTCGATCCTGACCTTGATCAGCTCATGAGCCTCGAGCGAGCGAACGGTCTCGGCCGCCACGGGGTCGGAGATGCGCCCCTTGCCGATCCTGACCACGGGGTCTAGCTCGTGGGCGAGGGCTTGAAGGTGTTTTCGCTGCTTGGTCGTGAGCGGCATTCGTCCTACTGTCCCGAGCCGCTCGCCGCGCGAGCTCTCGTGGTTGCTTCGAGGGGCGGGTTCGAGTTTCGACCGGCAACCGCCTGTTGGGTGCGCCGGTCGGCGATTGAAAAGCTCCAGACGGCCTCGCGGCGCTTGCCAGTCTCGCGATCGATTCCCCAGACGGCGGCGCGGTACTTTCCGGCCGGCATCGGCTCGCGCATGACGAGCGAGATCCTGCCGTCGCGCGGGTCGTAGGAGAACGGCATCCTCCCGCGGCTTCCGACCACCGAGAGGTTGACCGAGGCTGGGTCGAGCGCTTCGAATTCCTCGATGCGGGCCGAGATCACCGGACGGTCGGGGTCGCCTTTCTTTCCCGGGCGTGGCTCGGCCTCGGCGAGGCGGAGCTCGCTCGCTCCGACGTGCCCGCGGAATTCGGCGAAGGAGGTCTTCTTGTAGATCACGACCCTGTTCATCCGGAAGGGATTGCTGCCTTTTGCCACGGCGCCGAAGTTACAGGTCAGTCCCGCGTCGTAGCCGGCCGCCGAAGTGGCCTTGGCGACGCGCGTGTTGTAGTCCCCATAGGGGTAAGCGACGAATCTCACGGGTTTTCCGGTCCTGGCTTCGATGACCTTCTTGCTCTCGGCGAGCTCGCGATGGAGCGCTTCATCCGAACCCCGGGTCAGGAATGGATGGCTGAACGTGTGGCTCTGCACATCGACTCCGGCATCGGCCATCTCCCGGACTTCCTTCCATGTCAGTGCGTAGGCGCCCTGGCCGATGAAATTCGGGTAGATGAAGACCGTGAAGGGGAAGCCCATCTCCTTGAGGACCGGGTAGATCTCGGTGTAGGTGCATTTCCAGCCGTCATCGACCGTGATGACGACCGAGTTCTGAGGGATGCTCTCCCGACGCCCGGCGACGTAGTCGGTCAGGTCCGCAAGGGAGATCACCTCGTAGCCGGTCGACTGAAGGTACTCCATCTGGAGGCGGAAGGCCTCGCGGCTCATCGAGTAAAAGGTGTCGCTGGGGGACTCGACCACATGGTAGGTCAGCACCACGGCGGTCGGCTCGGAGGCGGTCAGGGGGGAGGCCACCACCAGCGTAAGCAGCAGGGCCCGAAGCACGTTAGCGGAGAATCTCGGGGGTTTCATCATGGTATGGGTCACAAAGAGCGCCAGTGCAAAGGAGGTGCCCCCGCACTGCGGGTCCGGAGTCCCGCCGCCCCCTGGCTCGATGGCTGTCAGTATCCCCCATTGTGGCCGTCCGAACCAACCCCCAGGGCGTAGGTTCCCTAGGAATCAAAACACGGATCACCCCGTTACCCCGTTGCCTGCCGCACCCCGCTGGGATAGATTGAGGCGCCTTTTTTTGGGAGGTTCAAACCCGGATGTCCGATCGTCTGTCTAGGAAAGAAATCAAGCACGACAAGTTTGTCGATGAAATGGAGACCGCCTACGAGGTCGCCAGGAAGAATGTCCGCTGGATCGTGGCTGCCGTCGTCGGCATCGTGGTTCTGATCGGCGTCATCGTGGGGGTGTCGCTCTGGCTCGCGAGCCAGGAGCGGAAGGCACAACTCCGGCTGGCGGAAGCGATCGAGATTCTCGATACGCCTTTGGGTCAGCCGTCCCCGGCCGGCACCTACCAGACCGAGCAGGAGAAGCTCGACAAAGCGGAGCCAATTCTCCGCGAGATCGTCGATGAGTACTCGGGTCGGGACGCGTCCGATGTCGCCGGACTCTACCTGGCGAGACTCGAAGCCGGGCGCGGCGAGGTCGAACCGGCAATCGAGAAAGTCCGCAAATTCGTCGACTCTCATCCCGAGCACGTGCTGGCGCAGAGCGCCCGAATCAGCCTGTACGATCTCCGCCTCTCGAAGGGGGAGTCGCAGGAAGTGATCGCCGATCTGGAGAAGGAGATCTCGGGAACGGGCTCCCCCCTCCCGACCGACATCTCGCTGGCGATTCTGGCTCGCGCTTACGAGGCCGGGAATCAGCCGGAACAGTCGAGGCAGGCCTGGCAGCGGCTCCTCAACGAGTATCCGGACTCGGCATACACGCTCGAAGCGCAGCGTAAGCTGAACCGAGGCTGACGCGAGAATATGTTAGATTGGCCCGGAGGTTGTTCGTCCCGCCACCAGCGCGAGGCCGGTCCCCAATGTCCAAGCCAGTCGAACAGCTCACGCAGATTCTCGACCAGATCATCGCACCGTACGACCTTTCGCACGATTTCGGGCGGAAGCAGGCCTACGAGGCCGCGATCGACTACGCCCGCATGAATCTGGTCGACGATCCCTCTTGCGACTCCTTTCTGGAGCTGGCGGCAGCCCGGCTCGGCTTTGCACCGATTTCGTTCGACCAGCTCGAGAACCGGGTCCGGCTTCCCAAGGGAGCGTGGCTCGACATCTGGATCGCCGACGACGATGACGAGGTCGCGATCACCGGAACCGAGCAGGGGATCCAGTATCTGGTTGATCTGTTGACGCAGCTGCGTCAGGCGCCGAACCGCGAGCAGCACATCCACCTGGATCGCGCGTGGCTTCCCCTGACCGAACAGTCGGCGAGCCTCGTCCTCTTCAAGGAAGAGGAATCGTGGTTCACCGGCGGGCCGGTTCCGGGAGACGGCGAGTATCCGCAGAGAGAGCTCGACCCGAAAGCGATCTACGCAATTCAGTTCATTCACTATCCTCCGGACGATCTGCCAATCACCGCCCAAAAGCTCTACCGGGTCGTGACCGTGGAAACCGCGGAAGAGGAAGAGGCCAACATCAAGGAGTTCCCCGAAGGGTCGGCCGACCGCTACCGGCGTTTCGGATTCATCGCCGACAACGGTGAGCGGTTCTCGTGGGCCTTTCACCTCGACGATCCCGGCGTGAATTACTTCACCCACCGCGAGATCGTCTCCCTGGCTCTGCGCCCGGCCTGATTCCTGCTCCCGTACCGTGACCGGGCGGGCGGTTGAGCCTCCCTCCCGGGGAAGGAAGCACGCGCTTGGAAATCCGAAACGTACTCGTCATCGGAAGTGGAACGATGGGACGCGGCATCGCGACCGTCTGCGCCCTGGCCGGCTTCGACACGACGGTCACGGACGTCGCCGACGAAATTCTCGTGACCGCGAAGAACGAGGTGGGCGAGATGCTCGCCCGGCGTGTGGACGCCGGAAAACTTTCACGCGAGGAAGGCGAGGATGCTTTCGCGCGGATTCGATTCCTCTCCGACCTCGAGTCCGGCGCGCGCGAAGCGGACCTGATCATCGAGGCCGTTCCCGAGGATCTCGAGCTCAAACGCGAGCTCTTTTCGCAGGTCGATCTCTTCTGCGGTGCCGATACCATCCTGGCCAGCAATACTTCCTCCATTTCGATCACGGAGCTGGCGAAAAACGTCGAGAAGCGCGGAAACTTCATCGGGCTTCATTTCTTCAACCCGGTTCCCGTCATGAAGCTGCTCGAGATCGTCGTCGGCGAGCGGACGATCGACGAAACGGTCGAGACCTGCCGCCGGTTCGCCGAGCGAATCGGCAAAGAAGCGATCGTCGTACGGGACAGCCCGGGATTCGCGACCTCTCGCCTGGGGCTCGCCATCGGTCTCGAGGCCATCCGGATGCTCGAGGAGGGCGTCGCCTCCGCCGAAGACATCGACCGGGCCATGGCGCTCGGCTATCGCCATCCAATGGGGCCGCTGCGCCTGACCGATCTCGTCGGCCTCGACGTCCGGCTCGGCATCGCCGAGTATCTCTTCTCGACCCTGGGACCGCGTTTCGAGCCGCCTCGACTTCTTCGCCGGATGGTCGAGGAGGGGAAACTCGGGAAGAAAACGGGACGGGGCTTTTATTCGTGGGAGGAGTGACCAGGCCAAGGGCGCCGGCCGAGGCTTACGGTGCCTTCGCCTGGGCTTACGACCCCGCTCTGGGAAACCGCTTTTTCAAGTCGATCGAGCCCGAGCTTCGCCGGCTTCTCGACGCGTTTCCTCCACCCGGCAGGCGACACCTCGATCTCGCCTGCGGGAGCGGTATTGCTCTCGACTGGTTCGTCCGCCGGCGATACCGCTCGATAGGGCTCGATGCTTCGCTTCCGATGCTCGACCTGGCGCGCTCCCGGACGGACGCCCCCCTGATTGCAGCGGACATGCGCTCGCTCCCCTTCCGTGGCGGCTTTGCGCTCGTGACTTCAATTTACGACAGCCTCAATCATCTCCTGCGGCGGAGAGATCTGCAGGAAACGTTCGACCAGGTCGGACACCTTCTGGCGACCGGCGGCATCTTTCTGTTCGACGTCAACCATCCGGACGTCTATCCGCGCGTGTGGGGAGTTCAGGAGCCTTTCGTCTCCGAAGGCCACGACCACCGTCTGGAGATGGAGACGAGATGGTCGCGATTTTTCGGGAGGGGTGAGGCTCGCATCAGCGGCTGGGCGATGGCGGGATCGAATCGAGTCGAGATTCGCGAGCGGAGGCTTCAGCGGGCCTGGTCGTCCGCGCAGATCCGCCTGGCGCTCGGCCACGCGGGGCTCGAGATCCTCGAGGAGCGCCTGTTCGATCCCTACCGCGAAGATGACGGCCCGGTGAAGGTGATTTTCGCGGCCAGAAAGAAAAGCAGGGACTAGGGACTAGGGGCTAGGGGCCAGGGAAGAACAACGGCAAAGTCAGGCGAAGACAGCGATCTTGGTCTTGGCTTTACTTCTGCCTTCTGCCTTCTGCCTTTGTTTTCCCTGACCCCTGACCCCTGACCCCCAGCGTCACTTTTGCTCGGGGATTGGCCGATCTCCCTCCGGCTCGATGCCGTATCGCTCGGCGATGGCGACGAGCTTCTGCTCGACGTCTCCTTCTCCATCACCGCGAAGCTTAAACGAAAAAAGCCCCGCCTTGCGGCGGGGCACCATGTCGCATCGTTGCGTGTCAGCCCCGACGGCGTCCGACGACGAGCCGGTAGATGAAAAGGAGCAGCATCGCGCCGAGAATCGCGCCGATCCATCCTGCGGTCTGGTTCGCAGTCCCGAAAAGCATCTGCCCGAGAAATCCACCGACGAATGATCCGGCGATACCGAGCAGAATCGTCACGATCCAGCCACCAGGATCCTTCCCCGGCATCAGGAGCTTGGCGATCGCACCTACGATCAGACCGAAGACAATCCATCCTAGAATACCCATGTTCATCCCTCCATTCGGCGGAGTCGTAGTCCGCCGCTGACCCTGAAAAGGCAACCTCGATGCCAGATTCATCAGGAGCCTGCCCAACCGGGCTCGGCTGATCTCCCTTTCGCGCACCCTGCGTCGTGAAACTCCGCTCCTCTCTTCGCGTATCTCCCACCGAACACGAAGTCGAGCAGCGGAAGGGGAGTTCCTCATGAGTGTGGAGGCATCGATGAGCCAGCCAGTCGACCGAAAGAAGATGACCTACATCGGGATCGTGGCGCTCGCAATGGTGATCGCGATCGCGAGCCTGCTGGTGATGCGAAGCGAGGCGGAGGGATCCTCCAGCCAGGGCTCAGACCCCGCTGCTTCCGACTCTGCCGGGAAGAAAAATGCGGCGGCTGCCCCTGCCGCAGCCGGCAAAGACTCAAAGAACGGAAAGAACGGCGAGAAGGAAAAAGTGCCCGTACCCGTGAGCGTGATGGCCTCGGCGGTGGGCCCGATCTCGGCCTACATCAGTTCGACGGCGAACCTGGTTGCGGAGAACGAAGTCGAGGTGCTCTCGGAGGCCGAGGGGCGTGTGGCGTCGCTGCTCGTCGAAGAAGGAGTTTCGGTCCGAAAGGGAGAGCCGCTGGTCCAGCTGGTGCGCGGCGATGCCGAGATGGTCGCAGCAAAGGCGCGCGTGCGAGCTTCCAATGCGCGCGTGGCGCACGCGAGGGCGAGCGAGATGTTCACCAAGGGGCTGGTGAGCCAGGGTGATTACGAAAAGGCGGCGATGGAGCGTGAGGTCGCCGACCAGGAATTGGCGGAGGCGCAGTGGCGGCTGAGCAAGACCACGGTCCGAGCGCCGTTCGACGGCGTGATCACGCGCCGCGCAGTGAGTCCGGGCAAGCACGTTCGCCCCGGTGAGGCGCTCTTCACCGTGACCGACTTCGATCCGCTCATCGCCCGAATTTATCTCGCTGAGAAGGACGTGATGGGGCTGCGCGAGGGCCAGACCGTCCGCCTGACGATGCGCGCGGGAGAGGGCACATCATTCCCCGCCCGGATCCGTCAGATCAGCCCCGTGGTCGATACTGCCACGGGAACGGTCAAGCTGACGGTCGAAGCGGGCGAGTACCCCTCGAACGTGCGCCCCGGCGCTTTCGTCTCCGTCGACATCGTGCAGCAGACCCGTCCGAGCGCGCTGGTCGTGCCGAAGGAGGCCGTCCTCCGGGAGCTTCAGGAATCTCACGTGTTCGTCGCTCTCGATGGGACGGCGAAGAAACGCACCGTCACGCTCGGGCTCGAAGAGGGCGACCGCGTGGAGATTCTCACCGGCCTCCGGGCCGGGGAGAGCGTCATCGTGGCCGGACAGGGCGGGTTGAAAGACGGCTCTCCGGTCCGGGTGCTCGACGCGCCCGTGAAAGTCGCTTCCAGGTAACCAGCAACCCCAACCCCCGGTTGAACAGGAGCGCGAACGATGCGTCTGGTCGAATTCTCACTCAAGCGGCGCGTCACGGTCTCGATGTGCGCGGTCGCGCTCGTGATCTTCGGGATCGTCTCGTTCGCGCGGCTTCCGATGAATCTGCTTCCGGAAATCTCGTATCCGAGCCTCACGGTGGAGACGCGGTTCCCCGGCGCGGCGCCGAACGAAGTCGAAGCGCTGGTGACGCGGCAGATCGAAGAGGTCGTCGGGATCGTCAGCGGAGTTCAGCGGATGACCTCCGCCTCGAGGCCCGGGTTGTCCCAGGTGACGCTCGAGTTCGACTGGGGGCGGAACATGGATTTCGCCTCCCTCGACGTTCGCCAGAAGCTGGAGCTCCTGACTCTGCCCCGGGAGTCCGACAAGCCGATCATCCTGCGTTTCGATCCGGCCAACGATCCGTTCATGCGTCTCTACGTCGCGGGAGGGGCGAACCTCTACCAGCTCCGCTACGTGGCTGAGGAGGTCCTCAAGAAAGACCTCGAGTCCACCGAGGGGCTGGCGGCCGTCAAGGTCAACGGCGGTTATGAGGAAGAGATCGAAGTCCGGGTCGACGAAGGAAAGCTGGCGCTGCTGGGCATCCCCATCTCCGAGGTGAGCGAAAAGCTCGAGAGGGAGAACATCAACCAGGCCGGCGGGAGCCTCTACGAGGAGGAAGCTCGTTACCTGGTACGTTCGCGGAACGAGTTCGAGAACCTCACCGACATCATGAACACGGTGCTGGTGAGCCGGGACGGCCGCAACGTGATGATGTCCGACGTCGCGCGGATCGTCCGCGGCCACAAGAAGCGGGACGTCATCAGCCGCTTCGGCGGGGCGGAAGCCGTCGAGCTCGCGCTCTACAAGGAAGGGGACGCGAATATCGTCAGCGTCGCCCGGGCCGTCCGGAGCCGCCTCGATCGGATCAATAGTGAGCTGCCCGAGGGGGTCGAGCTCGTGACCGGCGTGGATCAGTCGCGGTTCATCCAGGCGTCGATCGATGAAGTGCTGACCAATGCCGCGCTCGGCGGTCTGATCGCCATCGTCGTGCTGCTTTTCTTTCTGAAGGATCTCCGCTCGACCATCATCATCGGCGTCTCGATCCCGATCTCCGTCGTCGCGACGTTCTTTCTCATGTACCGCACCGGCACCACGCTGAACATCATGTCTCTGGGAGGACTCGCGCTCGGGGTTGGCATGCTCGTCGACAACGCGATCGTCGTTCTCGAGGCGATCTTCAAGCGGAGGGAGCGCGGAGAAGGAGCGATGGAGTCCGCACGCGACGGGGCGAGCGAGGTCGGCATGGCCGTCGTCGCATCGACG
>JBHEPS010000054.1:11202-16591 GCA_046260175.1 Thermoanaerobaculia bacterium
TCGCGGTCTTCCTTCCGGTCGTGTTTCTCGAGGGAATCGCGGCCCAGCTGTTCCGCGACCAGGCGCTGACGGTCTCCTTTTCGCTGCTCGCGTCCCTGGCGGTCGCCCTGACCCTGATCCCGATGATGGCTGCCGTCGCCGGCGGTGCTCTTCGCCGCAGCGGGGGTCATGAGGTCGAGGTCCCGAGCGGCGGGAGGATCCGCAGGGTGCTGAGGGCCGTATTCACGGCGGGCCCGGCCCTGCTGGTCCGGGGCATCCGGGTCGGCACAGGAGTGGCGTATCGCGTGGTCGTACGGCTCCTCAAGCCTCTCTCGCGGCTGTTCGACCGCGGTCTGGAGGCGCTCGTCTCGCTCTACCCGGGCATCCTGCGCCGCGCGCTCGCGGTGAGGTGGGGAGTGATCGGAGTCGTCGCCCTGCTGTTCGCCATCTCGCTCGCCCTCGTCCCCAGGCTCGGCATCGACCTGATTCCGGCGTTCACGCAGGGAGAATTCATGTTCCGGGTCGAGCTGACCGAGGGGACGCCGATCGAGGTTACCGACCGCTATGCGGAGGGAGTCGGCTCGGCGCTGGAGGGAATGGCCGGGGTCCAGAACTGGTCGACGATCGCCGGCGGGGCCGGCCTTTCGCTCTCCAATACCGGAACCGAAGGAGAGAACAGCGCGCGAATCTCGGTGCAGATGGCTCCGGGATCGACGCCCGAGCAGGAAGCTGCGGCCATCGAAGCGCTGCGGACGCGACTCGAGCAATCGGGAGAGGCGAAGTTCGAGTTCGAGCGCCCGACGTACTTCACGTTCCGGACGCCGATCGAGGTCGAGGTGTATGGCGATGATCTGGAGCAGGTCCACGCGGCCGCGGGCTCGGTGGCGTCGGGTCTGGGCGGAATCGCCGGGCTGGTGGACGTCCGATCCTCCTCCGAGCTGGGCAACCCGGAGCTTCAGGTGCGGTTCGATCGCGACCAGCTCGCGAGCCTGGGCCTCGATCTGTTCCAGGTCGCGTCGACGATTCGAAGCAAAGTTCAGGGAGACGTCGCGACCCGATTCATGCAGGGCGATCGCGAGATCGACGTTCTCGTCCGGTCGGTCGAAGTCGGGAGCGCCAGCGTGGACGATGTTCGCGACATGATCGTCGCACAGCGCGATGGCCGCCCGATCCATCTCAAGTCGGTCGCGAGCATCGAGCTGACGAGCGGCCCGAGCGAGATCCGGCGCATCGGCCAGAAGCGCGCCGCGGTCGTCTCCGGAAGCCTCGATGGTCGCGACATGGGAGCGGTTGCCGCTGACGTCCGGACGGTGCTCCGCGAGCTCGACATTCCTCCGGGAGTGACGGCGAGTCTCTCCGGACAGGAAGAGGAGATGCGGCGTTCCATGCGGTCGCTGATGATGGCGATGTCGCTGGCGATCTTCCTCGTCTATCTGGTCATGGCCTCGCAGTTCGAGTCGCTCGTCCATCCGTTCGTGATCATCTTCACCCTTCCCCTCGGCCTGATCGGGGTGGTGCTGGCCCTGCTCGTGACGGGAAGGTCGATCTCGATCGTCGCGATGATCGGGATCGTCATGCTCGCCGGAATCGTGGTGAATAACGGGATCGTGCTGATCGACGCGGTCAATCAACTGCGACGCAAGGGGAAGGCGAAGCGTGAGGCGCTCGTCGAAGCCGGGATCGCGCGCATTCGTCCGATTCTGATGACTTCTCTCACGACGATCCTGGGGCTGCTGCCGATGGCGCTCGGCCTCGGCGAGGGGGCGGAGCTTCGCGCGCCGCTGGCGATCACGGTGATCGGAGGGTTGTCGTTCGCGACGGCTCTGACCCTGATCGTGATTCCGGTCGTTTACGACCTGGTCGACCGGGGCGAAAGCGCCCCCGAGACGGACCCCGAGGCGGTGCAGATCGCTGCTCCGGCGGGTGGTTCCGCGGCGGTCGGGATGGCCAGAAGCCAGGAGGTGATCGGGTGAGCATCCCGATGCTCGCCGTCCGGCGGCCCGTCACGACGATCATGGTGCTCCTGAGCGTCGTCGTGGTGGGAGCAATCGCGATCAGCCGGATGCCGCTCGCTTTTCTTCCGGAAGTCGACGCGCCCTTCATCGGGATCAGGATCCAGTACCCGAACTCCAATCCGAGCCAGATTGAGAGAGAGATCGTCAAGCCGGTCGAGGAGCTGCTGGCGACGCTTCCCAGCGTGAAAAAGCTTCGCTCGACGGCAACCGCCGATTCGGCCGAGTTCCAGATGGAGTTCGACTGGGGCCTCGAGCTCGACATCGTCCGGATGCTGGTGAGCGAAAGGATGGATCAGATTCGGCCATCGCTCCCGGATGGCATCGGCGAGATCTTCATTTACTCATTCAACACGAGCGACATCCCCGTGATCGAGGCCCGAATCGCGGCCCAGGGGGTCGATCTGTCGCAGAACTACGACCTTATCGAGGCGCGGGTGCTGAACCGGCTCAGGAGGGTTCCCGGCGTGGCGCGGGTCGACCTGAACGGGGTCGCCCCTCCGGAGATCTACATCGACCTCATCCTCGACAAGGTGAAAGCGCACAATGTCGACCTCGGCGCTCTGATCGGGAGGCTTCAGGGCGCCTCGTCCAACATGGTCCTGGGACAGGTGGACCAGAACGGGATGCGCTACAGCGTCCGGGCGGTCGGCGCTTTCGACTCCGTGGATTCGATCCGCGACATGGTGATCGACCAGCGGGGGCTGCGGATCTCCGATATCGCCGAAGTCAGCTACGTCGAGCCGCCACTCGAGTTCGGACGACGACTCGACGGGCAGTACGCCGTGGCGCTCAACGTCTACAAGGAGTCGACGGCGAACACGGTCGACGTGGTCCGCGCCGCGATGAAAGTCATCCACGAGGACATCGCAACGGACCCGCTCCTGAAGGGAATCACTCTGTTCACCTGGCAGGATCAGGCGGACCAGATCGTCGGGGGTATCGAGGGGCTCCTTCAGTCGGGGCTGATCGGCGGCCTTCTCGCCATTGCAGTACTCTATTTCTTCCTGCGTCGCCTCACCTCGACGCTGATCGTCTCGCTGTCGATCCCGTTCTCCATCATCGCCGCCTGTGGAGTGATGTATTTCGCGGGGAGGTCTCTGAACATCCTCTCGATGATGGGGTTGATGCTCGGGGTCGGAATGCTGGTCGACAACGCGATCGTGGTTCTCGAGTCGATCGACCGGCGGCAGCGCGAGGAACCGGACGCGCGGAAGGCCGCGATGGACGGAGCCGGCTCGGTCGCCATGGCGGTCATCGCCTCGACGGTCACTTCGCTGATCGTGTTTCTTCCGCTCATCGTCGGGGGGAAGAGCGAGCTGACGGTCTGGCTCGGCGAGGTGGGCATCGCGATCTCGCTCGCACTGGTCTGCTCCCTTTTCGCGTCGCTCACGATGATCCCGCTCATGTCGGCTCACTTTCTCCGACGCCGGCAGCCGAAGCCGAACCGCTTCATGCTGGCTCTGGAGGAGAGATACGTCCGGGTCCTTCGATGGACTCTCCACCACCGGGTCTGGACCTTCGTCGGGATTCTTCTGCTTCTCGGTCTGACCGTCGCTCCCTTCGCTCTGAAGCTCGTCGAAGCGGGGATGTTCACCGCCACGGTCAACGAGCGCATTCGGCTCGCATACGATTTCAAGGATTTCGCCTACAAGTCCGACGCCGAGAGGGCGGTCGACACAATCGAGGGATTTCTCACCGAGAACCGGGAAGACTTTCTGGTCGGCGGGCTTTACAGCTACTACGCCGAGAATGAAGCTTCCACCTGGATCACGCTCGCCCGGAAGGGAATGAGTGACAACGAGGTGAAGGACCTGCGGAAGAAGATCCGAGAACAGCTTCCAGAGATTCCGGGCGTAAGGGTGTTCTTCAACGAAGATCCGGAGGAGGGGGGAAGCTCCCGCCGGTTCGCGGTCAAGTTCTTCGGACAGGATAGTGGCGTGCTGCAGGGACTCGCCGAGGAAGCCGAGAGGCGGCTCGACACCCTGGAGGGGATCGAAGACCTCAACGCGGGACTCAACCGCGGCAGGAACGAGATTCAGGTCGTGATCGATCGCCCGAAGGCCGCGCAGCTCGGATTCACGGCTCAGGACCTGTCCGACATCTTCCGCTTCAGCCTCGGCGGGGTACGCCTGAGCCGTTTCAACTCGGGAAACAAGGAAGTCGAGACCTGGCTCGCGCTCCGCGAGGAGGACCGGGAGAATCTCGAAGATCTCAGGAACCTCGAAATTCGCACGCGCGACGGCCGCGCCGTACTTCTCGGGGACGTCGCGAGCTTCGAGATCATCCGCATGGCGAATGCGATCCGGCGCGAGCACAGGAAGGTTCGCGTGGCCGTCACGGGGAGCTACGAGGGAGAGAGCTGGGAGGAGAGGCGGAAGGAGATCGCGTCGATGATGGACGCCTTCGAGATGCCGGCTGGCTACTCCTGGAGCTGGGACGACCGCATCCTCGAACAGGATTCGCAGGGTAAGGAGATGCAGGTCAACTATCTCCTCGCGCTCGCCCTCGTCTACATCGTCATGGCTTCGCTGTTCGAGTCGCTCTCGCAGCCGTTTGCAATCCTCTTCTCGATTCCCTTTGCCCTCCCCGGCGCGATCTGGCTGCTCGCGGCCACCCGGACGCCGTTCAATCTGATGGCGCAGATCGGGCTCTTGATTCTGATGGGGATCGTCGTCAACAACGGCATCGTGCTGCTCGATCACATGAACCAGCTGCGGCGGCAGGGACTCTCGCGCGAGGAAGCCGTGCTGCAGGCCGGAAGGGACCGGCTCCGGGCGATTCTGATGACAGCAGCGACGACGATTACCGGGCTCATCCCGCTGGCGATCGGCGGATCGAGCATGGGGGGGCTGTTCTACTTCCCTCTGGCGAGAACCGTGATGGGAGGGCTGCTGTCGTCGACCTTCCTCACGCTCATCATCCTGCCCTACATCGACATGGGTGTCGAAGGCGCCGCCTCCTGGCTCCAGCGGGTCTGGAGACGTTCTTCGGCGGTCTCGGCCTCGTCCGTTTCCGTCCCCGCGGCCGAGGCTGCTGAGGTTCCCTGACGCGCGGACGCAGCGGTCACGCAGTTGCGTGACCGGCAACCCTGCGCCGCTCCCGGCGCGGCGGCATGATCCAGGCAGGAGGAGTGATCATGGCGGGACTGGTGGCAGGATCGGAAGAGGCGTTACCTCGTGGTCGACGAGCCATTCATGGACTACGACCGCTTCGCCTCGATCTGTGTCGGTACCGGTCTTCCCTCCATCCAGCAGCGGAGCACGTTCGCCTTCGATGGCGCGCGGGATGGAGCGGACCGGTTCATCGGAACCTCGAAGCATGGCGAAAAGCCCTACGCCCGGATCTACACCCGACTCGGGAACCCGACGACGGAGTACCTCGAGCGGGTACTGTTC
>JBHEPS010000055.1:0-15978 GCA_046260175.1 Thermoanaerobaculia bacterium
GCTCTGCTTGGCCTGAGCGTGGTCCTGATTCTCCTCGCGCTCTTCCTGATTCTCGGGAACATCGCGATCCACGGGACCGGGCAGCTCAGCTGGGAATTCATCAGCCAGCCACCCCGCGACGGCCTGACCGCGGGCGGCATCTACCCGGCAATCATCGGGACGGCGATGCTCGTGATGATCATGACGGTCGTCGCAGTCCCGTTCGGAGTGGCCACGGCGGTTTATCTCCACGAGTACACTCCGGCCGAGGGGCCGAAGCTCGCGTGGTCCCGGTTCCGCGCCTCGGCGGGGCGGAAGGGGCGGGTCAAGCTTCTGTTGCGATTCTTTTCGGCGATGCTGGCCGTGGCCACGAGGAGCGCGGTCGCGAATCTGGCCGGCGTACCGTCCATCGTATTCGGTCTTTTCGGTCTCGGCTTCTTCATCCAGTTCGTCGGGGGAGGCCTGGACCGGGCGCTTTACGGCGGCGACATCGTCTGGGGTCAGGGGAACCTGATCTGGGCCGCTCTGACGCTCGCCCTTCTGACTCTTCCGACGGTCATCGTCGCAACCGAGGAAGCACTTCGCACGGTACCTTGGGAGCAGAGAGAGGCATCACTCGCCCTCGGAGCGACGCGCTGGGAGACGATCCGGCGGATCGTGCTCCCTGCGGCGATGCCGGGAATTCTCACGGGCGGGATTCTTGGGATCTCGCGAGGAGCGGGCGAGGTCGCGCCGATCCTGTTCACTGGCGCCGCGTATTACCTCCCCTACCTCCCCGAGCGGCTGACCGACCAGTTCATGCACCTCGGTTACCACGTGCTGATCCTGTCGACTCAGTCTCCGGACGTCGAGGCGACGAAGCCGATCTTGTTCGGCACGGTGTTCGTCCTGCTGGCGCTGACGTTTCTCCTGAATCTGACCGGCGTGCTGATCCGGGCGAGAACTCGCTCGAAGATGCGCGAAGGGAGATAATCCATGACGACTCTCGACTTCGATCGGCGCACTGAGGCGGAGACACCCGTGACGAGCGTTTCACAGCAGGAATCACAATCGGAAGTTCGCACCAAAATTCTGGTTCAGGACTTCGATTTCCACTACGGCGACAACCAGGTGCTTCATGGCATCTCGTTGGACATACCCGAGAAGCAGGTCACGGCGCTCATCGGTCCATCGGGGTGCGGAAAGTCGACATTTATCCGTTCGATCAACCGGATGAACGACACGATCCCGGGGACGCGCGTGGAAGGTCTGATCTCGATCGATGGGCTGGACGTCAACACGCCGGGGCTGGACGTGGTGGCGCTTCGCAGGCGCGTCGGTATGGTGTTCCAGAAATCGAATCCGTTTCCGAAGTCGGTTTTCGAGAACGTCGCTTACGGATTGCGGATCGGCGGATTGAGAGATCGGAGCCTGACGGAGGAAATCGTCGAGAGATCGCTGAAGCGGGCAGCGCTCTGGGATGAGGTGAAGGACCGGCTGAACGCGAGCGCGCTCGCTCTTTCGGGGGGGCAACAGCAACGGCTCTGCATCGCCCGGGCGCTGGCGGTCGATCCGGACATCATCCTGATGGACGAGCCGGCCTCGGCGCTCGACCCGATCGCGACGCAGAAAATCGAAGAGCTGATCTGGGAGCTGAAAGACAACTACACGATCGTCATCGTGACGCACAACATGCAGCAGGCGGCCCGGGTTTCCGACCGGACCGCGTTTTTCATGCTCGGCAAGCTCGTCGAATACGACGAGACCAACACCATTTTCATGAATCCCGCGGAGAAGTTGACAGAGGACTACATCACGGGCCGGTTCGGCTGAGGTAGGGAGAGAGAGGCAAGATGCAGAGGCATTTCGACAAGGACATCGCGGAGCTGACCGAGCTGCTGCTCCGGTTCGGGGCGATGGTCGAGGACTCGATCAGTCACTCGATCCGGGCGCTTCTCGAGCGGAATACGGAGCTGGCCGAGCAGGTGATCCGGCGCGACGATGACATTGACAGGATGGAGCTCGAGATCGACGCGGCCACGCTGCAGCTCATCGCGAAGATGCAGCCGGCCGCAGTCGATCTCAGATTCGTGGCGACCATCATGAAGGTCACCCCGGACCTCGAGCGGATCGGAGATCTGGCGGTCGATGTGTGCGAGCGTGTGCTCGAGCTGAACCGCGAGCCACAGCTCAAGCCGCTGATCGAGATTCCCCGGATGGCGAGAATTTCCCAGGAGATGGTCCGGCAGGCACTCGACGCCTTCGTGCGGCGGGATGCCCACCTCGCACGCCAGGTCATCGCCCGGGACGACGAGGTCGACGCCCTCACGGAGAAGTCGTTTCGCGAGCTCCTGACCTACATGCTGGAAGACTCGAAAAACATCTCGAGGGCGATCCGCCTCACATTCGTCGGCAAATATTTCGAGCGGATTGCCGACAGCGCGACGAACATCGCCGAAATGGTCGTTTACCTGGTCGAGGGAAAAGTCATCAAGCACGCCGGCAGCATGGACGTCTGAGGCGGAGCTGAGTAACCAATGAAACGGATCGCACTGATCGAAGACGACGCGGACCTCGCGTTCACGATCCGCCTGAATCTCGAGCGCGAGGGATATCGCGTGGAGCACTACGGGAACGGTCAGGAGGGTCTGCTCGCGGTCCAGCAGGGCGGCTTCGACTTCCTGGTGCTGGACCTGAACCTCCCGGACCTGGACGGGTTCACGATCTGCCGCGAGGTCCGCAGGGACCAGGGCTCACGATCCATGCCCATCCTGATGCTCACGGCTCGAACGAGCGAACGCGATCGCATCATGGGCCTCGAGCTCGGCGCCGACGACTACCTGGTCAAGCCGTTCAGTATGCGTGAGCTCATCGCGCGCATTGGCGCGATCTTCAGGCGCGCCGGATCACTCTCCGACGATGCCCCCGTCTATGAGGACGATGAGCTCCGCGTCGACGGCAAGACCTTCCGCGTCTTCGTGAGCGGCGAGGAAGTGCAGTTCGCCAAGAAGGAGTTCGAGCTGCTCTGGCTTCTCATCAGGAATCGTCCCGCCGTCGTTTCGAGGGACAGGATCCTGACCGAAGTCTGGCGGATGGCGGAAGACGTCGAGACACGGACCGTCGACGCTCACATCCGCAACATCCGGAAGAAGATCGGCAAGCGCAGGATCTCCACCGTGATCGGAACCGGTTACCGGTTTGAGCCACCCCACCCGGAAGAGCCGGTGCGGGCGCAGGGATGATTTCCTTTTCCCGGGCGGTGTCGCTGATCCTGCTGGTGACGCTGATTCTTTCGGTGGCGCTCGGTCTGCTTCTCTCGGCCGGCTTCGTTTCCGAGGGGCCGTGGAGCTGGGTGCTGGCCGTCGCAGCCGTTCTCCTCATGTTCACTCTTCCGACGACCGCCGGCTACCTCTGGGTGGACTCCCACCTCCGGCAGGCTCAGGATCTCGCAGAACGCGCTCGAGCCAGCCTCGCGCCGGGCGACTCCTCGCCCATCCCGGCCGCGGCCTACGATGGGGTCGTCGGACAGATGGCCCGGTTGATCGAGGGGTGGCGGGTCATCGTCGTCGAGCAGCGCCGGCGGATCGTCGCGCTCGAGCAGATGAGGGGCCGCATCCTCGACGGTATCGGCGAGGGAGTACTCGCCATCGATCGCGACAAGAACGTCGTCTTCGCGAACCGCAAGCTGCTCGACCTGATCGGATCCCACTCCCCCATGACCGGTGCCGCGTTCTATCAGCTCATCCGGCAGGCGGCGGTTCACTCCGCGCTCGACAGGGCGCTCGAGGGACACCCCTCGTCGGAGATCGTCTCGATTCCTACCGGCGATAGTGAGCGACAGGTCAACGTTCACGTCTTCCCGCTCGAGCAGGACTCGGAAGTGGCCGCGGTTGCGATCTTCATCGACGTCACGCGAATCGAGCATCTCGAGCGCATCCGCCGCGACTTTCTCGCGGACTTTTCCCATGAGGTACGCACCCCTCTTGCGGGACTCCGCTCGGCGGTGGAGACGCTCGAGGGGGGTGGCCTTCAGCCCGGAGAGCAGGAACTGCTTTGGGGAATCGCGACCCGGCAGCTCACGCGTCTCGAGCGCCTGGTGCACGACCTCTCGGAGCTCAACCGAATCGAGTCCGGCGATCTGGAGCTCGTTCGCCGCAAGGTGGATCTCAACGGCCTCCTACGCGACATGGCGAAAGATTTCGCCGACCGCGCAAGCTCCCGCCGCGTGACGCTGTCGGTCTCCCCGGGGGAAGTCGTGGAGGCCAACGTCGATCCGCAAAGGGTCCAGCAGATCGTCGCGAATCTGATCGACAATGCGATCAAGTTCAGCCCCTCCGGAGCCGAAGTCACACTGCGGGTGGTTGGGACGGGCGGGGGCGCGCAGATCGAGGTGACCGATCGAGGCGATGGAATCCCCGCTGCCGAGCAGCGGCGGATCTTCAACCGCTTCTATCGCGTCGACCGTAGCCGGTCCCAGGAAGTGCCCGGCACCGGGCTCGGGCTGGCGATCACGAAACATCTCGCTACGCTTCAGGGCGGCAGCATCGAAGTCGAGAGTGAACCGGGGGGCGGATCGACGTTTCGCGTCAAGCTTCCACGGGGTTGAGCCGAGGGCCTGGTCTGCTGGCGGAGGAAAAGATCCTCCGCCACGTCGCTAATCGCGGAACGGGTAGTGGTATCGGCTGTCGATGATGAAGAACATACGATCCCACCGCGTCCGGTCGAAGAAATGGATGGCGACATCGGCTAATCCTGCGATCAGGCCGGGCGGCTGCTCCCCTTCCGCCTGTTCCGAGTCCCAGGACCAGTAAATGATGAAGGGGCGACCCTTGATCAGCTCGCGTTTCACGGGACCCCAGTATCGGGAGTCGTATGAGTCGTCCCGGTTATCACCCATGACGAAGTACGCGCCGTTGGGCACGACGTAGTCGGCCATCTGGTCGCGTGAGCGATACGGCTCGGGAAGATTCGGGGCCGCCGGGATTATGTTCGGGTCCCGATGGGTGATGTACGGCTCGTCGAGAGGCTCGCCGTCGATGAAGATCTGGCGATCGCGCATCGAGATGGTCTCGCCCGGAAGGGCGATCACCCTCTTGACGTAATCGAGCGACGGATTCTCCGGGAACCGGAAAATCACGATGTCCCCCCGGCGGACCTCTCGGAGAGGAAGGATCTTCTCGAGGGCACTCGGTCCCGGGGCGCCATAGATGGCCTTGTTGACGAACAGATGGTCGCCGATCAGCAGATTGTCGATCATCGACCCCGTTGGGATCTTGAACGACTGGAAGGCAAAGATTCGGACGAAGTTGAGGAAGATCATCGCAATGACGATCGCCTCGAAGTTGTCTCGCAGGCCTGACTTCTGCTGGCTGTCGGTACTCATATCCCTCTCGGAGAATCCGTTCTCCGCCACCGATCGCCTCGGGCGGCCGGAGTTGCGAAACGAATAGCCTCCCAAACGGATCGGCGGCGGTTTCATTCCGAGCAAGCCAGAGGGGCCCTCGGACCCGCAGGAGGGGCTCGGATCCGGGTCACCGCCCGAAAGGAACGGCGAGGCTGGATCGCCGGCGGCAATCAGGCGGTGAATCTCTTTCCACCGAATTTACGTTCACCGCACGATCCTTCGATATAGGCTGGCGTCGGGAGGGCTTCATCCATGCCTTCGACCCGGCAGCGCCGCCACATCCTGATCCGACCCGATGCCGTAAAAGGGCTCCGCTTCTTCCGGTTCCGTTGGGAGTCGGAGACTGCCAACAGTGACGGGGAGACGGAGCTGATTTTCGGGGACGACGGGCAGCTGCTGGGGGTGGACCCCCGTCCGGCGGACCGCCGCGAACCCGGCCGCGAGTCGTGACGCCAGGTTCCCAAGGTTCCCTGGGCAAAGTCCTCTGCCGTGGCCGGTTTTCTGGGTTCTCCGAGGTTTCCGGCCCCCTTCCTGACCTTCGCTAGAATAAGAGAGCGGGAGGTGACGTTTCCGAACTGGCCAAACGTCACCAGAAAAGACGAGGATTCGTTCATGAAACCAGACATTCATCCCCAGTATCAGCAGGTCGACGTCCACTGTGCATGCGGCGAGGCGTGGACGACGAGCTCCACCAAGAAGGAGCTGCGCCTCGAGATCTGCTCGAAGTGCCATCCCTTCTACACGGGTCGCCAGAAGCTGATGGACTCCGCGGGCCAGGTGGCTCGCTTCAACAAGAGATACGCGAAGAAGGACTGACGGTGAGGCGCGCGCTCGGACGAAGCTGGAAGGCGGCGGCCCGGGCATTCGCGGGTGCCTTCGGAGCATTCACGAACGGCCTGACCTCGGCGACCCCTTCGGGGGGACCGGACCGGAACGTCGACATGCTCATCGGCGGTCAGGCGGTCATCGAGGGAGTGATGATGCGCTCTCTGAGCGGATATACCGTCGCGGTCCGGCAGCCGGCCGGCGGCATCGCCATCCGCAAAGACCGCCTCACCTCGCTCGGTCAGAAGTACCCCCTGCTCAAGCTCCCGATCCTCCGCGGATCCGTAGTCCTGATCCAGTCGCTGGTTCTCGGCATCCGTGCCCTCAACTACTCCGCCTCGGTCTCCAGCGAGGGGAAGGACGGAGAGCCGGAGATGTCCAACTGGGCGGTCGCCTCCTCGATGGGAATGGCATTCCTGCTCGGCGTCGGGCTGTTCGTGCTCGCCCCGCTCGGCCTGACGAATCTGATCCGGCACACGCTCGCACCGGAGATGGGGAACTTCGCTTACAACACCATCGACGGGATCATCCGGGCCGTCTTCTTCTTCCTCTACATCGTCGCGATCTCGTACATGGAAGACATCCGCCGGGTGTTTCAGTACCACGGTGCGGAGCACAAGACCGTTTACACGTTCGAGGCGCGCGAGGAGCTGACAGTCGAGAATGCGAAGAGGAAATCGACCCTCCATCCGCGATGCGGCACCAGCTTCCTGCTCTTCGTGATGGCGATTTCGATCGTGGTCTTCTCGCTCGTGCCATCCACCGCACCTTTCGTCGTCAAATTCGGCGCGCGGATCGTTCTGCTGCCGCTCATCGCCGGCATCGCATACGAGATCATCCGCTTCTCCGCCCGGCACCTGGACAACCCGCTCTGCCGGGTCCTGATCACTCCCGGCCTCTGGCTTCAGAAGATCACGACCCGGGAGCCCGACGACTCCCAGCTCGAGGTCGCCATCGTTGCGCTTCGCGAGGCCCTCCAGTACGACGTGGTCGACGAGACCGAGCCCGCGGTCGCTTAGGCATTCGTAGTCACTATCTGCGGGAAGGCTCCGAGAGGCCTTCCCGTTTTCTACGCCCGGAACCCGCGCCGCGTCGATCCCGGCCGGGAGGAGCGGTTTCGATGTACGAAAAACTGAAGGAAATCGAGCGAAAGTACGAGGATCTCCAGCAGAAGCTGAGCGATCCGACGATCGTGAACGATCTGGGCGTCTACAGGGCGACGATGAAGTCGCTCTCGGACGTCGAGGAGGTCGTGCAGAAGTACCGGGAGCATCGGGAGGCGTTCGAGCGCCTCGACGAGACGCGAAAAATGCTCGGCACGCTGACCGCCGGGGAAGCGGAGCTCCGGGGCCTCGCCGAGCTCGAGATCCAGGAGCTGGAAGAGAAGACCGGCGAGCTGGAGCGGGAGCTCCAGGTCCTGCTTCAACCGAAGGACCCGAATGACGAAAAGAACGTGTTCGTCGAGATCCGCGCGGGGACCGGAGGTGACGAAGCATCGCTGTTCGCTTCCGAGATCATGCGGATGTATATCCGGTACGCCGAGCTTCGCCGCTGGAAAGTGGACGTCACGGATGCGAACTACTCCCCCGTGGGCGGCGTCAAGGACGCGACTCTGATGATCGAGGGCGACCGGGTCTATTCACGGCTCAAATACGAATCGGGAGTGCACCGTGTCCAGCGCGTTCCGGCAACCGAGACGCAGGGACGAATCCACACGTCGGCGATCACCGTCGCGATCCTTCCGGAGGTCGAGGACATCGATATCCAGGTGAACGAGAAGGATCTCCGGATCGATACGTTCTGCTCGTCGGGACCGGGCGGTCAGTCGGTCAACACTACGTACTCGGCGGTCAGGATGACGCATCTCCCATCGGGAGTCGTGGTCTCGTGTCAGGACGAAAAATCTCAGATCAAGAACCGGGTGAAGGCGCTCAAGGTGCTCAAGGCGAGGCTTTTCGACCTGGAGCAGGCCAAGCGCGAAGCCGAGCTTTCGGCACAGCGAAAGGGAATGATCGGCTCCGGCGACCGGTCGGAGAAGATCCGGACCTACAACTTTCCGCAGGACCGGGTCACCGATCACCGGATCGGACTGACCGTGCACAATCTTCCCGCCATCATGAACGGCGAGCTGGATGCTGTGATCGAGCCCGTGGTCTCCCATTTCGATGCCGAGCGAATGAAGGAAGCCGTCGGCTGAGCGGCTTTCGGGATTGAACAAAAAAGGCGAGCCTCGCGGCTCGCCTTTCTGTTTGCTCGGAGTACGAATCAGCCCTTGATGTTGCCGCGAACCGGAAGGTTGGTGACCGGGCGGTACTGGTCGTTCGTGTAGATCTTGATGTTGCCGTCGAAGGCGCCTGCCTTGCCCGGCTTGGCGAGGCGGACGGTGATTTCGAATGCGCCGTCGCCGGCGGGCTTGGCCTCGGCCACGATGCCAGGGTTGGAAGACTCGACCTTGGTCACCTGGAACGCATCGCTGTTGCGGCTGGTCGAACCGACCGTGACGGTGCGGGTCGCCGCCGGATCACCGAGGTTCACCTCTCCGAAGTTCAGCACGGAAGGGTTGACGACGTATGCGGGACGGATCAGTCCGGTGACCGACAGCAGGAACTCCGGCTGATGCTTCGAGTTCGTGGTGATCTTGACCTTCTCGGCGATCGGCCCAGCCTTCGCCGTGGGGCCGCCGACGGTCACGTTGATCCGGTACTGCTCCTGTCCCGAGCGTCCAGCCTGGGCACGCCCGGCGACCGGAACCTTCTCATAGTCGACTTTGATGTAGTCGGCCGGCGATTCGATGCTGATAATCTCGAACGGTTCCTCATCCTCGGTCACGAGGATCAGGCCCTGCTTGTCGGCCTGGCCGAGCTGGAGCATGTAGCGGAGAAATCCGTTGGGAAAAGCCTGCACGTACGGCTTGACGTCGGCGCGCATCGTGAGGCGCGCCATCGGGGTGGAGGGATCGTTCGACTGCACCGCGATGGACTTGGCGATCGGGCCGGTGAAGGTGCTCGTGTCGACGACGGCATGGATCTTCCCGTTCTGACCCGGCTTGATGACCTTGTCGAAATCGGCCACCGTGCAGCCGCAGTCGGGCTGGACGCTGAAAATCTCGAGGTCGGTCGAGCCGGTGTTCCGGACAGTAAAGTCCCAGCTGATCGTCTCGCCCTTCGGGACGGTTCCAAAGTCCTTGATCGGATCGGCCAACGTCAGTTTCGGGCCGGCGGCCGCACCACTCTGCTGGGCGACGGCTCCCGCAGTCAGCCCTAGAGCGACCGCGACCGTCAAAATCGAAACATACTTCCTGGAAAACATATAGAACTCCTTCGCTGATGGTTGATTGGAACGTGAACCGCTCGCTGATCTCTGTAACCGAACAGGGTGTCGAAAACCGTCATTCCCTTTGAAAATCAAACGTTTTGGCCCGATTCATCGCACGGATTTTGCTTTCCTCACGAGGCCGCTCGAACCCGGCGCCCACACCACATAGAGAGGTAATTCATGCCGCATGTCGCCGTACCTGACAACCCCAGGCGCATTTACCTGATCGGAATCGGTGGAACCGCCATGGCCTCCCTCGCCGGAATGCTCAAGGAGAGGGGTTACATCGTCGTCGGTTCTGACGAGAAGGTTTACCCCCCCATGTCCACTTACCTGGAGAAAAACGGGATCGACGTTCTCGAAGGGTATACGCGGGACCATGTGGAGACGTTTCGGCCGGACCTGGTGGTGATCGGGAACGTCGCGGCTCGGACGAACCCGGAGGCCGTCGCGACCCTGGAGTTGGACCTTCCCTACACTTCGATGCCCGAGGCGATTTACGGCCTGTTTCTCGAGGGGAAGCACTCGATCGTCGTGACCGGAACCCACGGCAAGACGACCACGACCTCGCTTCTGGCGTGGATGCTCGAGGCCGCCGGCGAGGACCCTTCTTTCGTGGTCGGAGGGATCCCCGTGAATTTCCAGCACAACTTCAAGCTGGGCGAGGGTCCCCATTTCGTCATCGAGGGGGACGAGTACAACACGGCTTTCTTCGATCAGGGACCCAAGTTTCTCCACTACAGGGCAGACTCGCTGCTGATCAACAACATCGAGTTCGATCACGCCGACATCTACGACGGGCTCGAAGCGATCATGAAGGCTTTCAGGCTGGTCGTGGAGCAGACGGAGCCGGAAGACCGGATCATCGCGAACGAAGATGACGAGAACGTGCGGCAGCTTCGGCCCGGAGCGCGGGGAGAGTGGATCAGCTACGGGCTCGCCGCGGAACGCGATTACCAGGCGCTCGATATCGAGTACGAGCCGGCGGGAACTACGTTCACGGTCTTCAGGAGAGGCGAGAAGTGGTCTCGGTTTCGGACGACCCTGTCGGGTGCGCATAACGTCCTCAACGCCCTGGCGAACATCGCCCTCTGCGCCGAGCTCGGTCTCGAGCCGGAGCGGATCCAGAAAGGTCTGGAAAGCTTCGAAGGGATCAAGCGGAGGATGGAGGTTCGCGGCGTCGAGCGTGGCGTCACCGTCATCGACGATTTCGCGCATCACCCGACAGCCATTGGCACCACTCTCAAGGGGGCGAGCGGGCGCTATCCGGGCCGAAAGATCTGGGCGGTTTTCGAGCCCCGATCGATTTCTTCGGCGCGCAAGGAGTTCGAGGAGGGATACAAGAAGGCGTTCCGCGAGGCGGATCAGGTCGTCATCGGCCCGGTCTATTACAAGGAGCGCTACGCGACGCGGTACGGTCTGGACAGGATGATGTCGGTCGAGGCCATCGTGCAGTCGCTGGCGGCGGCGGGGGTGCCGGCCATCCAGATCGACGACATCGATGAGATCGCCGCGACCATCGGACGCGAAGCAGCCGACGGCGACGTGGTCCTGGTCATGTCCTCGGGCGGCTTCGGCGGCATTCACGACAAAATCCTCGACTCGCTGAAGGCCTGACGCCTGGGAACCTGGCCCGTGGAATACGGCATCCCACGGGATCGTTCGCTGAATTTCCAAAACCTGGGACTGTCAAACTCCTGGCTGGAAAAAGGGAGCAAGAAAATCATGCCCGAGAACAAAGTAAAAGAGCTGATGCGGAAGCACGACCTCCGGCTCGAAGACATGAAGGAAGGCAAGCACAGGCTTCACCACCTTCGGTCGATCGTCCGAAACGAGGAGCTTCCCTTCGAAGTGTTCCAGGCGCTCGTCAAGATGCGCCGCTGATCGAAAGATCGGATCAGAACGAGCGGCCTGCGGGCCGCTCGTTTCATTTTCGGCCCCCGTTCGCTGGCATCCCCCCGCCGGGAGTGGTAGAACTGGCGATCTTCGGTCGAAAAACCGTGTGAAGTGGAGGTCCTGCTGGTGCAGTTCAGTCGCGAAGCCGAAACCCTGATCAAGAACAAGACGTGGGAGGAGCTCGAGAGCCGCTGGATGGCCGAGCTCGAGGCGGACCCGAAAAGGCTGGACGAGTTCCTCTCGGTCGCGCTCCAGCTGCGCAAGGCTGACGAACGCTCCCGCGCGGATTCGCTCCTGGACCTTCTGGCGGAGTCCCTCAAGGACGCCGGCGCCTGGGAAGAGCGACTGACGGTGCTGCGCGAGATCGGGCGACTCTCGAGACGGCAGGCGAATCTGGCGGCTCCCCTCGAGGAGGCGTTGCGGCAGGCTCTCGGCTCCCGTCCCTCCTTCGATAAGGTGATGGCCGCCATAGGCTTCGACTCGAAAGAGCAGAACCCGGTCGACAAGGCGGAGAAAATCCAGCTCTGGCTGACCTACGACGTCGGGGAGTATTTCTTCATGGCCGGAAGGGGCCCGGGGGTGGTGACCGAGCTCAACGCCGACCTGGCGATCTGCCGGCTCGATTTCGAAAAACAGAAGCGAGTCGCGATTCCTCTCGGAGCCGCTCAGAAGAACCTGATCCCGCTTCCTCCCGGCCACATTCTCCGCGATTCGTTCGAGCGTCCTGAAGAGTTGAGGGAGGAGGTTCTCGCCTCTCCTGGCGACGCGTTCGCCCGGCTTCTCCAGAGTTTCGGAAGGCCGATGGTCGTCGGGGAGGTCAAGGACTCAATGCTCGGGATCGTTGCCGACGCGAAATGGAACTCCTGGTGGTCGGCTGCGCGCAAGAACCCCCGGATCGTCACATCTGGCAAGGGGGTGAAGGCGAGTTACGACTGGAGCGCCACGGAAGTTGACGCCGAAACTTCGATTCGGCGCGAGTTTGAACAGGGTGGGCACCGCGCACGCGTCGATCTGGCGAAGAAGCACAGTTCTCGAAGCCAGGAGCTGGCCGACTATTTCGCCACGGTTCTGACGAAGGAGGCTGAGCAGTTCGCCGACACGGATCCCTCGCGGGCGTGGGAGACTCTTGCCGCGCTCGAGAAGCTCCCCGGCAGGTCAGACGAGGCCATCGATCGCGACGACCTTCTCCTGGCCCCGATGGCCTCACGAGTGGCCTCGGGAATCTCGGACCGGAATCTTCGCGAGAAGGCTATCGAGATCATCCGCGAGCGCCATCCCGAGTGGCCCAAGGTCTTCGGAGAGATCTTCTTCCTCGATGACGACCTTCGCATCCTCAGCAGTGTTCATGAATCTCTCGAAACGGACGCGCCCGAGATCGCCGGCCGTCTGATCGATGAAACGCTCAGGCACCCGAGGCGCCATCCGCGAGCCTTTTACTGGTTCGTCAAGACGATCGCGGACCGCGAGGAGTTGTCCGAGAGGGCGACCATCAATCTTCTCAACCAGATGCTCGAGGCGATCGGGTGGGAGGAGTTCTCCGCGATCCGGGCCCGCATGAGGGAGTTGTTCGACCGCGGAGGCCTGGCGGTCCGCATCCTGATGCGGGGAGATAATCCGGAGGGAACGCGCAAGCTCCTCGAGACGCTCGAGCGTTTCGGCAGCCTCGAGGAGTACCGGCGCGACCTGCTCCGCGACGCTGCCCACATGGCGTATCCCGATCTGCGAGCCCCTCAGGTCGAGCCGATCTTTGCGACCGCGAAGGCTCTCGCCGCGAAGAAGGAAGAATTCGAGCGGATGAAGACGGTCGAGATTCCCGAGACGCTGAAGGCGATTCAGGTGGCGCGCGAGATGGGCGACCTTCGGGAGAATTTCGAGTACAAGGCCGCGCGTCAGCGCCAGGAGTATCTCTCGGCCAGGGTGGCCGAGCTCTCGGGAGAGCTCTCCCGGGTCCGGGTGATCGACCCCGCCGAGGTCGACATCAGCGAGGTACGGATTGGCACCACGGTCAGCCTCAGGAACGGCGAGATCCAGCGCACGGTTGCCATCCTGGGCCCCTGGGAATCGGACCCGGAACACGGAATCTACTCGAATCAGAGTGAAGCCGCGCACGCCCTGATCGGGCGCAAAGCGGGGGAGGTCGTCACCTTCATGGGCAATGATTACGTCGTCGAGGGGATCGACCGCTGGCAGGATTGACACATCGGCTCGGAAGGTGAATCCGCCGGATCGCGTCGGCGGATTCGGCTAGAATGACTCCGTTCCAAACCCAAGACACAGGGGAGCGTTCATGACCTACATCATCGCCGAGCCCTGCATCGGCACGAAGGACACAGCCTGCGTTGACGTCTGCCCCGTCGACTGCATCCATCCTCGGAAGGACGCGGGGGAGTTCGAAGAGGCGGAGATGCTGTACATCGATCCGGAAGTTTGCATCGATTGTGGAGCATGCGAGCCCGCCTGCCCCGTTCAGGCGATCTTTCCCGAGGATCTTCTTCCGGAGAAGTGGACCCACTTCACCCAGATCAACGCCGACTGGTACAAAAAGTAAGAAGCTTTTTCATTTCATCGGGACAGTTTGTGACCCGGCTCACGGAATGAATCGAGGGCGGAAGCTACATTTCACCTCGCCAGGGAAATCGAGAAATCGACTTCCAGGGCGCGTGAACGGATTGAGACCCCTTCGGTCGCCACTTCTTCGAGTCTCGGCCGCTTCTGCGGCCGGGTTGGTTGGGCGAATGGGCAACTCTCCTGGGCAAACCTCCTCGCGGCCGGAGGGGTTTCAGTCGGTTCACGCGTGTGGGGTGGGCCAGAACCGAAAGGCGAGCCGTCAGGCTCGCCTTTTGACGTTCAGGAGCCTTTTTCCCCGGGCCAGCGCGCTCCGTTCAGCGAGGTCACGAACTTCGCCACTTCCATGTAGTCCGCCCCCACTCCGAGATCCTTGAGGGCGGCCGTGAAGAGGGTCGACGTCAGCCCGATCAGCGGGGTGGCCAGGTGCTGGGAGTGGGCGATGCTCGCGGCGATCCGAACGTCCTTGTCGAGAAGCGCCAGCTTGAACGTCAGTGGCCACTCGCCGCCGATGATCCTGCTCGGAAGCAGGTTCTCGCTCGCGTTCGACCGGCCGCTGCCCGAATTGATGACTTCAAGCGCCTTCTCGAGGTCGAGACCCAGCGTTTGAAGGGATAGAAGACCCTCGGCGGCAACCCACATGTTCGCCGCAAGCATCGCGTTGTTGACGGCCTTGACGGCGTGACCCGCACCGAGCGCCCCGACGTGGACGATCCTCGTTCCCATCGACGCGCAAATCTCCCTGGCCCGCTCGAAGTCCTCGACCGGTCCACCGACCATGATCGTCAGGGTTCCCGCTTCGGCTCCCGGGGTACCTCCCGTGACCGGAGCATCGACGAAACCCACGCCCTTTGCCTCCAGGTCGGAGGCGATCTTCCGGCTGGTTTGCGGGTCGCCGCTGGTCATGTCGATCCAGAGCGTGCCGCTTCTCAGCCCGGCTCCGGTGACGGCCTCCGCCAGCTCGGCCACTTCCGCGCTGGTCGGCACGATCGAGATGACGATGTCCGCCGCGGCGCACTGGTCCAGGCTCTGGGCAAAGGAAGTGCCGTGCTCGCCGGCGTGCCTGCGCGCGACCTCAGTGGTCCGGTTCCAGACGATGACTTCGTGGTTGCGTGACAGGTTGGCCGCCATCGGGTATCCCATGGCGCCAAGCCCCAGAAAAGCGATTTTCATCAGAAGACCTCCCCCCGCATCATATCCAACGCGGTCCGGGGAACTGAGTGACGGCGGGAGGAGGAACCATGTGAGGAGGGATCCCCCCCCCGGGGGGAGCCGGCTCCGGGACCGGAAGTCCTAAATCGCGGGATGAAGGATGACATCGCCTTTCTTCGGTGTTAGATGGGGCGCCCCGCGATGTGACGCGGGCCAGACGACCGATGACAGACCCGAAGCTCATACGCAATTTCTCAATCATTGCCCATATCGACCATGGGAAGACGACCCTTTCCGACCGGATTCTGATGAGAACCGGGGCGGTCGAGGCGCGCCAGATGGGCGAGCAGATGCTCGACGACATGGATCTGGAACGCGAGCGGGGGATCACGATCAAAGCCCGGGCCGTGACGCTGAACTACCTGGCGAAGGACGGCCAGACCTACCTGTTCAACCTGATCGACACCCCGGGGCACGTGGACTTCACGTACGAGGTCAGCCGCAGCCTTGCGGCATGCGAGGGGGCCGTTCTGGTCGTGGACGCGACCCAGGGAGTCGAGGCGCAAACGCTGGCCAACAGCTACCTGGCGATCGAGAACGACCTTTCGATCATTCCGGTGATCAACAAAGTCGATCTCCCGTCGGCGGAGCCGGACCGCGTTCGCGAGCAGATCGAGCAGGTCATCGGGCTCGACGCGCACGACGCGGTGCTCGCCTCGGCGAAGGTCGGACTCGGCGTCGAGGAAGTGCTCGAAAGGATCGTCTCTGCGATACCGGCGCCCACGGGCGAGGCCGGCGGCCCTTTGCGCGCCCTTCTGTTCGATTCCTGGTACGACCCCTATCGGGGCGTCATGGTGCTGGTG
>JBHEPS010000056.1:0-421 GCA_046260175.1 Thermoanaerobaculia bacterium
GTGCCAGTGATTGTGCTCTGCCGACCAGACTTTTCCGGGAGGAGCGATGGCTTTCGGTGCCTGGCCGGAGCCCGGCCCGACGAGGCCTTCCATCGTCTTGGAGTCGATTCGCACGTTCATCCCGTCCATCTGGATCCCCTGAGTTCCGCCCGGACCCTGGATCTGGATGGGTGCCTCCGCATCATGCCAGTGGCCGTGCGCGACGTCCCAGACCTTCCCAGCCGGCGCAGGGCCGGGGGGCTGCTCTGCAGGAGCGGTCGCGGCCCGGTCGGCCGGGGCGGGAAGCGGGGTTGCCCGCTGGTCGGGCTGCTTGCCGTCCCGCAGCGCTGCATAGAGTCCGATCGCAGCGAGCAGAAGGAGCGGCGCTGCGATCATCAGCGTTCCGCGCATTTTCTGCCGCTCTGCAACTTTGCCCGCGCAG
>JBHEPS010000056.1:438-6076 GCA_046260175.1 Thermoanaerobaculia bacterium
TGCCGCAGGGGCAGAGCTCGTTTCGGCCGGCTTTCATAGGTGGGATCTCCCTTTCCGAGGAATCGACCTTCGATAACGACCCCCCGTGGGAGATATTTCCCGGTGGGGTCAACTGATACGATAGGCCCGCATGCTGTGGCGCGAGACGTTCAAGGTTCGGCTCTGGTCATTTTTCAAGGTACCGCTGCTCTACTACGCCCGCCCGGTCGTGCTCGAGCTCGAGGAGGCGCGAACGGTCGTGTCGATCCGTTTGCGCCGGCGAACGAAAAATCACCTCGGCTCGATGTACTTCGGCGCCCTCTGCGTCGGAGCTGATGTCGCCGGAGGTCTCGCGGCGATGCGCGCCATCGAAGAATCGGGCGGCGGCATGTCTCTGATCTTCGGAGCCGTGAACGCAGAGTTTCTCAAGCGGCCGGAGGACGACGTCGTGTTCACGTGTCTCGAAGGGACGCAGATCCGTGAGTTGGTCGCGCTCGCCCGCTCGAGCGGCGAGAGAGTCCACATGCCGGTTCACGTGACGGCGACTGTCCCGACGCTGTTCGGCGACGAGCCCGTCGCAAAGTTTCAGCTGGCGCTTTCTCTCAAGCAGAAGGGAAGCTCGTGAGCGAAGAGAAGTACATCTACTCCCATCCCCGCCCCGCGGTGACCGTCGACATCGCGCTGTTCCGCCATGCCGACGCCGCCTGGGAGATCCTGCTCATTCAGCGCGCGCGCGACCCGTTCAAAGGGAAGTGGGCTCTCCCGGGTGGATTCGTGGACGAGATGGAGCCGCTCGAGGATGCCGCCGCGCGCGAGCTGCAGGAGGAGTGCGGGATCCAGGACGTCGAGCTCTGGCAGTTCCGCGCCTTCGGCGATCCCCATCGCGACCCCCGGGGTCACACGATCAGCATCGGTTTCATGGGGATCGCGCAAAACCCTCTGGGCGAGAAAGCCGCCGACGACGCCGCCAGCGTCCGCTGGTTCCCGGTCACGGACCTTCCCGATCTCGCCTTCGATCACCCCGAGATCGTCGCAGCCGCCGTCGAGCGCCTCCACCGGATCGAAGTCTAGTAAGACCAAGCCAGAAGGCAGAAGCCAGAAGCCAGAAGAAAAGGCGAAGGCAGAAGAAGAAAGCCAGAAGCCAGAAGAAAAGACAAGCCAGAAACCAGAAGCCAGAAGCCAGAAGAAAAGGCGAAGTCAGAAGAAGAAAGCCAGAAGCCAGAAGAAAAATCAGAAGCAAACCCTGGCGCACGGATCAGGGTGGCACCCGTCTGAGTTTGCAATCTCGAATCCCGTGATTAGATCTGCCGTGTGAACGGCTCTCGGTGGTTGTCTTCGATTTTTCTTCTGGCTTCTGGCTTTCGACTTCCTGCTTCGCCTTTTCTTCTGGCTTCTGCCTTCTGGCTTCTGGCTTTCTCCCCCCCCTTCCCACTTTTCAGAACAACCGCGGCTGCCTCTCCTCGAGCTCGTCCAAAAAATTCGACACGCCGATTCCCGCAAGTCGGTACCGGCTTCCCTCGGCAAAGGTGAACCGTTCGACGAGCTCCGAAGCGACCGCCATCAGGTCGTCCGCGGACGCCGGAAGTGCATGAGGGGTCGTCTGGCGGGTAGCCGTCACGAAGTCTCCCGTGCGGAGCTTGACCGTCACGGTCCGGCCGACGCGGTCCTTCCGGGTCAGCGCATCCCAGACGTGCTCGCACTGCTCCTTCAGGTGCGGAATCACCTCCTCAAGCGGGAGGTCGTGGTCGAAGGTGGTTTCCGAGGAGATCTGCTTCGCCTTTCTGTCGGGCACGACGGGGCGGTCGTCGATGCCGCGAGCGAGCTCCCAGAGACGGTCGCCGAATTTTCCGAGCCACCGGTTCAGTTCGGCGCGGTCGAACGCTCGGAGGTCGCCGACGGTGGCAATTGCGCGCGAGGTGAGCAGCTGCTCGGTGGCGGCGCCGACTCCCGGGAGCCGCTGGACGGGAAGCACGGCGAGAAAGCCGTCGACCTGGGCCGGCTTGATCACGAAAAGGCCATCGGGCTTCTTCCAGTCGGAGGCGATCTTCGCGAGAAACTTGTTCGGCGCGGCGCCCGCCGAGGCGGTGAGGCCGGTCTCTTCGCGGATCTCCTCGCGGATCCGTACGGCGGTCGCGGTCGCCGAAGGAAGGCCGGTCGCCTCGTGGGTGACGTCGAGATACGCCTCGTCGAGCGAGAGCGGCTCGACGAGAGGAGTGTGGCGGAGGAAGATCTCGCGGATCTGAAGCGACACGGCCTTGTAGCGGGTGAAGTCGGGTTTGACGAAAACCGCGTTGGGACAAAGCCGCCTGGCGCGGGAGATCGGGATCGCCGACCGGACGCCGAAGGTGCGAGCCTCGTACGAGGCCGCGCAGACGACTCCGCGCGTCCCCTCGGCCCATCCGACAACGACTGGGCGCCCGCGCAGCTCCGGGCGGTCGCGCTGTTCGACCGAGGCGTAAAACGCATCCATGTCGACGTGGAGAATCTTCCGCATTGCGTCCACGAGTGAATTGTACGGATGGCGATCTCGTCCGGCACGGCTTTGGCACAGGAGGGGAGGAACCGGAGAATGAACCGACTACCCTTCCACGAGGCGTAGATTCCGGATCGGAGGATCGATGAGCAAATACCAGAACGTCAATCCCGGGCATTACAAGGTCAAGGGTCGCGAGCGACAGGGCGAGGACATCGTCCAGAAGTTCCACAAGGAAAAGATGGCGCAGGTCCAGGACGAGCTGACGCGCCGCGCCGAGCAGCGGCAGGGAAGCATGGAGCAGATGCTCGAGGCCGCGGCGGAGACCCGCGAAGAGGCCGCTGCCGAGCAGAGCGAAGCCCTGGCCGAGATGGCGGCGGCATCGCGTCAGGCTCCGAAGAAGGCTTCGGCGAAGAAGGCAACTGCGAAGAAGAGCACCGCCAGCAAGGGCTCGGTGAAACCAGCCGCCAGGAAAACCGCCGCGAAGAAATCCGCAGCGAAGAAGGCCGCTGCTAAGAAACCCACAGCGAAGAAGTCCACAGCGAAGAAGTCCACAGCGAAGAAGTCCACAGCGAAGAAGTCCGCCGTGGGACGTCGTTCGGTGAAGAAGGGCGTCAGCAAGAAGGGCGCGGCCCGCAGAAGCGCCTCCAAGAGCCCCGCGAGGAAGACTGCTTCCAAGTCTCCTCGCAAAGCGACGGCGCGAAAGAAATAGCCGATGAGTCGCGGGATCTCAGCGCGTGGGAAGGAAATGCCGGCCTCGCCGATCCGGCGGCTTGCCTCCCATGCCGACGAGGCGAAGCGCCGGGGCGTGCGCGTGCTTCACCTCAACATCGGCCAGCCGGACCTCCCCACGCCGCGTGAGATTGCCGACCGGCTTGGGGAGATCCGCGACCGGGTGCTCTGCTACACCCCTTCGACGGGAACACCCGAGTTCCTCGCATCGGTCCGCGCTTATTACGAGAAACAGCAGATCCCGCTCGGCGACGCCCAGGTTCTGGCGACGACCGGCGGCAGCGAGGCACTGCTGTTCGCGCTGATGGCCACCTGCGATCCGGGCGATGAGGTCATCGTCATCGAGCCGTTCTACACGAACTACTCGGCCTTCGCCGCCATGGCCGGAATCCGCCTCGTCCCGGTCACGAGCCGCGGTCGCGACGGCTTCCATCTCCCCCCGATGCATTTGTGGGAAGCGGTAGTGGGGGAAAGAACCCGCGCGGTGCTGGTCTGTAACCCGAACAACCCGACCGGGACGGTATACACGGAAGAGGAGCTCTCGGAGGTCGCCGATTTCTGCCGTCGCCACGACCTTTTTCTCATCTCGGACGAGGTTTACCGCGAGTTCGCCTATGACGGCCGGAAGCCGATCAGCGCTCTCGAGCTCGAAGGGATGGAAGAACGCGTCCTGGTGGCCGACTCGCTCTCCAAGCGCTACAACGTCTGCGGGATCCGGCTCGGCATGTTCATCACCCGCAATCGCGCGGCGGCCGAGGCGGCACTCCGCATGGCCCAGGGACGCCTTTCCGCCCCCGGTATCGCGCAGCAGATCGCCCTCGGTGCCGGAGATCTCGATCAGAGTTATTTCGACGAGGTCGTCTCCGAGTACCGCGCGCGGAGGGACGTCCTGTTCGAGGGGCTGAACCGAATCCCCGGCGTGTTCCTGCTCCAGCCGGAGGGAGCCTTCTATTTCATCGCGCGGCTTCCCGTGGTCGACAGCGACGACTTCGCCGCGTGGCTCCTCTCCGAATTCTCTTTCGAGGGGGAAACCGTGATGGTCGCTCCCGCGACCGGCTTCTACGCCACGCCGGGGCTCGGTAAGAACGAGATCCGGATCGCCTACGTGCTCGAGACGGAAGTTCTTCGCCGCGCAATCCGGATCCTTGCCGAGGGGCTCGCGGCGTATCGCTCCCTGCGCGGGCTCGAGTCCATCCCGCTCGACGAGCCATCCGAGAAGCATCGCCGCGCGAGCGTCCCTGGCGTGTGAGCCCGCGCCTTCCGGGGCCTGTTCACGCTCCCTTGACGGGATCCCCGTTATAAGATCGCGGGGGAGGCTGCCCGATGAGACTCGAATCGATCTTTCAGCTCCACGGCGTCGGTGGAATGATGCTGGTGGCGTTCGCAGCCATCCTGCTGCTGATCCTGGTCATCTCGTTTCGCAGCCGCGCTGTCGTGTTCTGCCAGTACCTGGAAGCGATGACCGGCGTGAAGCTCCGGCCGGCCGAGGTGAGACGGAAGTTTCGCGAGAGCGGAAAAGCTGGCGTCCGGGAGTTCTTTCTCGACCTCATGATCCGGGAAGACCTCAAGGACGGCCCGATCGCAATCCCGGAAGCCGCCGAACCGGCTGGAAACCAGGTTTCTCCCATCCAGCCACCATCCGCTCTGGGATGAGGCAATTCCCAATCGTTTACAGCTCGATCTGTGCTCCCATCTCGACCACCCGGTTGGGCGGGATCCGGAAGTAGCGCGTCGCCGGTGTCGAGTTCTTCGACATCCAGGCGAACAGGCTCTCGCGCCAGACGGCCATTCCCTTGAGGTCTGCTTTCTTCGAGGGGATCAGCGTCTCCCTTCCGAGGAAGTACGACACCTGGGTCGGATTGAGATCCACTCCGGCGAGCGCGGGATGATCGATCATCTGGAGGATCTCCGGGACGTTCGGGTCTTCCATGAAGCCGAAGCGAGCGATGATGCGGTAGAGCCCGTGACCAAGAGGTTGGACCTGAAGCCGCTGGTCCGCGTCCACGTGCGGGATCTCCTCCGTGATGATCGTCAGAAGGAGCACCCGGTTGTGAAGCACCTTGTTGTGCTTGATGTTGTGAAGTAGAGCGTGCGGCGTAACATCGTGCGTGCGATCCATGAAGACCGCCGTGCCCGGGACCCGGATGGGGGGATGCTTCTCGACCGAGTATAGGAACAGCTCGTCCGAGAGCCGGCCCTCTCTGAGTCTGACGTTCAGGATCCGGCGTCCCCCGTACCAGGTCGTCATCATGATGAAGACGAGTCCCGCGACCACGAGCGGGAACCAGCCGCCGTCGGGAACCTTGACGATGTTCGCTCCCCAGAATGCGAGGTCGACGATCAGGAACCCGACAGTGACCAGAATCACGAGCGGAAGGCCCCACCGCCAACGCTTCCTGAGGAAGACGGCGAACAGGATGGTCGTGAAGACCATGTCGGTCGTGACCGCGACAC
>JBHEPS010000056.1:6170-6490 GCA_046260175.1 Thermoanaerobaculia bacterium
AACCAGGTGAGCCGGATTGGCCGGATTCCGAAGTGGCCGATGTCGGCGTAAAGCGCCTCGGCGCCGGTTACGACGAGGAACACTGAGCCGAGCACGAGAAAACCCCGCAACTCGTTCTCGACGAAGAATGAGAATGCCCATTGCGGGTTGACCGAGCGCAGCACGGAAGGGGTCTGGACGAGCTGGTAAATCCCGAGCAGCGACAGCATCGTGAACCAGATCAGCGTGATCGGACCGAACACCTTTCCGATGCCGGCCGTCCCTCGCTTCTGGAAGAGAAAGAGCGCCACCAGGATCGCGATGGTGATCGGGATGATGAA
>JBHEPS010000056.1:6620-15163 GCA_046260175.1 Thermoanaerobaculia bacterium
CCGAGAATGTTCGCCGGCGATGCGGTGACGGCGTGGAGCCCGTGAAAGCACTCCTTGAACGCGTAGAGAGGGCTCGTGCCGATGTCGCCGTAGACGATCCCGAGGGCCGCGAGCGAGAGGGCGGCCAGATACTTGCCAGTCGGCTTATCTGTGTCCGGGCCGTGAGGAGCGGCTTGAGGAGGAGCGTCCACCTCCGCATTCTCCTTCTTACTCTGCTCCCCCTCTTCGGGAGAGCTGCCCTTCGACTCGACCATCTGACCTCCAGGATTGTACTGCCGCTACGACTTCACGAAGACGTTCCCCCGGTCCCGCACCGCGCCCGGGCGTTCCGATAGAATCTCCTCATGGCGAAGAAATACTGGCTGATGAAGTGCGAACCGTCCGCGTACTCGATCGAAGGGCTCGAAAAAGACGGGACGACCGGCTGGGAGGGGGTGCGCAATTTCCAGGCGAGAAACTTCATGAGGTCCATGAAAAAGGGAGATGGGGTCGTCTTCTACGCGTCGAACGCGGATCCCTCCGGGGCGACCGGAATCGCCCGCGTGGAGCGCGAAGCCTACCCCGATCCCTACCAGTTCCGGAAGGGGCACGACTATTACGATCCGGAAAGCAACCCGGCCGAACCGAAGTGGTCAACCGTCGAGATCGCCTTCATCGAGCGCTTCCCACGCACCATTCCCCTCTCGGAGCTGCGCGAGACACCCGGCCTCGAAAAGATGGAGATCCTCCGCAAGGGAAGCCGCTTGTCGGTCACGCCCCTGACGAAGCAGGAGTTCGAGATCGTGAAGAAGATAGCAGGAGACTTGCCTTTTCTCCCCCCGCCATCGCCTTGAAGAACTCCACGTCGGGCCGGTAATAGAAGCTCCGGATCGGACACTCTCCGCCGATGCCACACTTGGCGTCGACCGTGCGATCGGCCCCGGGGTCGTGCTGCCACGAGGGTCCCTCGTCCATGATTCTCCGCAGCTCGGCTCGAAACTGCTCGTACGGCTCGCCGCTCCAGACCTCGGCGAGCGACTGCTGGTAAACGTTGCCGAGCCGGCGGTGCTGGAGGATGCAGCATGGGGCGACCTCGCCGCTCGGGCGGATGAGCAGCGAGTGCCAGCCGATGATGCACGCGTCATCGAGCCCCTCGGTTCCGCGCTGAATCTCGCGCGTGCGCCGGATGCGGAGGTTGTGGGCGATCTTTTCGCGAATCGTGAAGTCGCGGCGGGTCGCGAGTCGCCAGAGCCTGGAGATCGCCGGGCGTGCGGCGCGCTCGCGCCCGAGCCGGTCGTGAATCTCGGCCAGCTGCGGCGAGATGTCGGTCTCGAAGCTCTCGATCGAGGCGATCCGCCGGTACTCGTCCCGGCGGATGAGCTGCTCGTAGAGGGCGAGCATCTCGTTCTTCTCGGTCTCGCTCATCCGTTTCTCCATGGGAAGGGACGAGAGGCCGTTGAACAGGATGGCGTCGGCGCCGAGCGAGGTTGCGAGCTCGTACATCCGGGGGATGTCGCGGTAGTTTTCCTTCCAGACGAGAAACTGGATCGTGATTCGGGGGGTGGCCGAGCGGCGGGACCTGCGGAGCCGGTGGAGCCTGCGTACGTTCTCGAGCACGCGCTCGTAGTTCTTCGCCGGCGACTGCATCATCGACGACCACGACTCGGCGTCGGCCGTGTTGAGGCTGACGGTGACCTGGTCACAGCAATCGACCAGAAGGGAGGCGATTTCGTCGCCGAGGATGACGGCGTTCGTCGTCAGGTTCTCGATCGGAATTCCGCTGTGGACGATGGCGGCGAGAAAGCGCTTGATCTGTCGATGAAAGAGAGGCTCGCCCCCTCCCGAGAGGCGGATCGAGCGGGTGCCTGCCGCGCGCAGCTCATCGAGAAGCTCTTCGAATCGCGGCGTCGGAATTTCGTCCGTTCCCCGGATCGCAGCTGTCGAGCAGAAAAAGCACTCGATGTTGCAGCGGTCCGCGGGATGGATCTCGGCGTGGTAGGGCCCGCCGACTGCGCGTCCTTCACGAATGCCCTGCAGAATCGCGTCGCGATCGCTCCGCGTCAGATACTTCCACCCGAACTCGCTCATGCAGCATGTCTCAACGGGAGACTACGCGATCCGCTTCCCGCTCGTCGGGATTGCCGTCGGTGCCGGTCCGGTTCGCTTCCGAACGCATGAGAGCGCATGCCATTTTTCAGGGTTTGCGTTTGTTGTGACAGTCGCTAACCTCGGGAGGCGAATGAATTTCAGGATTGAATCCATCGAACTGGCAGGGGACGATGGCCGTCCCCGCAGCCTGACGAACCAGAAAGCTGCTGTCGAAGTCCTCGATGCTTATGATGCGAGGGAAGCGGTATCTCTTTATGCGGATCGGGTCGGAGGAACACTCGTCGGCGAGTGTTCCGCGATCCACATGCACGCGGCCTCGGCGACGCTGAAGATCGGCCGGCGCGTGATCAGCGTCCAGGCCATGAGCGATCACGATTCCGACGGCCCGACTCCCTGCTGACTTTTCAGTCGGCGCGATCCTCCTCCTCGAGAATCAACATTCCCCGTCCCGGTACCTCGATTCTGTCGAGCGCTTCCAGGACGTGATGACGCCGCTCGGGTACAGGCTGGGATGTGTCTAAGATCTTGACCCACCGCTTCCCCCAGTGCTCCGAGGGGAGGGAGAACTCCAGCGGCTCGTAGTGAGCGTTGGAGAGGATGTAGAAGTCGGAGTCGGTGATCCGCTGGCCATTTTCGTCGGGGGTCGGTATCGCCTTTCCGTTCAGGAAAACGCCGAGACTCTTGGCGAATCCGCGCCGCCAGTCCTGCTGGGCCATCGGCTGCCCGTCGGGACGGAACCATCCGATGTCACTGATTCCTTCTCCATGAAGCGGGCGCCCCTGGAAGAAACGCCGGCGCCTGAATACCGGATGGTCCTGGCGCAAGGTGATGAGTCGCTGTGTGAAATCGAGCAGATCGTCGTCGATCTTCTCCCAATCCAGCCACGAGATCTCGTTGTCCTGGCAGTAGGCGTTGTTATTGCCTCCCTGGGTCCGGCCGATCTCGTCGCCTGCCAGGAGCATCGGAATCCCCTGCGACAGGAAGAGGGTCGCGAGGAAGTTGCGCTGCTGGCGAGCTCGTAGCTCCAGGATCTCCGGATCGTCAGTTTCCCCTTCCACTCCGCTGTTCCACGAGCGGTTGTGGCTCTCGCCGTCCCGGTTCCTTTCTCCGTTTGCCTCGTTGTGCTTCTCGTTGTACGAGACGAGGTCGCGGAGGGTGAACCCGTCGTGAGCGGTGATGAAGTTGATGCTCGCGTGGGGACGGCGTCCGTCGCCCGCATAGAGGTCCGAGCTGCCGGTGACGCGGTTTGCAAACTGACCCAGGGTCTGGTCCATGCTCCGCCAGAAATCGCGGATGGAATCGCGATACTTGCCGTTCCACTCCGACCAGAGCGGAGGAAAGTTCCCGACCTGATATCCCCCTTCACCGACGTCCCACGGTTCGGCGATCAGCTTGACCTGGCTGATCACCGGATCCTGCTGGATGATGTCGAAAAATGCCGAGAGGCGGTCGACGTCGTGGAGCTCGCGGGCGAGAGTCGCCGCGAGGTCGAAACGAAACCCGTCGACGTGCATCTCCAGGACCCAGTAGCGCAGCGAATCCATGATCAGCTGCAGCACGTGGGGGTGGCGCATGTTGAGGCTGTTCCCCGTGCCGGTGTAGTCCATGTAGAAGCGAGGCTCGTCCGCCATCAGCCGGTAGTACGCCGGGTTGTCGATCCCCTTCATCGAGAGGACGGGCCCCAGGTGGTTCCCTTCCGCCGTGTGGTTGTAGACCACGTCGAGGATGACCTCGATCCCTTCCTGGTGGAGCGTCCGCACCATCTGCTTGAATTCCTGCACCTGACGGCCGGCCCGGCGATGCGTGGTCGCGTACTCGTTGTGCGGGGCCAGAAAGCCAATCGAGTTGTAGCCCCAGTAGTTGCGGAGGCCATGATCGACCAGGTGCGCGTCGTGGATGAACTGATGGCTCGGCAGGAGCTCGACCGCCGTAATTCCGAGCGACTTGAAATGCCGGATCGAGGCCGGGTGGGCGAGCCCGAGGAACGTTCCCCGCAGTTCCTCGGGGACGGAGGGATGACGCGCCGTGAAACCCTTGACGTGCACCTCGTAGATGATCGTCTGGTTCCAGGGGCGTGCCGGCTGCCGGTCGTTTCCCCAGTCGAAATACGGCTCGATCACCACCGACTTCGGCATGAATGCCGCGCTGTCCAGATCGTTCCTGGAGTTCTCCGGGTCGTCGAAGTGATAGGGGAACACCGCTTCGTTCCACCTCACTTCTCCCTCGATCGCCTTTGCGTAAGGATCGATCAGTAGCTTGTTCGAGTTGCAGCGCAGCCCCTGCTCGGGGTCCCATTCGCCGTGCACCCGGTAGCCGTAGCGCTGCCCGGGGCCGACGTCCGGCAGGTATCCGTGCCAGCAGAGCGCCGTCATCTCCGACAGCGTCAGCCGCGTCTCGACGCCGCTCTCGTCGAACAGGCAGAGCTCGACCTTGGTTGCCGCCTCGGAAAAAAGGGAAAAGTTGGTGCCGGCGCCGTCGTAAGTGGCTCCGAGCGGATAAGGCCGTCCCGGCCAGACCCGGATGTTCATCGATAGTGACTCCTAATGGACGTACTCGGGATCATTGGCGTGAACCGCGATGATCTTGTCGTCCGCCTCGCCGTGGTCGATCATTTTCATGACGCCGATCGGCTTGGCAATCATGATCGTCAGCGGAACGACCGACTCCTGGCCGAGAACGAGAACGTCCAGAGGGTCGTGGTCGTCGCAGTAAGTTTGCGGGATGAAGCCATAGTTGGCGGGGTAGTGAACCGAGCTGAACAGCACGCGGTACCAGGTGGCGAGAATCGAGAGGACGATGGCGATCAGGTTCACGCCGATCACTTCGCGTAGCTCGATCTGGAACGGAAGGTGGGCGAGGGCGTAGACCTCGCTGGGGAGAGGGATGAGCTGGAACCGCTCGGCGGCCCAGGAGACGCCGAGACCGATGATGTTGCCGAGCAGGGTCCCTCCGAGCCCGATGAGCATGCCTACGGAGAGGAAGATGGCAAGGATCGACTTCTCGGATGCGCCGAGGGTGCGCAGGACCCCGACCTGGGGTCGCTTTTCGACGATGAGCATGGCGACCGAGGAGACGAGGTTGAGAGCGGCGACGAAGATGATGAGTGAGATCGTCGCGAACATGACGATTTTCTCGAGACGGAGAGCGAGAAAGAGCGGCTTGTTGATCTCTTCCCAGTCGCGGATGATGACGGGGAGGTTGCGGCTCTCGAGATCCTGGACGATGCGCGCTGCCCGGCCCAGGGACGTGTAGACCTCGATCGCGGTGGGGTTCCCAGCGGTCGCGAAGAGGCGGCTGGTCTCCTCGAAGGGAAGCCGAGCCTCCGGGGCGTTCTGGTCCTGCGTGGCGGGGAGAATGCGGGCGATGCGATAGGTCTTGTGGATGGGGACGGGGCCGAAAGGGGTCAGCCGCTGGCGCGGAGAGACGACTACGATCTCGTCCCGGAGAAACAGGCCGACGGCGTTGGCGAAGTCGCGCGTGAGATAGATCGGATCCAGGCTTCCCGAGTCGGCTTCCCATCTGCGGCCGAACGAGGCGTCGGCTTCCGGCGCTTCTCCCTCCTCGTAAGAGCGGATGCGGACGGGGCGGCCGTGGTGGCCCGAGCGGTCGGAGGCCCAGGCGATGCCGGAGATGACGCTCTGCACCTTGGCGTCGGGAGTGGCGGCGAGAATCTGCTGGATCTGAGCGGCGGACTCGATTCCGCTCGCGCCGACCGGCTCGATCAGGATCTGTGGAGTGGAGGCGATGAGTCGCCCCTTGATCTGCCCCTGGAGGCCGGAGAGGAGCGAGAGCGAGATCAGAAGCGTGGCGACGCCGACCGCGAGGCCGAGCGTGCTGATGATCGTCAGGAACGCCGTATGCCGGCGCTTGCCGGCCATCCAGACGTATCGAAACGCGACTCCGACCTCGTATCGCCCCAGCATCGTCATCCCCTCGGTCGCATGAGCGGGAAGAGGATCACGTCGCGAATGGAGGGAGAGTCGGTGAGCATCATCGTGATGCGGTCGATCCCGAGGCCTTCTCCCCCGGTGGGCGGCATGCCGAACTCGAGGGCGCGGACGTAGTCCTCGTCCATCTGGTGAGCTTCGTCGTCCCCCTTCTCGCGCTCGGAGAGCTGCTGGCGGAATCGCCGTGCCTGTTCATCGGGGTCGTTGAGCTCCGAGAACGCATTCGCCATCTCCATCCCCCCGATGTAGAGCTCGAACCGCTCAACCCATCGCGGATCGTCCGAGCGTTGCTTGGAGAGGGGAGACACCTCGACCGGAAAATCGGTGATGAACGTCGGATGGATGAGCTGGTCCTCGGCCACGGTCTCGAAGAGCTCAGCGAGAAGGCGGCCGTAGTTCATCGAGTCGAGCGGAGCCGCCGCCTCGCTCGGAGGCCCCTCGGTTCCATCGGCGTGGACGTGGCGCGGCTCGGCGTAAGCCCGAGCGAGGGGGAGGAGAGTCTCCCGGCTTTCGAGCTCCGCCGGATCGATCGTCGTCCCCTTCAGGGCGGCGAAGTGGACGATCGCCTCCTTCATGGTGAATCGCGCGAAAGGCCGCGTGAACGAGATCTCGCGGCCCTTCCACTGGAGCGAGTCCGACCCCCTGACCTCGAGGACCAGGCCGCTCAGCAGCTCCTCGGTCAGCTCCATCAGGTCCCGGTAATCGGCCCATGCCTGATAGAACTCGAGCATGGTGAACTCCGGGTTGTGCTGGAGTGAGATTCCTTCGTTGCGGAAGTTGCGGTTGATCTCGTAGACGCGCGGGAACCCCCCGACGATCAGGCGCTTGAGGTAGAGCTCTGGCGCGATGCGGAGATAAAGCTCGATGTCGAGAGCGTTGTGATGCGTGATGAACGGCCTCGCCGTCGCACCTCCGGCGATCGGCTGCATCATCGGCGTCTCGACCTCGACGTATCCGTGCGAGTCGAACCAGTTGCGGATGTAGCGGATCACACGCGCCCGAGTCTCGAAAACTTCTTTAACATCGTCGTTCACGATCAGGTCGAGGTATCTCTGGCGGTATCGCTGCTCGACGTCGGTCAGCCCGTGCCACTTCTCGGGGAGGGGACGGAAGCACTTCGCCAGAAATCCGATTCCGGAAGCTTTGATCGAGAGCTCGCCCTTTTTCGTCCTGAAGACCGTTCCGGAGATCGAGATCCAGTCGCCGAGATCGAGATTCCCGTAAAGCTGCCACTCGCGGTCGGAGACCGCATCCCGGCGGAGATAGATCTGAACGCGGGCGCGACCTTCCGCGAGATCGAGGAAGGCAGTCTTGCCGTGGTCGCGCATGGTCATCACGCGACCCGCGATCTTCACCTCGAACGGGCTCGCATCCAACTCCTCGGCCGTCGCCGGCGAGAAGCGGGCGACGATCTCTCCGACCGTGATGCTCGCATCGGCGCGGGTCGGCCACGGCTCGTATCCGAGCTCCACGATGCGATCGAATTTTTCACGCCGGACCCGGATCAGCTCCGATTCCGGCTGGACGTTTTCCTCTTCCCTGGACACGGGTGTTCTCCTCGGGTGGCGGAGGCCTCAGGCCTCCGCCTGCTTACGTGCGGCGATGCGCGCCCTAAGATATCAGCGAATCAGAGCTTGCGCAGAGCCGCGTCGGCCTCTTCGAGCACGCTCATCGAGGTCGAGTACGACATCCGCAGGTGCCCCTCGCCTTCCGCGCCGAACACGGCCCCCGGGACGGTCGCAATCCCCGTCGAGTCGAGCAGCTGCTTCATCGCGGCCCACGAGTCGCTTCCCAACCGCTCGCGCACGTTCGCGAATAGATAGAAGGCTCCTGCCGGAACCGAGCACTCGAATCCCGCTGCCCGGGCGGCCGCGACGAGGAAATCCCGTCGCTGGAGGTACTCGACCCGCTTCTCTTCGATCCATCCCGAGCCCACCGTCAGCGCCGCAAGAGCGCCGAACTGGGTTGGCGTCGAGACTCCGTTGGTCGAGTTCAGCACCAGCTTCCGGAGGACTTCCATGAATGTCGGGCTCGCGACGACGTATCCGATACGCCCCCCGGTGAGCGCGTAGCTCTTGCTCAGGGTGAAGACGGTGATCGTCCGCTCCGCCATCCCCGGAAGAGACGCGATCGAGACGTGATCACCATCCCAGGTCAGGTCCTCGTAGGCCTCGTCGGCGATCACCAGGAGGTCCCGTTGGATTGCGAGTTGGGCGATCGCTTCCAGCGCCGCTCGATCGAGGACCCGGCCGGTGGGGTTCGACGGGGAGTTGACGTAGATCAGGCGGCTGCGCGGCGTCAGGCGGCGCTCGATCGCCGCGGCGGGAGAAGTCTCCGAGGCCTCCTCCCAGGGGACCATGACCGGTTCGCCGCCGGCGTACCGGACCAGGTCGCGAATGGGCGTCCAGTAGGGAGAGAGGAAGATCGCTTCGTCACCCTCGTCGAGTGTGGCCTGGAACGAACAGAAAAGCCCATGGGCGCCGCCATTCACGACGATCACGCCTCCCG
>JBHEPS010000057.1:0-532 GCA_046260175.1 Thermoanaerobaculia bacterium
GAACTCGGTGTAGTCGCGGATCCCGCCATTCTGGCTCGGGTACTCGACGTTCGAGCTGAAGTAATGAAGCGCGTGGCCGAACTCGTGAAACAGCGTTTCCGCGTCCGACCACGAGACGAGAACCGGCTTCCCGGGCTCTCCCTTGATGAAGTTGGAGTTGTTCGAGCCGAGTACGGTCTTCTTCCCGTCGAACGTGGAGTGCGACCGGTAGGTCGTCGCCCAGGCACCCGAGCTCTTCCCCTGTCTTGCGAAGGGGTCGAGGTACCAGAGCCCGACGTGCGCTCCCGTCTCCCTGTCGGTCACCTCGAACACGGTGACGTCGGGATGAAAGACGGGAACCGTGCCCGCCGGAACCGGGGCGAATCTGAGCCGGAAGACCTCACGCGCGACCATGTGCATCGCGCCCACGAGCTTGTCCAGCTGCAGGTACTGCTTCACCTCGTCCGAATCGAGATCGTACTTCGCCCTGCGCACCTTTTCGGCGTAGTGGCGGTAGTCCCAGGGCTCGATGGTGATGCGGGCGCCCTCGGCG
>JBHEPS010000057.1:542-14135 GCA_046260175.1 Thermoanaerobaculia bacterium
GGCGGACTGCGCATCGGCGACCGCCTGCATGTCGGCGACCTCCTCGTGGACGCGCGCCACCGAGGCTTCCCATACCGTTTCGAGAAGGTTCAGGACGTTCGGGGGGTTCTTCGCCATCTGAGCCTCGAGGCGCCAGTCGGCGTAGCTGTCGTATCCGAGGAGGCCGACACGCTCTTTTCGGAGCGCGAGGATCTCGGGAATCAGCGCGTTGTTGTCGTACTCGTCGCCGTTGTCTCCGCGGGCGTAGTAGGTGCGCCACACCTGTTCGCGCAGTGCGCGCTCGTCGGAGAAGGTGAGGAAGGGATCCATGGACGAGCGCGTATTGGTGATGGCGTACATCCCCTCGCGACCACGCTGCGCGGCGGCCGCGGCAGCCGATCGGACGAAGGCCTCCGGAAGGCCGGAAAGCTGATCTTTCGAGAGATAGGTGACGTAGCTTTCCTCGTCGTGGAGGACATTGTTCGAGAAGCGGGTCGTCAGCTCGGCGAGCCGCTTGTTGATCTCGGCGTATCGCTGCTGCGCTTCGCCCGTCAGGGTCGCGCCACCTCGCGCGAATCCGTCATGGGTCAGCCAGGTCATGCGTTGCTGATCAGGCCGCAGCGTCTTGTACTCGGGACCTTCGTAAACGGCCTTGATTCGAGCGAACAGGGCGCTGTTCTGGGAGATCTTCGATCTGTAGTCGGAGAGCTTCGGGATCATCGCGGTCTGGATCTCGCGGAACTCCGGAGAGCTCATGTTCGAGGACCAGATCCCGTAGTAGGTGAAGACCCGATCCAGCTCCTTGCCGGTGCGCTGCATCTCGACGATCGTGTTCTCGAACGTCGGTGGCTCCGGGTTGGTGGCGATCGCGTCGATCTCGGCGAGCGATCTCTCCATCCCGACTTCGAGCGCCGCCTCGAGGTCCGCGAGCTCCATGCGATCGAAGGCCGGCAGACCGTTGTAGGGCCCGACCCATTCGGCGAGCAGGAGATTCGATTCGGATCCGGCGATGACATCCTGCTGTGCGGACGCAGAGTCCCGGATCACGGGAGAGGTCGTGGTGCATCCGAGTACCATGACGAAGACGATCAGTCCGATCGAGCTGGCGGCGTTTCTCATGCGTGATTTCCTCATTTGTGGGGGTGAAGGTTGCATCGGAGCGTCCGGCGCGGGAGCTCTCGATGGAGTGTGTCGGACGACGTGGTCCGGCGTGAGTGCCGGTTCCACCCTGAACGGTAGGCGAAATGAGCGGTGGAGACAAGCCCCCCGGTGCCGGAGCGGAGGGTCTTTTTCTTTTCCCGTCTTCCAGACCTGGGCTCAACTTTTCGCAGCCGTGAGTATCTGAAGCGGCGGCGGTTCATCTTCGCCCGGTTCGAAAGAACACGGTCTCTGACCGTAGATGTATGCAGCCCGGAGGTTTTCCGCCGTGAGGGAGCGGGTGGTGCGGGATCATTGCTGTATCTCGTTGGACCCGCGATACCGGGGGACGTGATCGATCACGGGCTCCGTGCTCCACCACGTGATAAATATGCAGAGATGCGACGAACTCTGACGGGAGTGTTCTGGCTGGTTCTCTATCTTCTGATCGTTCTGGGTCCGCTCGCTCTCGTCCTCCAGGCGCCCGCTCCTCCCCCACGACCTTTCTGGGTCGAGCTCTCGATCGCCCTCGGTTTCGTGGCTTTTCTGCAGATGGGGCTGCAGTTCGTCCTCGTCGCCCGGTTCCACAAGGTGACCGATCCGTACGGGATCGACATCATCATGCAGTACCACCGACGGATCGCACTCGTTGGGGCGGTGATGCTTCTTCTTCATCCACTGATTCTCGTCGTTCGCTCACCGCGAATGCTCGCGTTGCTCAACCCCTTCGGGGGAACGACGGCGAGCCGGTGGGGCGTCATCTCCGTGCTGGCTCTCCTCGTACTGATCGCCACGTCGATCGTCCGGAAACCGCTCCGCCTCTCGTACGAATGGTGGAGGTGGATTCACATCATCACGTCAGTGGTCGCCGTCGCAGCCGCGCTGGTGCACATCCTCCTCGTCGGCGTCTACACGAACTCCGCACTCAAGAAAGGATTCTTCATCGTCTTTGCGATCGCGATGATCGCGGTGCTGCTCCACCTCCGGATCGCGCGCCCGGTTCTGCTCAGACGCAGACCCTGGCGCGTCGTCGAAGTCCAGCGCGAGCGGGGGCGCTCGTGGACGCTGCGCGCCGAGCCCGTGGGCCACGCCGGGATGAGCTTCGCGCCGGGACAGTTCGTCTGGATGAAGCCGAACAGCCCGTTCACATTCGACGAACACCCTTTCTCGTTCTCGTCCAGTGCGGAGAGTACGGATCGGGTCGAGTTCGGGATCAAGGAGCTCGGAGACTTCACCAACCGGATCGGCGAGCTCGCCCCCGGTACGCCTCTGTTCTTCGACGGACCGCACGGCTCGTTCTCGATCGACATCGTTCCCTCGGCGGGATACGTCTTCATCGCCGGAGGAATCGGCATCACGCCGATCTACAGCATGATCAGAACGATGGCCGACCGCCAGGACCGGCGTCCGGTTCTGCTGATCTACGGAAGCCGGACGCTCGAGAACGCCCCGTTCCGGGACGAACTGGAGGCGCTGCGGACTCGCGTCGATCTTCGAATCGAGTACGTGCTGGAGCATCCGGAGGGCGATTGGCCGGATGAGCGCGGCTTCATCCGGAGAGAAGTTCTGAAAAGGCTGCTGCCGGAAGAGAAGATCAAACGGGACATCTTCGTCTGCGGTCCCTTGCCGATGATGGAGATCGTCGAGAGTGCCCTGGTCGATCTCGGCATACCGGAAGCACGGATCCATACCGAGAGATTCGATCTCGTGTGACTCGAAACGATGATGAACAGGACAATCAACAGATTCATCAATCTCATTGCACTGGTGCTCGTGCTTGCCGCAGTGGCGTTCGCATGGTCGAGGAGCTCGCTGATCGAGCCGTCTGATCATGCAACCGCGGCTGTCCCCGAGTGGTACTTGCTCGGGCAGCGCACGTACGCGACCGAATGCAGCGGGTGCCATCCCCGGGGTGATCTCGCCGAGGCGCTCTCGGCTGCCGCGTCTCCTGATGGCAGGCTCGGCGTGATCAACCTGATGGTCCACGGCACCGCAACCCACCCCGACTACGCCCATCTGAACGACCAGACGCTCGCGGCGACGCTCAATTACGCGCTCCGGGAGGGGTCCGGCCAGACCGTCACACCCTTCGAGCCCGGAGAGTTCGCAGCGGAGCGACGAGAGCAGTGAAGACGTCGTTCGGCCCTGATACGCAACCGTTCCCAATCGCCTCACTCGAGGCCGTAATGAACGAAACCCGCGTCAGCGGAAGTCATCCTTGTTTCTTCATCCTGCTGTAGATCTGTTCGGTATCCTCGCGACGGCACAGCTCTGTTCCTTCCGTCATCACGGCGGCGGCGCCTGCCGCGGTTCCGAAGCGCACAGCGTCCTCCAGATCCATGTCTCGGGAGAGCCCGAGGACGATTCCTGCGACCATACTGTCTCCGGCGCCGACCTTGCTGCGGATCGGCACAGTCGGAGCTCGCACGTGCTCGCTGTCATCAGCGGTGATCAGCATGGCTCCCCCCGATCCGAGCGAGAGGACCACGACACTGCAGCAGCCTTCTGCGATGAGGCGCTGTGCCGCATCGATCTTCTCCTGCTCGTCACCGAGCTCTTTGCCCGCCAGATCCTGGAGCTCCCTCACGTTCGGTTTGAGGAGAAAGGCATTCGAGCCGATCAGGTGTCGGAGCGCTTCTCCGGAGGTGTCGGCGACGAGCCGAGCGCCGAGATGGTCGGCGACCCGGGCAACGCGCAGGTAGAAATCCTCCGGCATCCCGGGTGCAAGGCTGCCACTGGCGACCAGGTAGTCCGGTGGCGGATCCACCGCACCGAGTTCATCGAGGCATCCCTGCCACTCCTCCTCGCTCACCTCGGGGCCCGGCATGCCGAAGCGGTACTGCTGCTCCGATCGTTCCTCGTAGACGATCAGGTTCTCTCGTGTCCATCCTTCAATGGAGATCCTGCGAGGCGTCAGCCCTTCATCTTCGAGCAGATCCTCCAGGATATTTCCGGTGGCGCCACCCCCCAGGTAGAGGAGCGTCGATGTCCCACCGAGGCGATGGATCGCTCGTGAAACATTCACGCCTCCCCCGCCGGGGTTCCGCCAGGCTCGCTCGCAACGCAGCTTCTTCTCCGGTCTGACGTGCTCGACTCGCGTGTTCTTGTCAATCGTCGGGTTCACCGTCAGTGTCAGGATGTTCTTCATGATTGAAATCCTCTCGCCCGCTCCCATTTCTCCCTCTCGAAACCGGCGATCTTCATGAGTCATCCTTTCTCGTCTCAGCCTTTTCGATCCTGAATTCTCGTGTCTCTCCCTGCTCCATCTCGTGAACTTCTCCGCGGTAGCCGATCCGTGCCGAAGGGGACCAGCCGCGGTCGAAGGAAACCGTCAGCGTGTCATCAGTCAGGAGCACGGACATCCAGTGTTGGTGATAATGAAGGCGCATCCGCACTTCGGTGAGCTCCCGAGGGAGCTTCGGATTGAACCAGAGCACTCCTTCCCTGATCTCGATCCCGGTGTGTGATCGCTGGATCAGGTCGACCGTCCCGGCCATCGCACCGAGGTGAATCCCCTCGTGAGTGGTCCCGCCCTGAATGTCGTCGATGTCGCTGCGGAGCGCTGTCTGAAACAGCATCCAGTCATGCTCCCGGTCCGCGCGCCCCATGACCCAGTAGTGCACGATACGACTCAGGGTCGAGCCGTGGGATGTCCGCCCCGTGTAGTAGTCGATATTACGAGGGATGAGCTCCGGATCGTACGGCAGGCCCATGTACTCGAACAGCTCCCGCAGCTCTTCGGCCGAGAAAAGATAAAAAAGCATCAGCACGTCGGCTTGCTTGCTGGCCTGATACCGATTGACGTCATCGCCTTCGGCCTCCAGGATCCGGTCGAGCCGCTGGATGTCTCCGTACGACTCTCTGTATCCCTGCCAGTCGAACTCCTCCAGCTCCTCGTACCGCTCGAACTGGCTGATGATGCCGTCACCATGGAAGGGAACGAACAGGTTTCGGCTGATCTCCTGCCATCGGACCAGTTCCTCATCGCCGATGTTCAGCTTCTCCTCGAGCGCGTTCCTCTGCTCCTCATCCAGCAGGTCGAGACTGTGGCCGGCACAGCGCAGCACCCACGCTGCCATCACGTTCGTATAGGCGTTGTTGTTCAGCCCCGGCTCTTCAACATCCGGGTATGCGGTATGGAACTCGTCGGGCCCCATCACCCCGCGGATCTCGTACCGTTCCCTGTTCAGGTCATAGCTCGAGATGCTCGCCCAGAAACGAGCATTCTCCACCAGCATTTCGGCGCCGTAAGACGAGAGGAACTCCATATCGCCCGAGGCCTGGTAGTAGCGCCACACGTTGTACGCGACGGCAGCGTTCACGTGCCTTTGGAGGTTCGAGACGTCGGGCAGCCAGCGGCCCGATTTCGGGTTCAGGTGGACTGTCTGGCTCTCTTCGCGCCCATCGCTGCCGCTCTGCCACGGGAACATCGCTCCTTCGTACCCGGCCTCCCTCGCCAGATGTCTCGCCTCGTTCAGACGACGATAGCGGTACATGAGCAGCGAGCGGGCGAGCTCAGGGATACGCAAGGTGAGGAATGGGAAAATGAAAAGCTCGTCCCAGAAGATGTGCCCTCGATACGCCTCGCCATGCCACCCCCTGGCCGGCACTCCCACGTCGCGATCAATCGTGTTCGTCGAGGCCGACTGGAGCAGATGGAAGATGTGCAGTCGCAGGATCAGTTGCGTCTCGTCGTCGCCGTCGCTCAGCACGATGTCCGAAATGCTCCAGAGCTGACGCCATTTGCACTCATGAGAATCGAGCATCTCTGCGAACGTGCCGGCGCGCCGGACGTCTTTGATCGCGTTGATCTCGGGTTCGCTGATGCCATGATCCCGCGAGGTACGGATCGCCACGATCTTCTCGACGCGCAGCGACTTCTGCCTCTCGACTGCCGCCAGCAGGACCTGTCCAACGCGCCCGTCGTCCTCCTGATTCGTACGCTGAACCTTCACCGCGCCGTCTTCACTGAAGACGCGGGTGCGCGCCGCCTGCGTCATCCTGATTCGCGACTGGCTGGTCGCGACCGTCAGGAACGCCGTGTCCTCATCGGCGTACCCCGTCGCGAGAATGTCGAGATGTTGCTTGCTGAGATCCTGGTAGCGCTCGACGTTCCCGTTCAGGACCGTTCCGTCGAGCTCTGACCGGATTTCGATCTCACCCGACCAGTTCAGCGCCTTCAGCGTCCACTCGATTGCCGCCAGATGCGGATCTGCGATGTGAACGATCCTCCGGCTGACCAGCGACGACTCCCGGCCTCGAGTATCCCTGAAGCGGACTTCCCGCTCCAGCACGCCCCGGTACACGTCCAGTCGCTGCGTGAAGTCCAGCACGTCCACCTCGTCGAGCGAGAACCAGTGACCCCCCTTGTGGCGGAACGTCAGCGGCAGCCAGTTCGGCCAGTTCACCAGATCTTCGTTCTCGACCACGCGTCCCGCGATCTCGGTCTCGAGTCGGTTGTAGCCACCCGCCATATAGGTTCCGGGGTAGTGAGGACCGCCCGCCCGCACCTCCTCGAATGCTCCGCGGGTGACCAGCAGGCCGTTGCCGACTGCACACAAGACCTCCCGAAGCGGCTGTCTTTCGGGATCCCACGATCTGTAGATGAGCTCCCAATGCCGCATTTCTCTTCCGGCGAGCTCCCGGCGACGAGAGGCGGCAGCCTGGTCCCGGGATGAAGCGTCTCGCCCGGGGCCGCCGTCGGCGAGGACCTGGTCGTCCACTTCCCGCAGGTCCTTCACGACGAGGTCCGCCCCTGCATCGGCGAGCTCTTCCCCTCCGTGGCGGGCCACGCCCACCACCAACGCGAAACCGCCCGCTCGCCCCGCTTCCACGCCTGAGATGGCATCCTCCACGATGAACGCCTCGTGCGGCTCGACGCCGAGCTCCTGCGCTGCATGGAGGAATACATCCGGCGCAGGCTTGCCCCGGATATCGAGCTCTGCGGCATCGTTCCCATCCACGATGACGTCGAAAAGATCTCCCAGATTCACGGCCTGGAGCACGCGCCGTCCATTGCGGCTCGATGTGATGAGGCCGATCCGCAGCCCCTGATCTTTCCAGCGTCGGACCTGCTCCACCGCATCGTCGAAAACCTGCACAGGCTCCTTTCCGAGCAGCTCGCGAAACAACTGGTCCTTCCGCATTCCGAGACCACGCACCGTGACCTCTTCAGCGGAATCCTCAGCGCTTCCTTCGGGAAGATCGATCCGCCGAGACTCGAGGAAACTCCGGACACCGTCGAAACGTGGCTTGCCGTCGACGTAACGGAGGTAGTCCTGTTTCATTTCGAACGGCGAGTGGTTCTCCTTCTCCCGCTCCGGCCGTCGCTCGAGGAAGTCGTCGAACATCTCCTTCCATGCGCGGGCGTGCAGACTTGCGGTGTCGGTAAGGACGCCGTCGAGATCGAGGATGGCTGCTTTGTAGGGGGTGTTGCTCATCGGCCATTCTCCTGTCCACGTCCAGGTCGCCGTGTCACGCGCTCTCTTCCTCCTCCGCGGACGATCGTCTTTCTTTGCGCTGCCGCTCTCCCTCGCGGACACGCTTTTCATGGGCCGGGCGGACCAGGAATGCCTTATCGGCTTCGGCGGCCACGATCACGAGCAGGCCCACGCCAACCACGAGCGCCCAGTGCTCGAGAGCCAGCGGCGCCGTCTCGAAAATGCGCTGCATGAACGGCAGGTAGAGCACTCCGATGTGAGCGAGCACCGCTCCAGGCAGCGCGATCGCGAGAAATGGATTGTCCCTGAGTGGAATCTTGAAGACGGACCGGTGGAAGGAGCGCGAATTCAACACGTGGAAGCACTCGAACAGCACCATCTGCGTCATCGCGACGCTTCGGGCGAGCTCGAGCGGAACGTCCTGCCGCAACATCCACCAGAACACCCCGATCGTCGCCGCTCCCATCAGCAGACCCAGCCAGGCGACCCGCCACAGGACGGTGCGGTTGAGCACCCCTTCCTTTGGATCCCGCGGTGGCTCTTCGAGCAGGTTCGGCTCTCCCTTCTCGAACGCCAGTGCCAGATCCTGCACACCATTGGTCACGAGGTTCACCCACAGCACCTGAGCAGGAACCCATATGAGCGGCCATGGTCCGGCGAATGAGGTCAGGATCGCCAGCACTTCTGCCGCCGCGGTCGAGATCAGGAAGTAGGTCACCTTCCGGATGTTGGCAAAGACGATCCTTCCTTCCTCGATCGCCTTTGTGATGCTGGCAAAATTGTCGTCCGCGAGCACCATGTCCGAGGCCTCGCGCGCGACGTCGGTGCCCGCCTGGCCCATCGCGATTCCGAGATGCGCAGCCTGAAGGGCGGGCGCGTCATTCACCCCGTCTCCTGTGACGGCGACGATATGTCCCTGCTCCTTGAGCCGGTTCACGAGGTCCAGCTTGTGGTGGGGCGACACCCGCGCGAATACGTTCACATTACGAACGATCTCGTCGAGATCTTCCTCCGAAGCGCCTTCGATCCTCCGGCCCTCTTCTGCTCGACCATCCTCATCCAGCAGACCGAGTGTTCGACCGATGCTGCGCGCCGTCCTGACATGATCTCCGGTCAGCATGATCACTCGGAGGCCGGCCTCCTGAGCCGCACGAACCGCGTCGATCGCCCCGGGGCGGACGGGATCCTGCATGGCCTGAAAACCGGCGAACACGAGATCCGAACCTGGATCATGGTCTTCGAATGCGTTCCTGTCCCCGTACCGGTAAGCCATGCCGAGCACGCGATATCCCTCATCGGCAAGCCGTCCAGCGACCTCGCCCGCATCCTCGGCGTCCAGGCTTTCTTCTTCACCATCGGGTCCGAGTTGTTTACTACAGCGCTCCAGCACGGCTTCGGGCGAGCCTTTCAGAAAGATGCAGCGCCCCCGGGGCGTCTCGTTCAGGGTCGCCATGAACTGCCGGTCCGATTCGAACGGAATCATGTCGACTTCTTCGTATTGCTCTCGCGTGTCGCCGAGCTCGTAGCCTGACTTCATGGCCGAGACTAGCAATGCCACCTCGGTCGGGTCGCCACCTGCGTCTCGATCGTCACTGTCGTCCTCCTCGGATGCTTCGACAGGCAATCGTTTCGCCTCGTTCGCCAGCAACCCCGCGAGCGTCGTCATGCGCACCGCGTCGGCCACTTCCTCCTCCCCCTCCTCGAGCGTGATCTCGCCGTTTGTGTCGTAGCCGCTTCCGGTGACCTCGTGGCGCTGCCCTCCCGCCCAGATCACCTTCACCGTCATCTGGTTTGCGGTAAGAGTACCGGTCTTATCCGATCCGACGACGGTGGCCGAGCCTAGAGTTTCCACGGCCGGAAGCGAACGGATGATCGCATTCCGTTTCGCCATCCGCTGGACACCCACCGCCAGCGCTACCGTCAGCACGACCGGCAGTCCCTCGGGAATGGCGGCAACAGCCATCGCGACGGCCGTCCGGACCAGATCATGAAGCTCCATTCCGAGGGCCAGACCGCTCCCGATGACCACCAGCGCCAGGAATGCGATTCCGGCCCCAATCGCTTTTCCGAGCCGCTCGGTCTTCTCCTTGATCGGCGTCTGGATCTCCCCAATCTCCCGTGTCGCCTCGGCGATCTGTCCCAACTCGCTCGCGTCACCGGTGCGGACCACGACACCGCAGCCCCGACCGCGGGTAATGTTCGTTCCGGCAAAGGCCATACTCAGCTGGTCACCGGGCACTGCACGCTCGTCCTCTACCGGCTCCTGCTGCTTGCTCACCGGCTCGGATTCGCCAGTGAGCGCCGACTCGTCCGCCTTGAGATCGTCCACCCGAACAAGTCGGACGTCAGCGGGCACCCGACGACCGGCCGCCAGGACCACGAGATCTCCGAAAACGATCTTCCGGCTCGGAATCTCATGCTCCTCTCCGTCTCGAATGACGTGGGCTTTGGGCGCGGTCATCTCCGCGAGAGATCGGATCGCCTTGACGGCGCGGGATTCCTGATAGAAGCCGATGACGGCATTGAGTACGACCACCGCCATGATGAGGGTGGCGTCCATCACCTCCTGGATCAGCACCGAAACGATGGCGGCCGCGATCAGGAGGTAGATCAACGGATCCTTGAACTGCCGTAACACGAGCTGCCACCACGAGACTGCCTCGCCGGAACGGATCTCGTTGGGCCCGTACCGCTCCAGCCGCTCCTCACTCTCACCCTGGCTCAGTCCGCGCTCCGGATCGGTGTCGAGCTCGGAGATGACCTCGTCGGCCTCCCGGACATGCCAGGCGGTCTCGCGGAGCGTCTTCTGTTGGTTCGGTGTCTCAGCCACTCTCTAATCTCTCCGTTTTGCCCGGGTGATACTTCCGATCCCATCGATGACACTATCACTTGAAGTGCACGCGGTTCTGCCACTGAATTCCGGGCCGGTCGAGCAGCCTGCATGCTCTTCAGCTCGTCAGCGCGTTTCTCCGCCCTATGTCGCGGCCGATCCGATCCGGATCAGCGCGTTCCTCAGCCGCGCATGCTTCTGGAGAAGCCGCGCGTAGCGGGATTCGTCAGCGCCACCCTTGGCCCGGATGATTGCGATGGCATCCTGCTTCTCGGAGTCGCTCCATCGGTCGAGACCGGGGATCCCGGCCAGCGCGGGCGCGAAGGCCTCGAACGCGGCGCGCTCGGCCGGCCTGAGGCTCCTTGTGTCCAGCTCCAGCGTCTCGGCGACCCTCCGTGACGGGCTCTGGGATCCCGAAGCCTGCTTCCGAGCGGCCGCGCGCTCGAGAGCCAGGGCGAGACCGCGCACCGTGAAGCGGTCCCAAGCGCCGCTCGTCGTCCCGGGCAGCTCGTAGATGATGTGGCCGCGCGAGAGGCGGCGGAGCGTCTGCGCCGAGGTTCGGTAGCGCGGGTCGCTGCGGACCCTCTGCTCCTCCCGCTCGGTCAGGCGGGCCAGCTTCGGCCAGGTGGAGCGGAAGCCGAGCTTTCGATAGAACCAGAACGCCCCGGACTCGATGGCCTCTTCGTTGTTCCACCCGATCTGATAGGGATCGACCGAGACGCAGGTCGCACCGACGAGCCGATGGAGCGCCCGGAGCACCTGCGCGTAGACCCACGCCGACTCGCCGTCGCGGAACGTGTAGAAGGTGTTGAAGCCGAGCTCCATCCGCTCGAACAGAGTGATGCCTTCGATGTAGTTGATGGGCACCCCGTTCTTGAGCGTGATCCCCGCGTGATACGCGCGGAGCGGCAGCCGTCTCTCGGGCGGAAGGCCCCAGAGGAAGATCTCGACGCCGCGTCCGGGCGAGGCCATCACGACTCGCTTCGGATCTCCGTAGGTGATGCCGTACAGCTCGCGGTAACGGGCCGTCGCCGCGGCGCGCAGCATGTCCACGGCGCGCTGCCCCTCGCGCGTCGAGACCTTCGTCAGAGCGATCGGCGTGCAGATCTCCTTCTCGAGCGAGACGTCCCGCCGCTGGATGAGGGGGCCCTTATGGAAGAACGGCGCGCGCGCCGCGCGTATGTTGCGTGTGCGCGACGCCTTCGAGGTGCGGAGATCCCAGCGCACCGGCAGGCTCATCGATCCGTACAGCGCCTCCTTCTGATCCTCGGGGAGATCGAGCTGCGTGAACCGGCCGACCAGCCAGTGGAGGTCTCGCGAGCTGCGGCCGCTTCCCGCCCGGATCCATTCCCGATGAGGGATGTTCGCCTCGACCAGGCCGTCCTCCGGAAAGAGCGGCAGGAGCCGCGGCAGGAGGAACGTCAGCCGATCGGAGTCCTCATAAGTCTCCCAGTCGATCTCGACCTCGGCCGGAAAGCGGTCGAGGAGCCATCGCGTGATGTCGAGGCTGAATGTTCCGGAGAGAGTCGTCCCCGCGATCCCACCCGTTTCCATGGTCTCGAACGGATCGAGATCGGCGCCGGCCCGCTCGAGCAGCGCGACTCGTTGCGCGACCGTGGCGAGAAGCCGTCCTGCCTTGCGCATCACGAGTGCCGTGTGCGGATGGGCGCGGAGAAAGAGCAGGGTCTCGTGAAAGAGGATGAGCGATTCCGCGTCGCGGAAGCGGCGTGCCGCGAGCTGGTCGAGCAGCCTCACGACCTTCGCTCCGGCCCCCGGCCCGAACGTGGTCGCTGCGCTTTGGAGCTGCGAGAGCCGGTCAGTCGAAGCCATCAGTCCTTTCGCCGCGGAAGGCCCCGGGCCTTCCACTTCGCGCATGCCGCGATTCGCACCACCAGGCAGATGCTGACCGCATGACGTAACGGCTGCAACGCGCTCGACGTCATAATGCCGAAACGATGGCGGTTACTCGTTCGGAAATTCGGGATCGGCCTTCACTTCCTCGATCTGCTTCGTGTGGCGCTCGGTGTGCGCGGACGTGAAGAGGATCCAGCCGTAGACGTCGAGCGGATTGCCGCTCGGTCCCTCCGCGGCGTACCCACGGAGGTCGCCGCCGTTCTTCGCGAGATCGATCGTCTTGGAGCGCTGTGTCCCGAACTCGTCCAGCGTGGCCGAGGGCGAGCCGAAGCGGTTCGTCGGCTGGAGCGGCTCGGGGGCCTGGAACTTCTGCGAACGGTCCGGAACGAGCTTCAGCACGAGCTCGTCGCCGTGAGCGTTCGCCGGCATCTCGCCCGCGGGCTCTTTCATCGCTCCCTCCGCGGTCCCCCGAAGCAGGCTCTCGGTCGCGACGATGTGCTCGGCCACTTCGGCAATGGTCCATCGCCCTTCGGCGGCGCGGAAGTTCCACTGCGCGTCGGAGAGTCCATCGACGGATGCGAGAAACGCGTCTCGCGTTCGATCGAGGTGCGCGAGAAGCGTTTCGCGCTCCTCCGCGGTCAACGGCTCGGAAAACGCCGCCGCGGGGACGAGCAACAACACGAGAGCCACGACCAGACCCGGCAACCTCATGGGCGACTCCTTCAGTAGTGCGTCGGTTGAAGACTACGTTATAGCCGACAGACCCGCCGAACTCCAGCCCCGGAGCGAGGCCCGGGGGGGGGTCGGCGCCGCGCTTTATCCAGATACAACTCGTGCAGGAGGCCACAATTTGGTTTCACGGCCCTTTCCCGGCTTTCCCTGATACCAGATTTCCCGTGTCACGAAAGTAGGTGTCAGGGCCGGAAAAGCAACTTTTCGCCCGTTCGGAGGTATCCTGACTCGGCCCACACCGTATCCGATGGCATGCGCGACCTGCTCTCGGCCTGGGCCTCCCGGTTCAACAAGCTGCATCGCAGGGTCGGACACCTCTTTCAGCATCGGTTCGATGCGAAGCTTGTCGAACGGGAGACCCACCTGCTCGAGCTCCTCCGCTATGTACCGCTCAATCCCGTGCGCTGTGGCCTCGTGCGTTCGCCGGACGAATGGGAATGGGGCAGCTACCGCGCGACGGCCGGCCTCGAGCGCGCGCCGTCGTGGCTCGAGGTCGACTGGACGCACGATCAGTTCGACCCGGCCGACCGCCCCCGAGCACGGTCGCGATTCCGCGAGTTCGTCAGCCGCGCGCGAGACGTCGAGTACGATCCGCACGCGGCTGCGGTGGGAGGATGGATC
>JBHEPS010000057.1:14145-15100 GCA_046260175.1 Thermoanaerobaculia bacterium
GATCCGGACGTTACTGACGGAGTGAGACCGGGCGGCCCGACCCGCGGTTTCGTCCTCGAGTGTGAATCGGTGCACTTGACATTGGTCGCCGTCGACTTTATATTGCAAAGTACTTCAGCATACTTCGCAAAGACCCACGACAGGAGAACCACCTCATGGAACGGGCACTCGATATTGACGAACACAAGCTCTGGAACCGACTCAGAACTGCCGGATGGATCGCTGCGGCGATCATCCTGCTGCTCCCGGCGATTGCAATGCAGTTCACTCAGGAAGTCGCCTGGACCCCATCGGACTTCGTCTTCGCGGCGGTACTGCTCGGCGGCACCGGAATCGTCTTCGAGCTCGTCCTACGGAAGTCCGGCAGCAGCGCCTACCGGCTCGGTGCGCTCTTCGCCCTGACCTCAGCGTTCCTCATGATCTGGATCAGTGGTGCCGTCGGGATCATCGGGAATGAAGGAAATCCGGCCAATCTGATGTACGTCGGCGTGCTCGGCACCGCTGTGTTCGGCACGTTGGCCGCGCGCTTCCGCCCCGGCGCCCTTTCGATCGCGATGGTCGCAACCGCGCTAATGCAGACTGTGGTCACCGTGATCGCAATGATCGGCACCCGCGGAACACCGGCAGACGACCCGCTCAAGCTCCTCGTGCTAAACGGCTTCTTCATCGCCCTGTGGCTGCTCGCCGCCGCGCTCTTCCGGAAGGCGGCCGGAAAGAAGTCTGCGACGGGGCAAGTATAGATAACTTGCAAAAAGGAAAGACTCTCAGCCCTGACCCTCAGCCCGCAATGACCAGGTGGAGGTGATTCGTCATCAGGATCCAGCTGTGGAGGACCCAGCGCCGCTCGTCCGGCCACCTGGCCGAGACGCGCGACGAATGCGTGCCTGTCGGCTTCCTCCAGACCTACTTTCCCCTCGACAATTCGCTCGTGATCTCGCGCTGGGGGAGCGGCGGG
>JBHEPS010000058.1:0-15001 GCA_046260175.1 Thermoanaerobaculia bacterium
ACTTCAAGGTCGCCGGAACCACGGAAGGCATCACGGCGCTCCAGATGGACATCAAGGTCGCCGGGATCTCGCGCGAGATCATGGCGGAGGCGCTCACCCAGGCCCGCGAAGGCCGCACGCACATCCTCAACAAGATGCTCGAGGCGATCTCCGAGCCGCGGAAAGAGCTCTCCGAGTTCGCCCCGCGCCTCTACACCATCCACGTCCCGAAGGATCGCATCCGCGACATCATCGGCTCGGGTGGAAAGACGATCCGCTGTATCGTCGAAGAGACCGGAACGAAAATCGAAGTGCAGGACGACGGGTCGGTCATCATCGCGTCGAGCGATGAAGGCTCGGCCAACCGGGCGATCGAGATCATCCGCGGCCTGACGGCCACGGCGGAGATCGGGACCAACTACACGGGTGCCGTTAAGCGCATCGAGCCGTACGGAGCGTTCATCGAGATCCTCCCCGGCCAGGATGGCCTCCTCCACATCTCCGAGATCGCGCACTCGCGCGTCCGCGAGGTGACCGATCACTTCCAGCTCGGCGACGAGGTCGAAGTGCAGGTGGTCGACATCGATTCGTCGACCGGCAAGGTGCGCCTCTCGCGCAAACCGCTCCTGCCGCCTCCGACCGAAGAGGAGCTCGCCCAGATGGCGACGGCCAGTGCCGAGCGCGCCGAGCGCGGCCCTCGTCCGGATCGCGGCGATCGTGGAGATCGCGGCGATCGCGGCGGTCGCGGCGGACCCCGCGGTGGCAGTGGCGGCGGCGGACCGCGCCGCCGCTGAAACTGAAACGGCTGAATCGAGAAGGAGCGGGGGTAACCCCGCTCCTTTTTTCTGTGCAAAGCCTGCGAACAGCGTCATCAAGGCAGAAGGCAGAAGGCAGGAGGCAGAAGTCAGAACAAGGGCAACAGCAAAATCCGCGTGGTTTTGGTGTTGCTCTTACTTCTGCCTTCTGCCTTCTGCCTTCTGACTTTTCTTCTGCCCTCTGACTTCTGGCTTCTGGCTTGTCTTCTATCTACGGCTTATCCTCGATCCGTACGCCTTCCGGCCCGCCGGTGATCCGGACCGACCCTTCGCGGAGCCGCGGATCTGCGGGTGCGATCCCACCGCCCAGTCGCGGATCGGCGGTCTCGGTATTGATCCCGAACTTCTTTTCCAGCATCCCCGGCTCGACGCCCAGGAACTTCTCCCGTCTCATGCCATCGATCAGCATCGGGTCGGCCCCCGTCTGGCCGCGGACTTCCTGCTCGGGAATCACCGTGTAGGGAGCGCGCTCAGGCAATTCGGGGGTGTGCGTCCGCTGGCTGTACAGCCGCCCGAACGAGCCTGACCCGGACGCCGGCGTCCTGATCTCGAAGTAGATCGAGAGGGCGAGGAAGACCGCGAGTACCAACGCCATCGTGATCCCGATGGTTTTCTTCGTCACGAGCCGCTTGCGTTTCCGGCGGTCCCGGAGTGGGGCGGTGCTCTCGGGGCTGGGAGGGATCTCTTCGCTCATGGATAAGCCTGCTCGTGCATTCTTCTTCAAGAGGTGCGCCATGTGGCGGAGGCTTCAGCCTCCGTCCGGTCCCCCGAGAAGGAGAGACGGTCCCCCGGCCAAATCCTGTGCTCTGCGGTCCGGACAATGCAGAGTTCCAGGCGCGGGGGTCGGAGGCTGAACCCTCCGCCACTGGCCCCATGTAAAATGACCAGGTGACGGCCTGTCACCGACATCCGGACAAATCGGCCCGGCGCAAGTGTTTCCGTTGCCGGCGGATCATCTGCGTCGACTGCTATTTCCGCCGCGACAGTCACATCTTCTGCTCCCGCGCCTGCCATCTGCAGTGGAAGATGGGGGAGGCGAGGGAGGGAGCGGGTAAAGCGCTTCACGGCCGGGTCCCGGCGCCTCTTTTCGCGCTGGTCGTGATCCTGGCTCTCGCTCCTCTGGCCGTCGTGCTGGTCGGGGTGAGCGATGAGCTGAACCGCGGCATCTTTCCCGGCGCCGCCAGGGCGGATCGGGAGTCGAGCGCCACCGCGGAGATCGTTTCACTCGAGGAGCTCGAAACATCGGTCGCCGTGATCGGACGGACCGCCCCGGGAGCGATGGTGTTTCTGTTGCTCGACGGGGCGACGGTAGGCAGTGGCTCGGCCGACGCTGACGGAACCTTCCGGTTCGAAACGGACGCTCCCGCCAAGGAGGCGTCTTTTTCTGTGGCGGCGGTCGCTCCGCAGTTGATGGCGAACGCCTCCTTTGCGCCGCGCCCGGCGGCCCTGCTCGAACCCCCGCGAGCTTCGATCCGCTCGGGCTCCGCGCGCTACATCGAGAGTTTCACGCGCGGCCCCGAGGCGCGGACGGAGATGGTGCTGTCGCTCGACGCGGGATCCTCGAAGATCGGAGCCGAAGAGACCCTCGCCGTCCTGCGGCGCGAGAAGATACGGACGACGATCTTTCTGACCGGGGAGTTCATCGAGCGCAATCCGGAACTGGTCCGGCAGATCCTCGCCGAGGGGCACGAGGTGGGGAATCACATGTGGTCGCACCCCCACCTGACGAGCTTCGAGCGGAATCGGAGGCATCAGACGCTTCCGCACGTCACGCGGGAGTTCGTGCAGCGCGAGCTGTCGCGGACCGAAGAGGCGTTCCAGCGCGTCGCCGGCCGGGCGATGGATCCTTACTGGAGGGCGCCGTTCGGAGAGGAGAACAACGAGATCCGCGCCTGGGCTTCGGAGCTCGGCTATCTCCACGTCGGATGGACCCGGGGACGGCGCTACAACCTCGATACGCTGGACTGGGTCGCCGACCGCAAGTCCCCGATCTACTTCGATGCCGCGGAGCTGGCGCGGAGGATGGTCGCTTTCGGTGAAGTGAACAAGACGACGCTCAACGGCGGCATCGTCCTCATGCACCTCGGCAGCGACCGCGAGGAGCAGGACCGGCTCGACCGCGCGCTTCCTCAGCTGATCTCCGGCCTGCGCGACCGGGGAATCCGGTTCGTCACGGTGAGCGAGATGCGCAGGCCCGCCGAAGCGGTGGGGGTGGTCGCGGCGATCGAGGAAGCCGGATCGCCTCCGGCGCGGTAACTTGGGACGGCGGTGCCCGACGTCCCCTACAATGGAGTCTTTCGGAGGGATCCGCCTCCGCGGGAGGGATCGTTGAGCGAGATCGTATTCGGGACGGACGGGTGGCGGGCGGTCATCGCTGACGGCTATACCTTCGGGAGCGTGCGGAAGGTCGCGAACGCCATCGGGGTCGCCGCGCGAACCATGTTCGCTCCTCCGGAGATCGACCGAGACACGCTTGCGGTCGGGTGGGACCGCCGCTTCCTCTCGCTCGATTTCGCGCAGGAGGTCGCGCTCGTTCTCTCCCGCGCCGGCTTTCACGTTCTCCTCTCCGATCAGCCCCTCCCTTCTCAGGCGATCTCGTTCACCGCGAAGCATCGGAGAATCCTGGGGGGAGTGGTCGTCACGGCGAGCCACAATCCCGCGCGCTACAACGGCATCAAGTTCAAGGGGTGGTACGGCGGATCGGCGCTCCCGGGAATGTACGCCTCGATCGCCGAGAACATCGGGCGCAGCGACGAGCGGGGCGGCGGGTCGGTCGTCGAGACGAATCTGCTCGACGATTACCTCGATGCGGTCCGTTCGCACCTCGATCTCCCTCTGCTGCAGAAGGCGCGGCTCCGGATCCTGCACGACCCGATCTACGGTGTCGCCGCGGGGCTTCCGGGTAGGATTCTCCAGCTCGACCGGATCGAGAAGCATCTGATCGACCCCGGGAGCAGCGGCCTGACCAGAGTCACGACCATCCGGGGGGAAATGAATCCTTCGTTCGGCGGAGTCAACCCCGAGCCGATCCCGGAGCACCTCGCCGCGACTCGGGAGGCGATGCGCTCGGGCGAGCTCGATCTGGCGATCTGCAATGACGGCGACGCCGACCGGCTCGGGATCCTCGACGAGACCGGCGAGTTCGTCTCTCCGCACAAGATCCTCGCCCTGCTCGCGCTCTACCTGATCCGCGACCGCGGCCTCGAGGGTGAGATCGTCAAGACGTTTTCGACCGGCCGGCTGATCGAGCGGGTCGCCGCGCGGCTTGGGGTCCGGTTCCACGAGACTCCCATCGGGTTCAAGCACGTGGCCGATCTGATGCTCGACCGCCCCGTCGTCGTCGGGGGAGAAGAGAGCGGAGGAATCGGATTCGGATCGTTCCTTCCGGAGCGGGACGGGATCCTCTCCGGGCTCCTCGTCGCCGAATGCGTCGCGCGATCGGGAGAGAGCCTCTCGCGCATCGTTGCCCGAATGGAGTCGGACTTCGGCGCGTCTCATTACGACCGGCGCGATCTCTATCGGTCGATGCCGGCCTGCCAGCGGCTGATCGACCGGGTGATGGCCGGGGAGCTCGATCGCGCCTTCGATCTCGAACTGGATCGACGCGAGGACGTCGACGGCGTGAAGCTCGTCTTCCTCGACGGCTCGTGGATCCTCTTCCGAAAGTCCGGCACCGAGCCTCTCATCCGCATCTATTGCGAGAGCTCCTCTCGTGAGCGGGTGAGCGCGATGCTCGATACCGCGACCCGGGAACTCGACCGGACTTGAACCGAGTCGTTTGTCCTTGACCTCGGCCCCTGCCGGTCGTACCCTTTACACATGAAACGCACAAATCTTGTGCTGAATGAGGAGCTGCTCGAAGAGGCCACCCGCCTCGCCGGCGAGCGGACATACTCGAGGACCGTGGATCGTGCTCTGGCCGAGTTCGTCCGGCGGGCGCGCGCCGGGAAGATCCTCGATCTCGCGGGCTCCGGTGCCTGGCAGGGCGATCTCGCCGAGATGCGCCGCGATGCACCGGTGAAGAAGCGAGTCCGGCGTGCTGCTCGTTGACACCTCGGCGTGGATCGAGGTCTTTCGCAAACCGCAGCGACTGGATCTCGAGGCCTTCGGAGGTCTCGACGAGGTCGTGACCTGCCTCCCCGTCATCCAGGAGGTCCTCCAGGGGTTCGCCGATCCGCGCGCTTACCGCACGGCTCGCGAGGCCATGCTGGCGCTGCCGAGGGTCGAGTCGCCGCTCGGCGAGGAGGTCTTTCTCGAAGCGGTGGATCTGTATCGCACCGCCCGTCGCGCCGGTGTCACGGTCCGCTCGAGCATCGACTGCCTGATCGCCGTGTGCGCCCTGCGGCACGATCTGACCGTGCTGCATCGGGACCGGGACTTCAGCACCCTGGCGAAGGTCAGTCCGCTCCGCGAGCGCGACCTAGCCGGGTGAGCGCGTGGCCGGACCGGGAGCCGTTGTCCCCCCGCCTACCGCACGGCCTTTGACCAGCGATGGGGCGCTCGACTTCGAAGGCCGCTTCCTCGGTCTCTTAGCGCTCCCGCCATACCCGCGCGGCGGGGACGCTGACGAAGTGCCACTGGCGATCCTCGAGAACCGCCGCGGTGAGCCTTCCGCCGTAGACGCATCCCGTATCGAGCCCGATCGTCTGCGCGCGAACCCGAGGCTCCTGCTCGCGTGTGGGGGAGTGGCCGTAGAGGATGGTTCGGGGGCCGTCCCAGAGGTCGCCCCAGAATCGATCTCCTTCCCGCTCGGCTCCCTTGGGCACGGCTTCCCAGTCGGCGCGGCAGCCGCGTCGCAGGAAGCGGAGGGTGCGGAGCGTCTCGCGCTGATTTTTCAGCGCTTCCAGCGTGACGGGAGTTCCGGGAAGCACGCCCCCATGCACGACGAGTGCGTCGGCCTCGGGAAGATCGATCCAGTCGGGGCGGGCCCTCAGCCACGCGAGAAGCGCGGGCTCGTCCGAAAGCTCGGGGGCGTCTTCGAGAAGAGGCCCCTCTTTCGCCCGTTCGAGGAGCCTGGCGTCCTGGTTCCCGAGGACGGAGTCCCACCCGTGGGCGATGAAGTGGCGGAGAACGGCGGCGGAATCGGGGCCCTTGGCGACCAGGTCGCCGGCGGCGATGACGCGGTCGGAGCGGTGGGGATCGAGGAGCGAGGTCAGCTGCCGGAGCTCCCCGATGCAGCCGTGGACGTCCCCAAGGAAAATGAAGCGGCTCATGATGCAAGTGGCGGAGGATCTTTTCCTCCGCTCTGAAATCTCCCTCTACCTGGGAGAGTCTTTCCAGATGGCAGCCTTGATGCCGGAGCAAGAAAAACCGGCAGGTCACACGGCTTCTGGGGGTGGGCTCCGTGCGACGACACCTGCCGGTACAACGAAGTGCAGGAGACGTCTTGTGCCGCCTGCAAATGAGAAAACAGCTGGCGGACCCGGCCTATTGCGCCGCTGCGCTCGGCAGGGCGTGGGGAAAACGTGCGGCGGAGTGGGGCGGAAGTGCAATAAGAGGAGGCGGTTCGGCGTTTGCGAGTGGCGGTTGACAGAGCCGTCTCCGGTCCGTATCTTGGCCGGGCTTTGGCGGTAGGCGCGCCGGGCCGTGGGCCGGTAGCTCAGTGGTAGAGCAGTTGGCTTTTAACCAATTGGTCGCAGGTTCGATCCCTGCCCGGCTCACCAACCGCGCGACGCGCTGCATCGAACGTCCCCATCGTCTAGAGGCCTAGGACACCGCCCTTTCACGGCGGCAACACGGGTTCGAATCCCGTTGGGGACGCCACTTTTCCTTCCTGCTGCGACTTCGAAGTCGCTCACCCGGGGCGAGCCCGGGCTCCCCTCCCGTGCGTTTACGCAACCACCCGATCCCATTTCCATCTTTTCGCCGGGACAGGGTAGGGAAATCCCTGTTTTCGCTACTCCTGTTCCGATGGAAGAAATTGTCATCATCTGTGAGAGGTCTGCCCTCCACCGGGCGTGGTTCGTCGGCGAGAGCCGCGAGGAAGCGCGTCTGCGGGCCATCAAAGCCGGTTGGAAGCCCCTGCGACCCGCGATTCCGCGCGAGGCAGCCGGCGACCGATGGCTTTACCTTTGCCCCCGGTGCGTGCTCGAGAGGTGACAATCGCACCCGATTCTCCGGAAGCGAGCCGTTCCGGGCCGGGGTGTTGCAGGGCCATCCGAGAAAGGAGATCAAAAATGAGTACTTCTATCGCCAGAGTCACCGAGATCAGCGCACGCTCGCCGAAAAGCTTCGACGACGCGGTCGCATCAGGGATCGATCGCGCCAACAAAACGCTCCGGAACGTCAACTCGGCATGGGTCAAGGAAATGAGTTGCGAAGTGAAGGACGGCAAGGTAACCGCCTATCAGGTCAACCTGCTCGTCACCTTCGTCCTCGAGGAGTAGAGGTTTGTGGCAGAGGTCTTCTCCTCTGCCCATGTAGGACAAATAGGACTCAGGGGCCAAGGGAAAGACAACATCAAAGACCGGTGTCAACAATGTCGGCCGTTGCCGTTGGTTTTCCCTGACCCCTAGTCCCTAGCCCCTGCTCTTCCAGCACTGCATTCCGATGTGGGAGAGTCCGGCTTCCTCGAACTTTCGCTCGTACCAGGAGCGGGGGCGGGATTTCCAGCCGTCGAGATCGCCTGATGGGCGATCTTCGCGGGTGGTGACATCGAGATGGGCGATGCCCGAGACGAGGTCCGGGATTGCGGCCAGTCCGCGCTCGATTTCCCGCGGTGCGAGGTAATGGAGAACGTCGACGCAGAGAACGAGATCCCAGCGGCCGCGGAGCTCTGCAATGTCGGCGAACCCGAGCGGCCGGATGTTGCGTGATCTCGCGTAGCGGCCGAGGGCGTACTCGCTCGTCTCGAGCCCGGTGTACCGGAGCTTCGGGCGCAGCTTGAGAAGCGGTGCGCGCCATCGCGCCTCGCCGCAACCGACGTCGAGCACGCTCTCGACGCGGCGCTCCATCACGTCTTCCGCCATTGCCACCACGAGCGCGACCCGGCGGGCCAGAGCTGCCGGAGTCGTCACCCGGTGCCGCGGATCGCGGTAGAAGCGCTCGAAATACCTCGCGTCGTAGCGCTTCACGCCGCGGGTGATTCCTCGAGCGCGATCTCGAAGTCCGGCTTCTCCATGATGTGGCGTTTCACCGCGCACTGGTCCATCGCGCGGATGATCGCGGGGCGGTATTTTTCCGGAAATCCCGGCGGAGTCGTGAGTGTGAGCCGTATCTTCGAGATTCTCTTCTCCTCCGGGTTTCTCTCCATCGACATGGTAAGGGCGAGCCTGGCCGTATCGATCGAGCGCTCCTGGCAGAAGCGGAGCGCGTAGATTCCCGCGCATGTGGCGATCGAAGCGAGAAAAAGGTCGAACGGCTCCGGCGCGGAGTCGGTGCCGCCGTTCCTGACGGACTGGTCGGTCCGGATCACGTGGTTTTTCCACTCGGCTTCGACGATGAGCCCCTGCGGAAAGCGAACTGTCATTTCCATGTATGTCTCCCGGGGGCGTCCGAAGCAATCCGTTCGCGCCCTCCGGCTTGTGATTGTATGCTGGACGTCCCGCCCCGTGGCGCGGGAGTTCGCAAGCTCATGAATCGATCGACCCCGAGATCCGAGGCCGCCCTCGCTTCCCTCAGGCGGCGTGCGCCCCTGACGACGGCGATCATCTACATCGCGATCAGCCTCGTCTGGATCTTCCTTTCCGACCCGCTCATGCTTCGCATGGTCGACGAGGGCAATCTCGTGACCTTCAGCGTGATCAAAGGCGCGATCTGGGTGACCGTGAGCGGCCTTGTGCTTTACCTGCTCGTGTTCCGGCACGTCAAACGACTTGCCCAGCTCGAGGAAGAAGCGAGAACCCGGCTCCTCGAGGGAGAGATGGCCGGCGGATTCGGTACGATCGAGTGGGGGAAAGACGGCCTCCGGTGGTCGAGCGGAATGTACCGGCTTTTTGGACTCCAGCCGGGATCGAACGACCCGTCGCTCGCCACCATGCTCGGGCTGATCGCGCCCGATGACAGAGGGCGATTCCGCGACGCCCTCGCAGCCGCGGAGTCGGGAAAAGTGGTCGAGCCTTTCGACCTTCAGATCAAAGGAGCGGACGGAGTCGAGAAGACAGTAAGGGCGCATCTGAATTTGCGCGACCAGACCGTGTTTGCCGCCCTCCAGGATGTCTCGAGGCTGCGGACGGCCGAGTACGAAGCGCTCCACTCGGCCGGGATCCTCCAGGCGGCGCTCGAAGCAACCGCCGACGGAATCATGGTGTATTCCGCCGATGGAAAAATCCTGGCCTGGAACCGGCTCTTCAGCGAGATCTTTGGCTTCGACGAGGAGCTGATGCGAACCGCAACCGAGCCGCAGCTGCTCGCGCTCGCGCTGCCCCAGGTGCGGAACGCCGAGCGATTCGGGGCCTGGATCGAAGAGCTCGGACGCCAGCCCGAGATCGCCTGCTTCGACCTGATCGAGCTCGTCGATGGCCGCATCTTCGAACGCTATACGGCCCCTGTTTACCTCGGGGGGACGCCCTCGGCCCGGATCGCCAGCTACCGCGATGCAACCGATCGGATCCGGGCGCACGAACGGGTTCAGTCCCGCGAGCGCCACCTCGAGGCTTCCCAGAAGATCGCTCAGATCGGGAGCTTCGAATGGGATCTCGATGCAGGGACTGTGGAGTGGTCGGAGGGCATGTTCCTCATCTACGGCGTTCCCCCCGTCCCCGGTCCGCTCCCTCACGATTTCGGAGGGCAGTTCCGCCACCCCGACGATCGCGAGGTCATCCGCCGGACGATGGCACGCATCGCCGAGGGAGAGAAGGAAGGGAGCGCGCGCTACCGGATCCTCAAGCCGGGAGGAGAGATCCGCTGGATCGAGGCGCGCGCGGAGGTCATCGAAAGAAACGGTCACCGAATCCTCTTCGGCGTGATTCGCGACGTCACGGAGCGGCGGCAGGCGCGCGAGGCGGTGCGGGAGGCAGAGGAACGATTCCGCGCAACTTTCGAGCAGGCCGCGGTCGGGATCGCGCACCTCAGTCCCGCCGGCGCCTTCATCCGGTTCAACGAGCGGCTCACGACCATTCTCCAGCGCGAGAGGGAGGAGATCGAGCAGAAGCAGTTCCAGGACCTGGTATGGGAGGAGGATCTCGAGAATGCCGAGACGACGCTGGCGCTCGTCGGACGGGGAGAGGTGCGGTCTCTTTCCAGGGAGCTTCGCCTGGTCCGCTCACATGGAGGGCCGGTCTGGGTAGAGATGACCGTGACCGCGGTCGATTCGGTAGAGGACTCGCGCTATCTCCTCGCCGTGTTTCAGGACGTCTCGGCGCGCAAGCTCATCGAGACGGAGCGCCTCGAGCTGATCCGGAACGTCAGGCTGCTTCTCGAGTCGACCTCGGCTGGGCTGTTCGCCGTCGACGAGCAGGGGCTCTGCACGCTGATCAATCAGGCCGCATGCACGATGCTCGGGTACGGTGAGAGCGACCTCGTCGGGCGGCAAATCCACGACCTGATCCACAGCGATTCCGAGGAAGAGAAGTGCCCGATCGCCGACGGCAGGATCCCGACCTCTGAAAAGCGTGTGTACAACCAGACCTTCCGGCGGCGAGGAGGCGAATCGCTGCCTTGCGACGTGATCGTTTCTCCGATCACGGAGCGAGGGGAGACGATCGGGGCCGCGGTCTCGTTCGTCGACATCAGCGAGCGACGCCTGCTCGAGACGCAACTCGAGCGCTCGGATCGGCTCGCGAGCCTGGGGCGGCTCGCCGCCACGATCGCCCACGAGATGAACAACGTCATGATGGGCATTCTCCCGTTTGCCGAGGTGGTAGCCCGGAACGAAGACGCGTCGATCGCGCGAGCCGGCGATCAGATCCGGCACTCGGTGCAGCGCGGGAAGCGAATCACGCAGGAGATCCTACGCTTTACACGGCCTGTCGAGACGGCCCGCAAGCCGCTCGAAATCGAAGGGTGGCTCCGCTCGGTCGGCGGGGAGCTCGAGGCGGTCGTGCGGCAGTCCGCCACCTGGAGGCTCATCACTCCGGGAAGACCTCTGTGGGTCGAGGCCGACGCCGATCAGCTCGGCCAGGTGCTCACCAATCTGATCGCTAACTCGGTCGACGCCGTGGCGAGCACCGGCAAACCGGGTCTCATCGAGCTGTCGGTCGATGTCTCGCCTGCGGGCGCGAGCTTTCCCTTCGGGCATCTGCCGACGGGGGGTGCCGAGTATGCGCACTTCATTCTTCGCGACACGGGCAAGGGGATGGACCCCGACGTCGTCGAGCATGCCTTCGAGCCGTTCTTCACGACCAAGCGCAAGGGCACCGGGCTCGGCCTGGCGATCGCACACAAGCTTCTCGCCGCACAGGGAGGACTCCTTTTCGTCGAGAGCACCCTCGGGGAGGGAACTGCATTTCACGCATTCCTGCCCATCATCGAGGCGCCGTCCGAAGAGTCTGTCCCCGTCACTTCCGCCGGTCAGGGAAGGCGCCCCGGAATGTATCGCCTCCTCCTGGTCGAAGACGACCCGACCGTGGCAGCCGGGATCGTCGCCTCTCTCGAATTCGAGGGGTCGACAGTCGAGCTGGTCGGGACGGGCGGCGGAGGGCTCGAGGCGCTCGAACGATTCACGCCCGACGCAGTCATCCTCGATGTCGGGCTGCCCGACATCGACGGGGCCGAGGTCTGCCGACGGATCGCCGTCCGATGGCCGACGCTTCCGGTCCTTTTCTCGACCGGACATGGAGACGCTTCCCGTCTCGAGGATCTCCTGGCGGCGCCGCACCGGTCATTCCTGATGAAGCCCTACACGATCGAAGATCTGCACGCGGCGCTGGAGGAAATCACCGGAGGCCCAGGTGGCGGAGGATCTTTTCCTCCGCCTGGCGAGGCGCCGTAGGCTCGGAGCTCCTTCGTCAGCGGTTGCCGACCGCGGAGTGCGAGAAGCGTTTCGGTGGAGGGTTCTTCACCGCGGACGTGGTGCGGCGAATGTCATGACTCGTCTCGAGCTTCTTCCGGCCGCGGGACTCTTTCGTCGGAGGGGTGGTACGCGAAGTCGTCTCTGTCTTTTTCGCCATCGATGCACCTCCATCTGAATTACAAGGTGCATCCCGCCTGCGCGAGGCGCCCTCCGATTCGGGAAGGAGGGAGAAGAAAAGGCAGAAGCCAGAAGACAAGGCGAAGCCAGAAGGCAGAAGGCAGAAGTCAGAAGTCAGAAGTAAAGGCAAAGGCAGGATCGACGATCCCGCGCGTCAGAAGGGAGCGCGTCAAAGGCGTACAACGCCGAGCCGGTGCGCGCGACCGAAGGATCTCAAAATTGCAGGATGTTGCCACCTGCGCCTTCCCCCGCACCGGCCAACGCGATCCCCGCATTTTGAGTTCCTTCGTCGGCTGCGCCTCCTCAGGATGACGTGGGGACCTCGCTTTTGACTTTACTTCTGCCTTCTGCCTTCTGACTTCTGCCTTGCCTTCTAACTTCCCTTCACCAGCTTCACGTCCCCATTGATCGTCCGAATGTGGATCTTGTGTTTGGCGGATCCGGTTTTTCCGCGGGCCTGGATGATGCGGCGGGGGGTGCCGCGCGAGGAGTCCCATTCGGGAGAGGTAGTCATCTGAAGCGGGAAGTCGCTGCGAATCTCGTACTTCCTGCTGCTGTTGCGCGTGAAGGCAATCTCGATGTCGATGTCCATGTCGAGACCCGCCGGAACGACGAGCTCGATGTCGCCCCCCTTCGAGTCGATCTTCACGTGGCGCTCGCCCTGGGAGGGGTTCCCGACCATCTTTACCTCGACGTCGCCTCCCATCGTGGTCGCATCCACCCACCCGTCGACCGCGTCCAGCCTGATCGTCCCGCCCATCGTTTTCGCCTTCACGAAGCTGCGGGCACTCTGAACGCGGATATTGCCTCCCATGGTCGACAGCTCGGCGCCGTCAGGGGCCTCGGCGACATTGATCTCGCCGCCCATCGTGCTGATCTGCACGGATTTTCCAGTCGAGGTGCCGTCGGGGCGCCGCACGTTGCGGTAGACGACGTTGCCTCCCATCGAAGTTCCCTTGACGTCTCCCGAGACGTTGTCGAGCAGGACCTGGCCGCCCATCGTCTTGACACTGCCGTCGACGTTCGAATCGCGGAGAGTGATGTTGCCTCCATGCGTCACCATCGAAAGATCGCCGGCCAGCCGGCTGAGGCGAAGCTCGCCTCCCATGGTCTTCCCTTCGAGGGAGCCGCTGACGTTCTCGACGGCGATCGTGCCGCCCATCGTCTCGAGATCGAGATTGAACCGCTCCGGCACCTGGATGCGAAGCTCGACGCGGGTTTTTCCACGGCGACGCGGCCCGCGATCGTCGACCTCGACGCCGCGCCGCGTGCGGCGAACCTGGATGTCGCTGTCGGAAGCTTCCCGTCCGGAGATCGTCGCATCGACCCGAACGGCATCGCGATTCCACCCCACGACCTCGATCGATCCGCCGAGAAGCTCGACGCTCAGAGTCTCACCGGGCGACGCCGCGACCTCTTTCTGGAAGCTCGCTGCGAGGAGCGTGGCTGCGACGGAGAGAATAGCCAGCGTAAGGACGATCAGTCGTTTCATTTCGAAATTCTCCTTTTCCCGGCCCGTCATACCCGGGGCGAGACGATGTAGTCTTGGGCTTTCATGCGAACGGCGCCGCGGCCGTCGGGCTCGCCGGCTTCCACGGCTGCGCGGAGGCGGTTCGGATCGATTCGGCCGCGCGTCAGGTAATCGATGGCGACGAGCCGCATCTGAACCGAGTCTTCTTTCTCGAGCACTGTCAGGAGCGCCGCTTCGACCTCGCCGTCGCCCGGCTGCTCGACGAGGCGGCTTTGGGCCTGAAGGCGGACTCCGAGGTTTGGATCGTGGAGCATGGCCTTGACCAGCGCCCCGCGGATGCGCGGGTCGAGGACGTCGCCGGCCTGGCCGATCGCTTCGAGCTGCGCGCCGACCGATCCCGCTTCAAGCACCGACTGGACGAGCACCTCGGTCACGAGCGGATCGCCCTGCGGCAGGGTCAGCTCGAGATGGCGTGAGACGTCGAAGGCGAGACGGACATGCCCTTCCGGCACCTCCTCCACCCTCACGTTCGTGTAACGGAAGGGGGAGTTCTCGACGTCTTCGAGCGCCGAGTTGCCACGCGCAACGCGGTGAATCTGACGCGCGAGGATGATGTCGGGGCTCGCCGACTCGAACGAGCGCGGCGCGGCGCCGGAGACAGAAGACCGCCCGGCAATCCATCCGAGTGCGGCGAGAAGAGCTGCGCCTGCGACCATCGCAATCGCGGCGGCGTGGGGAATCGAGCGCCACCACGCGCCCCTTTCGCTCCGGATCGTCCGGAGGACTGCCCCACGCATCGCCTCGAGCTCCGCCTCGCCCGGGTCGGGGACGGGCGTCGCGGCGATCTCTTCGATCAGAGCGTAGTGTTCCGCGCACTCCTGGCATTCCTCGACGTGCGTCATGAGCGGCTGGTGAGCATCCTCGGGAAGCTCCCCGGCGAAGAACCGGTCGATCTCGTTCTGATGTCTGCGGCAGTCGAGCGTTTCCATGGCGATTTCCTCAGATCGCGGTTCCGAGCGCCTGCCTGAGGGCCCGGACTCCGCGGAAAAGCATGCTTTTCGTCGTTCCTTCGCTGCACTGGAGGACGGCTGCGATCTGTTCGATCGGCAGCCCCTGCTGGTAGCGAAGCGTGATCGCGAGCCGGTAGCGGTCGTTCAGTTTCTCGATCTCCCGTTGCAGCAGCTGGTCGCGCTCGCGGGCGAGCAGCTGCTGCTCCTGGGTGCCGGGGAGGGGAAGGTCGCCCGTGAGCGGGTCGTGCTGCCGGATGGCGCGTCCGTTCTGGCGCAACCACGTCACGCCCTCGTTGTGCGCGATTCGCGTGATCCATGTTCCGAAGTTCGCATCCTGGCGGAACGAGCGGAGGCTGCGGTAGGCGTTGAGAAACACCTGCTGGGTGATATCGAGAGCATTCTGGCGATCGCGCCCGAATCCCCATGCGACTTTGAAAACCATCCGCTCGTAACGCTTCATCAGCTCGTCGAAGCACTCGAGCCGTCCCGCCAGGATCTCCCGAACCAGATCCTCATCCGATTGCGACACGCCTTCCTCCAGAGCCTATAGACGGAGGGGAGAGGGGAAAGTTAGCACGGGGTAGGGATAAGCCAGAAGCCAGAAGCCAGAAGCCAGAAGAAAAGGCGAAGTCAGAAGGAAGAAGGCAGAAGGCAGAAG
>JBHEPS010000059.1:0-14058 GCA_046260175.1 Thermoanaerobaculia bacterium
AGATGTCGCCGGTCAGAAAAGCCCCGCAGACACCCATGAGAAGGAAGGTGACGAGCGGGTAGTATCCGAAAGCTTCCCGCCTGCGGTCGGCGATCACCAGGGAGTAGATGACGACGGCTGCGCCGATGATTCCGGTGACGAGCACCATCGCGGCGCTGAAGATGTCGGCGACGAGGATGATTCCGAACGGAGAGGGCCATGCTCCGATGCGGCTCACGACGATGCCGCAGTCGAGAACTTCCGCCATCAGGGCGATCGACGCGATCAGAAGCGCGACCGAAGTCGCCAGGCCGAGGCCCCGCTGGATCCTGCGGCTCCGCCAGGCGAGCAGGCCGAGTGCCCCGCCGAGCATCGGGATTACGATCGGGAGCGCCACGAGAAGATTCATCTCTCGGTGCTCCTCATCCGGTCCAGATCCTCGGTCTGCAGCACCTTGTAAGCCCGGTTCACGAGAACCAGCGCGAACGCGATCACGCCGAACCCGATCACGATCGCCGTCAGGATCAGCGCCTGGGGAAGCGGGTCGGCGTAGAGACCCGGCGGCACATCCATCCCGGGCGGGATGATCGGCGGAGCGGCCCGGGTCGGTCCTCCCACCGGTCCGGCGACGAAGATCATCAGGTTCGCGCCGTGGGACAGCAGAGCCAGTCCGATGATCAGCTTCACGATGCTGCGACGCAGCATCATGTAGACCCCTGCCGCGTAGAGGCATCCGATCACGATGGCCAGCATCAGGATCACGTCAGTCTTCCTCCGCGAGGCTTTGCAGAATCAGAATCGTGATCCCCGAGACGACCAGGTAAACGCCGACGTCGAAGAGAAGAGGAGTCCCGTAGTGGGGCGTCTCCCCTTCCGGAACCGCGATCCACGCACCGGTCAGCAGGGGCTGTCCCTGGAAGAGGCCGAACACAGCGGCGATGACGGCAATCAACAGACCGCCGCCGATGAGCAAATGGGCATCGAAGGGGAGCGCGAGGCTCGACTTTTCTCTCCCCGACGAGATCATGAACAGCGCGAAGGCGGTGGCGGCCAGCAGGCCGCCGGCGAAGCCACCTCCGGGCTCGTGGTGGCCGCGAAGGAGGAGAAAAATGGAGAAGAGAACGAGAAGCGGTGTGAGGAACCGCGCGACCGTTTCGAGGATGATGGATCTCATCGCGAGCCCTCCTCCGGCCGGAGCTTGAGCAGCGCGAAGACCCCGACTGCGGCGATGGCGAGGACCGTGATCTCTCCCGCCGTGTCGAGGGCGCGAAAGTCGACGAGGATCACGTTCACGATGTTTCTGCCGTAAGCAGCCGTGTAGGAGTTCTCGGCGAAAAACCGCGCGGCATCGCGCTGAACGTGCTCGTTGGAGGCGACGAGGACGAAGAGCGCCATCAGCACGCCCAGCGAGATCGAGACGGCCGCGTCGCCGATCCGCGCACGCCGCGTCGAGATTTTCGAGAAGCGCGGAAGATGGTAGAGGACCAGGACGAAGAGGATGACCATCAGCGTCTCGACGAGAAACTGCGTCATGGCCAGGTCGGCTCCGCTGAAGATGATGTAGAGCAGCGCGATCCCATAGCCGACCACACCCAGGCTCGCAACCGCTCCGAGCCGTGACTCCGACCGGATCGCCGCGAACGCCGCAAGGACGATCAGCGCGGCGACCGCCGCCTCGTGCAGATGGATCCGTCCGAAGTCGCGCATGACGGGAGTCAGCCCGCTTCGGACGAGCGCTGCACCCGACAGTGAGATGACAGTCACCAGGATGATCGTGATGTAGGACCGGATGTAGCCGCTCTGAAGGATCTTCGTGATCTTCTCCGACCCGCGAAGAAGTCCGGCGAGCGAGTCGCCGTACCAGCGGTCGGGGCCGAAGGTGACGATCCGGTCGGCAGCCGCGGCCACCTTCCAGCGCCCGCGCGCCGCATAGACCATGACTCCCAGAAGGACCGATGCGACCGACAGGAGAAGCGGCGTTCCGACCCCGTGCCAGAGGTGAAGTTTGAGCTCGCTCGGCGCACGCGTGATCGCCGAGATCGCGGGGTTCAGGAGAACCGAGGGCCATCCCGGGATCAGAGCGAACGTCACGCTCAGAAGGGCGAGAAAGAGGGGAGCGGCGACCAGCCCGGGCGTCTCCCGAATCTGCCGGGACGGTTCCCCGGCCGGCCTCGGCCGCCAGAACAGGCCCCACCCAAGCAGGATCGCGACCGCCGTGAGGAGGCCGCTGGAGACGACCACCGCGGGAACCAGCAACGCCACCCACTCCGCGGCGACGACCGATTCCAGCAGCATCTCTTTGGCGATGAACGCGAGAACGGGTCCGAACCCCGCGAGGCCGAGAGCCAGGATCGCGGCAGAGGCGCTCGCGAGGGGCATTCCGTGGCGGAGCCCGCCCAACTCCCCCACCTCACGGCTGCCCGCGTCGTGATCGATGGTTCCAGCCAGGAGAAAAAAGGCTCCCTTGTAGATGACATGCGCGAGAAGCAGCAGCATCGCCGCCGCTGCCGCTTCCGGCGTGTCGAGCCCCAGCAGGAGGACGAGCATTCCGAGGGCCGCGACGGTCGTGTGGGCGAGAATCCGTTTCAGATCCGTGGCGTGAAGCGCGAGCAGGCTGCCGGTGAGCATGGTCAGCGCGCCGGCCGAGACCAGGATCAGCATCCACTCCTCGGTGCCGCCGAGGTTCGGCGCCAGCCGCGCCAGCAGGTAAATGCCCGCTTTCACCATCGTGGCGGAGTGGAGATAAGCGCTGACCGGAGTCGGCGCCGCCATCGCCGCGGGAAGCCAGAAGTGGAACGGCACCTGCGCCGATTTCGTGAAGCATCCAACGGCGATCGTGATGAGGATCGCGAGATAGAGGGGATGGTCGCCGAGTGACCCCATCTCCGAGATCTCGAAGGTCCCGCTGGCGAGGCCCATCATCACGAGGCCGGCCAGCATCACGAGGCCGCCACCGGAGGTGACCAGCAGCGCCTTGAGGGCCGCTTCGCGCGACTCGAGCCGCTCGTGGTCGAATCCGATCAGGAGGAACGAGGTGATGCTGGTGAGCTCCCAGAAGACGAAGAGCAGAATCGCGTTGTCCGCCGTCGTCACCCCGAGCATCGACCCCATGAAAAGGAGCAGGAAGGCCTGGAAGCGGGGAAGCCGCGGGTCGCCCGCGAGGTAGACGTTGGCGTAGGCGGTGATCAGGACGCCGATGCCCGAGATCAGAAGCGTGAAGAGAAGTCCCAGGCCGTCCAGGCGGAACGTGAGGGATACCCCGAGGGAGGCGGCCCAGTCGGCCCGGAAGGTGAGGACGGCACCACCGAGGATGGTCGGGACCTCCCTGGCGTAAAGGAGAAAGATCGCGAGGGGAACGATCGGCGCGAGTCGGGCGCGCCAGGGGTTGGGACCGCCGGTGCCGTGAGCCATGTCAGCGGACCTCCGCCGGCCGGATGGAGCCGGCACGGCGATGTCTGTGGGGCTCCGCGGAGCGCCCGGTCGCCGGGGCGAGAGTCGGTTTCGGGTCGGTCATCGCTGCTGGTCTGGCGCCGGGATCGGGATTGACTCGTGTAGCGGCGGCCGGAGCGTCGGCGAGGTGCCGCTGCTCTCGGGAGTGGGTCCGGTCGGGGCGCCGCGGGAGAATATCAGCCCCACTGAACGATGGGAAGAAATCGAGGCGCGACGCGGCTGGTATCCGGTGCGGAGCAGGAGGAAAAAGGCGAGAATGAGTGCGATGCGACTCCCCGCCATTCACGTACGCGGTGTGGCCCTACTCGCCCTCGTGGGCCTGATCGGATGGGTCGACTGGCTTTCAGGCGTCGAGGTGGGCCTGTCGCTCCTTTACCTGGTTACGGTCGCGGCCGCGGCTCTAAGGACGAATCGGTGGTGGACCGGGGGGATCGTCATCGCCTGTGCGTCGAGCTGGCTGGGGGCGGAGATCTTGCTCCGCGGCGGCGGGATCTCCGGAGTGATCTTCTGGAACGCCCTGTCCCGGCTGATCATCTACTCGGCGGCGGGGTGGATGCTGCTCGAGTTGCGCGCCGACCGTTCGCGCCTCCGCCAGCTCAACGAGCAGCTGCGGCACGCTTTGGACGCTCAGACGGCCCTGGCCAGAACCGACGCTCTCACCGGGCTCGCCAATGGACGATCGTTCCGGGAGGAACTGGACGCGCGGCTAGCGACGAGAAGCCCGGACGGTCTCTGTCTCGCCTACATCGATATCGACAATTTCAAGAGGCTGAATGATATGTACGGACACGCCACGGGGGATGAAGCGCTCCGCAGAATCGCCGAGATCATCCGGGGCGCAACGCGGGTCGATGACGCGGTCCGCGCGCCCGACCTTGCCGCTCGCATCGGGGGGGACGAATTCGTGCTCCTGTTTCACGGAGTGGACCCGGAGCAGGGGGCGAGAATCGCCGACAGGATCATCTCCCAGGTGGAGGCCCTGGCGACGGAGTTCTCCGAGGCGGGGCTCGGGATTTCGATCGGTCTGTCCTGTGCGCGGAGCGGGGAAACCGACGGGGAGGCGCTCGTTCGCCGGGCCGACGACGCCATGTACACGGCGAAGGCCAGGGGGAAGGGGTGCCATGTGGTCGCTGGCCAGTCGCCCGCAGGCTGAGCGGAATTGGCCCCAGGTTCCCTAAAGGGCGGGGGGGGGAAATATTTACCCCACTCATCTCCTTCGCTTAGAATCGCAACCCTCCCCAATTCCGGGGAGAAACCTACAATCTGCCTAACTCCTTGGGCTCCGCATGACGGAGCCCCGTTCAGGCCGAAAGGAGCACATATGAGGACTTACGAAGTCCTGTTCATTCTTTCTTCGCAGACCGCGGAGGAAGCCACCCAGACGCTGATCGGTGATTTCAAGCAGGTAGCCGAAGCTGGCGGAGCGAAGCTCGTCAGCGAGGAAGCCTGGGGTCGCCGGCGGCTCGCCTATCCCATCAACAAAGCCAACGAGGGTGTCTATCACCTCTTCACGTTCGAGGCGGAGGCGGAATCGCTTTCCGAGCTCGACCGGAAGATGAAGAACTCCGACGTGGTGATGCGCCATCTGATCTCGCGCACGGACGAGGGTCTGAAGCGCGCGGCGAAGCTCGCGGCGAAGAACCCGAAGAAAGAGCGTCGTCCGAGGCCTGCGACGGAGATGGTTGCGGCGCCTGCCGCCGCCGAGCGGCCCGCGCCGCCGGCCGTCGCCGAGACGACGGAGCCCGCTGCCGAGACGCCCGCCGAGCCGGTTGCAGAAGCGCCGCAGACCCCTTCCCCTGAAGGGGCGGAGTAAGGAGACCACATATGGCCATGAATCCATCTTCACAGGGACAGAACCAGGGTGGCGACCGCGACTCTCGCGGTGGCGGCGGCGGTGACCGCGGCCCGCGCCGCGGTGGACCTGGTGGCGGCGCCGGAGGGAAGAAGCGTTTCTTCTATCGCCGCAAGCGCGTCTGCAAGTTCTGCGTCGAAAAGATCGAGTACATCGACTACAAGGACGTCAAGATGCTGCAGCAGTTCATCCCGGAGCGGGGGAAGATCCTTCCGCGCCGGATCTCGGGCACCTGCGCTCTTCATCAGCGGAAGCTGCAGAACGCGATCAAGCGGGCCCGCATCATGGCACTGCTGCCTTTCGTGACCGACTGAGGATTCCGGAGCCTCGGATGATCCGGACCGATACTGAACTGCACCCGGCTGTTGTGGGGGAGGCCAGCGGCCTCTCGCCCAGCAGACGCAGTGTGCTTCTGCACGGTGTGGCGGCGGCGCTGATGTTTCTCTCGCCGCTGGTCGTCTTCGTTCCGGCGGCGATTCTGAGCTCGGGTCTGCGCAACGGGAGGAAAGGGCTATGGGGTTCCACGGCCCTGGCCGCGATCCTTCTCGCGATGCTGGGGAGCCTGGCCGGTTCGCCGGCCGCGATGACCCCGGTCGCGCGGATGCTGTTCGAGGTCGGCCTTCCGAGCGCGGTTGGACTCGAGCTGATCGGCCGAGGGCTGGCTGTCGGGCCGGTTCTCGTCGCGACGGTTCTGGTCAGTTTCGGCGGAGTCGTCCTCGTCGAGCTGGTGATGCGGAGCTTTGCAGGGCATTCGCCCTGGGAGGCGATCGCCTCGAACTTCCGGGCTGCCAGCGAGGCATCGGCGGCGACCTACGAGCAGGCGGGCTTTCCGGCCGAATCGATTGCGATGATGGAACGGGTCTCCAGCTCGATCCTGAGCACGTGGATGCCGCTGCTCATCGGAACGGTGACGATCCTGATGTTCGCGCTCAGCTTCACGATGCTTCCGCGGCTGCGCAACGGCCGGGCACTGGTTCCCGCATTTCTCTTCCGGAACCTTTCGCTGCCGGTCTGGGTGCTGTTCGGTTTCATCGCCGGGGGACTGGCTCCGCTCGCATCGGGCCCGGTGCGGATGGTCGGGCTCAATCTGCTCGGGCTGGTCGCTCTGCTCTACTTGCTACAGGGGCTCGCGGTTCTGCGATTCCATCAGGTCCGGATCCGGATGGGCATCCTGGCGACGATGCTGGCGGTGTTCACGCTGCTTCTGCTCACGCCTTACGGGGTGACTCCGGCAGTCCTCTTTCTGTTCGGCCTGTTCGATCCCTTTTTTGATTTTCGGAAATTCAATCGAAAGGAAGCATCCCATGAAAGTAATTCTGATTGACGAGGTCGCCGGGCTGGGTGGCCGCGGTGATGTCGTCACGGTACGCGACGGATATGCGCGCAACTTCCTGCTCCCGAAGGAGCTCGCGCGCGAAGCGACCGCCGGAAACCTCAAGGCGGCGGAGATGGAAAAGAAGAAGTGGGCCGTCCTGACCGAGAAGGAAAAGGACGTGGCCCAGAAGCTGGCCACTGAGCTCGAGGGCGTGAAGGTTCTCGTCCACAAGCGCGTGGGTGAGTCCGGAACGCTGTTCGGCTCGGTGACGACTGGCGAGATCGCCGAGGCGCTCGCCTCGCGCGGGTTCGAGCTCGACAAGCGGCGCATCGAACTGGGTCACCCGATCAAGTCGGTCGGATCTCAGAAGGTCGAGGTTCGCCTCCACCGCGAGGTCACCGCGCAGGTCACCGTGCAGGTGGTCGGAGCGATCGAGAAGGAGTTCGCCGAGGTCAAGCTTCCGGGTGAGGAGCCCGCGGAGCCGGAGCCGGAGACCGAAGCGCCGGTGCCGGCAGCCGAACAGGCTGCTGCTCCCGAGGCGGAAGCCGCCGAGGAAAAACCGGCGACCGAGTAGGCCGCCGATCATCAGCTTCGCGAAAAGCGGCTCCCGAGGGAGCCGCTTTTTTTTGGAGCCAGGCGAGACGGCGAAGCCAGAAGCCAGAAGCCAGAAGCCAGAAGAAAAGGCGAAGCCAGAAGTTGAAAGCCCAGAAGCCAGAAGAAAAGTCAAAAGCAGGAGTCGGAGGTCAATAGTCACGACACCGCCGGGTGTGCCCTTGCCTTTGCTTTTTCTTCTGGCTTCTGGCTTCTGGTTTCTGGCTTTACCTTCCGGTACATCTGTAAACTGTCGCCGGGATGGCTGATGGCTGAGGAGAAGTTCATCGAAGCGCCGCCGGCGGGGCTGGAGGGGTGGCGCGAAGTCTGGCGCGAGAACCGGCGATTTGCGCCGGGCGGCTCGGGACCGGGCGCCCGGCTGCTTGCGCTCATCCGTCAGTTGATGCGGAGCATCGGCCGGGCCGATGAAGCGCGCCAGCGCGACTTCAACCTCGCCGTGCTGGAGATGATCGAGGACCGCGGCCGCGACGTGGACGCGGTCAGGGCCGAGCTCGAAGCCGCGCGCGCTGGGCTCGAGACGTTGCTGCGGACGGCGGTCGACCGCAACGACGCTCTCCTTCTCGCAATTGACGCCAAGGTCGAGACTGCGCTCGCTCGGATCCGCGACCTCGCTCTGCCGGCGGCTCAGCGGCCCCGCGAGGCCCCGGAGCGTGGCGAGTGGCTCTATCGCCGGCTGGAAGAGGGTCTGCGCGGTAGCGAAGGCGAAGTGAGGGAGTCGCTCGCTTTCTATCTCGATCGCGCCCGGCAGTCACAACCGGTCGTCGACGTCGGCTGCGGCCGGGGGGAGTTTCTCGAGATGTGCCGCGCGGGCGGAATCGAGGCGCGCGGGTTCGACACGAACGAGCTTTCCGTTGCCGATCTCAGGGCGCGCGGCCTCACCGTCTCAGCCGAAGCGATTCCAGACTGTTTTCGCGGAATGGCCGACGCGTCGATCGGATCGATCTTCGCCTCGCACGTGGTCGAGCACCTCCCCATCGAGCCGCTCATCGAGCTCTTTGCCGAATCGCGCCGGGTCCTGCGGCCCGGCGGTTTTCTCATGATCGAGACCCCGAATGCGGAAGCTCTCGCGATGTCGGCCTCCGATTTCTGGCGCGACCCGACTCACCTCGCTCCGCGGCACCTCGCTGCCCTGACGTTGCTGGCCAGGGAGTACGGTTTCGCCGTCGAAGAAGCCGCGGCGGTGCATCCCTACCCGCAGGCACGACGCCTGAGGCTCTCGCCCGAGGCCAGCGAGGACGTCCGCGCCCTCGCGGCGCAGCTCGATGCGATCCTTTTCGGACCGCAGGACCTCCGGCTCATCCTCCGTAAGTAGAGCGATCTTCCGGCTGGCGATCCGTAGCGTAAGCCTCGACGACCACGTCTCGGGGCGGGGGTGGCGGCACCCTGTGGGGGATCAGCCCGAGAATCAGCCCGGTGATGAATCCCCCGATGTGCGCCGCGTTGTCGATGCCGGGCATCGTGAAACCGATCACGATGTTGATGCCGGCCCAGAGCATCAGCTGCTGCACCAGGCCGCGGCTCCACGCGGCGTTCCGGAAGCGGGGAGTGCGGCGGATCGCGATGATGAGCGCCCCCAGGATTCCGAAGATCGCGCCGCTGGCGCCCGCGGCGATCCCGTTCGTGAACAGGGCGCTCGAGATGGAAGCGACGATGCCGGCGGCGAAGTAGGTGAGCGCGAATCGCCTGGAGCCGAACAGAACCTCGAACACGCCGCCCAGCTGGTAAAGGGCCCATAGGTTGATCGCCAGATGGAGAATCCCGATGTGGAGAAACATGGCGGCGACGAGGCGCCAGAGCTGCCCCGATCCGAGAGTGTTGGGGATGATGGCCCCCATCGAGACGAGTACAGCGGGGTTCGTGGTTCCTCCCGCCATCCACTCGAACGCGAAGATGACGGCGATGATCGCGACGAGTGCGAGTGTTATGGGGTTCGACCTTTTCAACGTTGGCTCCTCTCGATCCAGTTCGAGACGTGGCGCATCAGAAAATGTGCCGGCCCCGGGGCGATCTCCTTAAATCTCATGAACAGCATTGCGCCCAGGGGGACGATTCTCCGGCCTCTCCCACTCTCGATCGCGGCGAGAATCGTTTCCGCGACCTTTTCCGGAGGTATGGCGAGCATGAGGCGCGACGCGCCGGGCATTTTCCCTTTTTCCGCCGTCACGAAGAAATCCGTCGCCGTCGTCCCGGGGGACACCAGAGAGACGCGAATCCCGTGCCGCATGGCCTCCGCGCGCAAGGCCTCGGTCAGGCCCGCGACCGCGAACTTCGTGGCGCAGTACCCTCCCATTCGCGCGAATCCCATGATTCCCGCGATCGAGCCGACGTTCACGATTGCCCCCTCTTTTCGGCTGATCATTCCGCCGAGAACGGCTTGGGAGCACCAGAGCGTGCCGAAGTAATTCGTCGCCATCATCGACTCGAGATCCTCGGGCCTGGCTTCTGCGATCGGATCGAAGATCGCGAACCCGGCGTTGTTGATCAGGATCTCGATCGGGCCGAACCGCGCTTCGGCCTCGGCGACCAGGCGCACGCACTCCTGGCGGCTCGAGACGTCGGCCGGGATCGCGACACAATCCGCGCCGAGGCCGCGGCACTCCGTGGCGACCTTTTCGAGCTCGCTCAGCCGGCGGGCGGCGATCGAGAGCTTCGCGCCGCGGCGGGCGAGCGCCAGCGCCGTGGACTGGCCGATGCCGCTCGAGGCGCCCGTGAGTAGAACGTGCCGGTTGCGAGGATTCATCGGTGCGCCTTTGTAAGCCGAGGCGCGGTAGGAAAGCAAGAGAAGCCAAGCCAGAAGCCAGAAACCAGAAGCCAGAAGAAGAGGCGAAGTCAGAAGGCAGAAGGCAGAAGGAAAGTCAGGAATCAGCCGCGTCATCCTGAGGGAGCGCCGCGCTGAAGGGGCCGCCCGCGAAACCGCGAGCGCGACCGAAGGAACTCAAAATGGCAGGATCCCGGCCACCTGCGCGTCCCCCCAGTGTCGAACGCGGTTTGCGCATTCTGAGATCCTTCGGTCGCGCCCACCTTCGTCGCAGTGACGACATCTCGCGGCGCTCCCTCAGGATGACGGCGCCTTTGCTCTTGCCTTTACTTCTGCCTTCTGCCTTCTGCCTTCTGACTTTTCTTCTGGCTTCTGGCTTCTGGCTTCTGGCTTGTCTTCTATATACTCGGCCGGGCGAGCGCCTCGCCCGTCGATCCACCAATCCATCCATCATTCCAAGGAGGCAGTCCCGTGCCTTTCGAAGACGTCAAGAAGGTCTGGATGAACGGCCGCATGGTGGACTTCGCCGACGCGAAGGTCCATGTATTCACGCACGCTCTCCACTATGGCTCTGCTCTTTTCGAGGGGATCCGGTGCTACGAGACCGCGACGGGACCGGCCATCTTCCGCCTGCACGACCATGCCCGCCGTCTCTATGACGGCGCCAGGATCTATCGTTTCGAGATTCCGGTGACGATTGCCGAGTTCGAGCAGGCCTGTATCGATATCGTGTCCGTCCACGGGTTCAAAGACTGTTACATCCGCCCGCTCGTTTATCGCGGATTTCACACTCTCGGAGTTCATCCGTTGAATTGCCCCGTCGAGGTCATGGTCGGGGCGTGGACGTGGGGCAGATATCTGGGAGGCGAGGCGATCGAAAGCGGCGTCGACGTATGCGTCTCTTCCTGGACCCGTATGGCGCCGAACACGTTTCCCGCGATGGCCAAAGCGACCGCCAACTACATGAACTCGATCCTCATTCATTCGGATGCGGTGATCGACGGATATGCCGAAGGAATCGCGCTCGACGTAAATGGCCACGTCTCGGAAGGGGCGGGAGAGAACATCTTCCTGGTTCGCGACGGGAAGCTTCGAACCCCACATATCGGCGCCTCGGCTCTTCCGGGGATCACGCGCGACTCGATCATGACGATCGCGCGAGAGCTCGGCTACGAGGTCGAGGAGGGGGTGGTCCCACGCGAGATGTTGTACATCGCAGACGAGGTTTTTTTCACCGGTACGGCTGCCGAGGTGACTCCCATCCGATCGATCGACCGGATCACGATCGGAAGCGGCCGTCGCGGGCCGGTTACCGAGCGTATCCAGAAGCATTTCTTCGACTACGTCTCCGGGAAGGTCGAAGACCGGTACGGGTGGCTGACCGTGGTCAGGGGCTAGGAACCAGGGGTGAGGGGCGAGTGGTGAGGGGCGAGGGAAAGGCAGAACCAGCCCCATCTGTTGTGTGGCCGTTGCCGTCCCCTCGCCCCTCGTCCCTCGCCCCTCGCCCCTCTTCAATTAGTAGAGCTTCCCCGCCCTCGGTCCGGCCGTTCCCCGCGGGGCGCTTGCTGGGCGAAACCGCGGGGGTTAGAATCGTTCTCCCACACCAGCAGTCCGCGAGCAGCTGTCTTCGGCATCGACTGAACCGATGCGACAACCCTTGAAATACGCGATCGAATGGATCGAACAGCGGCGTCCTTCCCGCGTGGTGGCGCTCACGGGAGCGGGGATCTCGGCCGAGAGCGGGATCCCGACGTTCCGTGGGCCCGGCGGGCTGTGGGAAAACCATCGTCCCGAAGAACTGGCAACGCCGGGCGCGTTTGCGCGCGACCCGCTGCTCGTGTGGCGTTGGTACGAATGGCGGCGGGACCTGGTGCGCCGCGTGAGCCCGAACGCCGCGCACGAGGCGCTGGCGAGACTCGAACGGACTCTGGCTGGCCGGGGCGAGTTGACACTCGTCACCCAGAACGTCGACGGCCTCCATCGCCGCGCCGGCTCGCGCTCGATCCTCGAGCTCCATGGAAATCTCTTCCGGGTGCGCTGCCCGGGCGAGGGAACGGTCGAGGAGCGGATGGATCCTCTGGGCGAGCTGCCGCCCATGTGTTCGTGCGGGAGCATGCTGCGACCCGACGTGGTCTGGTTCGGGGAGATGCTGCCGCCGGGGATTCTGGAAGCTGCCATGGCGGCCGTTCGCAGCGCCGACCTGCTGCTGGTCATCGGGACTTCAGGAGTCGTGCATCCGGCGGCGGGGCTGGTCTCCCTGCTGGAGGTGGGGGAGGCGATCGAGATCAATCCGGATGAGACGCCGATCTCTGAGCTCGCTCGATTTTCGATCCGAGGAGCAGCGACCGAGGTCGTGCCGCTCATCGTCGAAGCGATCGAGGGCGGGCGGCAGTGACGAGGGATCGCATCGCCGACCTGCCCATCGACGAACGCCCCAGGGAGAGGATGCTGAGCCACGGAGCAGAAACGCTCAGCGACGCGGAACTGGTCGCCATCCTCCTCGGGTCGGGAATGCGGGGACGAAGCGCGATCGAAGTTGCGAGGGATCTGCTCACGGACGGCCTGCCGGCGCTGGCGAGACGCGAGTGGCCCGCTGGACGCCGGTGCAGCGGAATCGGGCCAGCGAAGGCCTGTCGCATCGCCGCGGCGCTGGAGATGGGAAGGCGTCTCGCAGCTCGCCAGGACGGAGCGCGCGATCCCATCCGGGATGCCGCCTCGCTGGCGCGCCCGCTCATCGCTCGATACTCGCATTACCTCCAGGAACGATTGGGCGCGATCTTCCTCGACTCGAAAAACCGGATCATGATGGAGCGCGAGATCTACGTCGGAAGCCTGAATGCCACGACGGTCTCCACCCGCGACGTGCTCAGGATCGCCCTCGAGGAGTCGGCAGCCGCCGTGATCGTCTTTCACAACCACCCGTCCGGGGATCCTTCTCCTTCAGCCGAGGATCTGGTGTTCACGCGGCGGCTGGCGGAAGCGGCGCGGATCATGGGGGTCGACCTGGTCGATCACCTGATTCTGGGAACCAACCAGTACGTGTCGCTGCGGCAGAGGGGGGTGTTTTGAAGGCAGGGGCTAGGGGCTAGGGGCTAGGGACTAGGGAGGCCCGTCGAATCGGGCGTCTCCCTGGAGGCGATTCGTCTAAGAACATCCCGCCGGCCGGTCAGGCCGGCGGGATGTTTTTTTCGTAGATCTGGACGTAGGCTTCTTTGCGGAGGCGCTCGATGTAGGCCTCGTAGTCACGCTGGAACGCGGCGTCGCCGGCTTCCTTGCGGAGCTGTTCCTTGACCTGATCGAACGAGGGAACCTCCGAGGGAAGCCGCTCTTCGACCAGCATGACGTGGTAACCGGAAGGAGTGCGAACCGGGCCTGCGATGGTGCCGGCCGGAGCGCCGAAGACGGCGGCGTCGAGCACCCCCAGCAGCTCTCCCTTTTCCACAACGCCGATGTCGCCGCCGGCCTCCTTCGAGGGAGCGTCGGAGTACTCGGTCACCAGACTGGCAAACTCCTCGCCGGCGCGCGCACGTGTGATCGCTTCCTCGGCCTTCGCCATCGCCATCGCGTCGTCACCGATGACGACGATCTCGCGAACTCGCGCCCTCTCGGGGAGCCGGTAGCGGTCTTTCTCGCGCTCGTAGCGCTCACGCAGTTCCCGGTCGCCCAGCTCCGCGCGGGAACGCAACTCCCGCCTGAACAACTCGTTGGTGAGAAGCGTGTCCCTGAGCCGGAGCTCCATTTCACTCCGGGTCAGCCCCGACTGCTGAAGGCTGTTGATGAACGCCTCCTCGGTCTCGAGGCCATACTGGGCCATCAGAGATTTGATCGCTTCGTCGATCCGCGCCTGCGAGACCGTGAGGCCGATCTGGTCCGCCCGGTCCTTGATCAGGAGCTCGGCGAGCATCTCGTTGAACAGCTCCTTCTGGAACGTGGCTTTACGCGCCGCCTGCTCGGCAGGAGGGGTCGTCGTCTCGATCTCCCGGAAGCCGTCGCTCAGGCGAATGGCGTACTGGGAACGCGTCACGACACGGTCCCCGACGCGGGCGATGATGGCCTCGACGACTGCGGCCTGCGCGGCGAACGGGATGAGGA
>JBHEPS010000059.1:14068-14775 GCA_046260175.1 Thermoanaerobaculia bacterium
ATCGATGTTTTCCTGCGATTTTGACGCTGGAGGGAGCGGAAAGTAACGTTTGGAACAGCTCTCATCCGGGGATTATTCAGGGGATGAGGCCGGCAAGGTCCCGCTGTAGTCGAAGGGAAGCCGGCGCGGCAGAACATGGACTTCCACCTTCTGCCGGGCCACGATCAGCAGGTTCGAAAGCTGCTTTCGCGCCGCGTCCTCGGCCAGCCTCTGCCGGATCATCGGCTCGGCCGCCTCGAACTCGAGGGTACCGGCGGGCTTCCGGTCCGAGATGTAGAACAGATAGAAGCCGGTGTCGGTCCGGACGGGCCGGGTCCATTCTCCGGGGGAGAGCGCGAAAATCTCTTCCTCGAACACGGGAGGAAGCTCGGCCCGGGTGATCCAGCCGATCTCCCCCCCGCTCGCGGCGTTCGGCGCGGCGGAATACTTCGCCGAGAGCTCCCCAAAGGCGCTTCCCTGCCGGAGCTCGCGAACGATCCGATTGGCGAGCTCTTCCTCGGTGACGAGAATCTGCGACAGGCGAACCCTCTCCTCGAACCGGAAATCGCGGATGAACTGCTGGTAGTGCGCCCGCACCTGTTCGGGGGTCGAAGGAGGAATGTCGGCCGCCAGCTGACTGAGAAGAGCGTCGCGACGCAACTGGTCCCGCTGCTCGCTGGCGGTCGCGCCCGGCTGCCGGCGAACCTCCCCGGCGACCTCCTCGGCGC
>JBHEPS010000006.1:0-314 GCA_046260175.1 Thermoanaerobaculia bacterium
CATGGAAGCTTCCATGGCGACCGCCTGCGTCCGGAGAGTGACCTCGGCACGCTTGCGCTCGTCGACGTCGGTGACGAACCCCTCGAGGTAAAGCACCCGACCCTTGTCATCCTTCACTGCATGGGCGCTCAGCTGGACCCAGACGAGAGAGCCGTCGCGGCGTTTCCAGGAGAGCTCCATGTCGCTGGCGTTATCGCGCCTCCGGTGAGCGCGGATCAGGTCTCTCCGCGCGTTCGGGTAGGCGTAGACGTCACGCTCGAGATTGATCTCGAGCATCTGGTCGACCGAGTCGTATCCGAGGATCTTCGCGAACA
>JBHEPS010000006.1:324-29868 GCA_046260175.1 Thermoanaerobaculia bacterium
GCCAGCTGCTTCGATCGTCCTCCACGAGCCGTCGCGGTGTCGGAGGCGGATCTCGACCGGATCGGTGAAAACCTCTCCGCTCGAGACACCGCGAAGCCCCTGCCGGACCTTGTCGAGATCGTCGGGATGAACGAATTTGTAGATGTTGCCGTCGACCGCCTTCGCGGTCTTGTAGCCCAGAACGCGCTCGATCGAAGGGCTGTTGTAAAGAATCCGGCCGTCCGGCTGGAGGATCGAGATGATCTCGGAAGCATTCTCAATCACGGTCCTGAAGTAGGTTTCGCTCCTCCGCAGTGCCTCTTCCGCGCGGATCCTCTCGGTCACGTCGTGAACGATCGCGTAGAGAAGAAGCTTACCGCCCGTTTCCACGGGTCCTGAATGAATCTCCACGTCGCGGACGTCACCGTTCGCCAGCCGGTGTTTCACGATGAACGCATTCTGCCTGCGGGCGATGGCGTCGGCGAGCGCCGCGCGGACCGCTTCTTCCCCGAGCGTGTTGATGTCCCACGCGTACAGCGACCGGAGATGGTCGATCGAGTGGCCGTAGAAGTCACTGGCACCGAGATTCGCGTCGACGATGCGGCCGTCGGCCGGATCGATCACCAGCTTGATCGCCCTGTTGTTCTCGAAGAGCTGGCGGTACCGCCTCTCGTTGTCGAGGATCGCATCTTCGCGGCGTTTGGCTTCGATTGCGGATGCCACGTGCTGAGAGACGAACAGCAGAATGTCGAGGTCGGCCTGGCTGTAGCGGATTCTCTCGTCGTAGCTCTGAACTCCCAGCACGCCGAACACCCGTCCGTGACTCATCAGCGGAACTCCGAGCCAGTCGACCGACGGCGCTCCTACCATCTGGACCTGACCGCTCTCGATCATCGCCGTGAACGTCTCCGGAGTCGCCAGCAGAGGATGTCCGTTGCGGATGACCCAGGTCGTCAGTCCCTCTCCCGGCGGGCCCGGCTCGGGTCTCGGGTCGAACTGGTCGAAGAAGTAGGGGAACGCGATCTCGTTCTTCTCTTCATCGTAAACCGCGACGTAGAAATTGGTCGCGTCCATGAGCTCGCCCACGAGTTGGTGGATCGAGCGATAGAGGGAATTCAGGTCCTGACCCGCGAGGGCCAGGTCAGCGATCCGGTAGAGGGTCTCGTTGAGACGAGCGGCCCGCCGCTCCTCGCTGACGTCACGGAAATAGATCGCGCGGCCGAGAGCGGTGCCGCCTTCCCCGAGAACGGGAATCGCGAGCCGCGTCAGGACTCGCCCATCGGTCAGTTCGAGCGAGGAGTCCGTCCGGACCTCCAGGGGATGGTCGAGAGACAGGTCGGTCTCGTCTGAAATCGAATCGCGATCGCGGAGCTGCGCGGACAGCCATCTCTCCAAGAGAACGCGGTCCTCGTTTTTCGCGATTTCAGAGGGGATTCGCCAAATCTGGGCGAACCGCTCGTTGAAACTCAGAATATGGCCCCGCGAATCGAGGATCAGGACTCCGTCCGAACTGCCCTCCTGATGGCTTCGGAGGGCTGCCGTCACCGTGCGAAGGGAGCGCTCGGCCTGCCAGCGTCTCAGAGTCCGCAGAAGAAGCTTGCGCCGCGTATCGGGTGCCAGTCCGGAGAAGCCTCCGCGAGGGCGGCGATTCCCGTCTATCATGTTCTCGGCTTTAGACATGTCCCCCGGTGGCTGGCGGAAGAGCGTGCTTCTCTCCCGCTCCGGCGACCGACCGCTTTCAACGGCCGGTCGAGCTCGGATCGGTCCCGCCGTTCATTATAGCCGGGGCGGTGAGGGAACCTCTGCACAAGTCGGAGGGGTGTCGTTGCGGGCGCCGCCGAGGGTGTGTGAGGGCCGGCGTGAGGAGTCGATGCGGTGCCATCGTCGACGAGCGCCGGCCCTCACACAGCCCGGCGCCGCCCGCAACCCGAAGGGCTGATGGCGGTTGCGGGCCGATCTGCTGCGTCGCTCGTCGTCAACGATGCTCCGGCATCGCCTCCTCCTCGCTCCTTGATCTCGGCCCGCAAGCGCCATCAGCGCCACCCCTCCGACTTGTGCAGAGGTTCCCTAGTCCTTTCCGCTCACCATCCGCCGATAAAGCTGCCACCGCTGGAAATTCTGCATCGAGAGCATCGCGGCGACGATCGCGATGAAGAACTCTCCCGCGAGCAGGGTGAGCACCGCGATGGCCACGCCCAGGACCAGCGAGATCCAGATCGACAGGAACGCGCTCCTGCGCTCGGTCAGAAAGGCGCGCATCAGGTTCTGCAGGGCCTGGCCCCCATCCAGCGGATAGACCGGGACGAGGTTGAACACCGCCCAGACGAGGTTCACGAAGATCATGAGCGGGACGAGCACCTGGAGCATTGGGTCGGTGCTTATGAGGGGGACCATTCTCGATGCCGCGATGAGTATGAGAGAGAGAAGGACGCTGAAAGCCGGGCCGGCGAGACTGATGACGATCTCTTTCCAGGGGACGGCCGACCGGCGGTTGATCGTGACCCCGCCGAAGCCTCCCAGGACGATCGCGCTGCGCCCGAAGCCGAAGAGCCCGATGAGCGCCGCGTGTCCGATCTCATGGAAAAGCACGCTGATCAGCAGGATCGGAACCCACAGCAGGGCGTTCTGGAGAGGTCGTCCCCGCTCGATGTCGAGGATCACGAACAGCCCCATCAGAATCAGGAAAGTCCCTTCGAGGTGGATCGTCGTGCCGCCGAGAGAGCCGAGACGGAATCCGGACGGAGTGTGGTCACCGGGCACTGACATGCCCGCGATTGTAGCGGGAGTAACGGGTGTGGCAGAGGATCTTTTCCTCTGCCTCGATATTTGCCAGCCGAGATCGCCCGGTTCGAGTGGCTCTCTCTTCGAAGCGTTGCATCCTGCCCTCGGAGGACCGGATCCTCCGCCACCGTTGGCTGCAGCGGCCGGATCGAATGCCGCCCGCTCGGGTACAATCGCGCTCCGGAAACCGGAGGCCGCCATGAGCGAAAACATCGAGATACTCTGTCCCGACTGCGATGCCACCATCGTGATCGACCGCGATACCGGTCAAATTCTCTGGCACAAGGCAAAAGAGAAGTCCCAGAAGCACAATTTCGACTCGATGCTCTCTGAGCTCAAAAGCCAGAAAGACGAGATGGCGAAGAAGTTCGATCGAGAAATGGAGAGTCAGAAAGACCGCGCTCGACTGCTGGAGGAGAAGTTCAAGCAGGCGATGCAACGAGCGGACAAGTCGGACAAGCCGATGAAGAACCCGCTCGATCTCGATTGATACCCCGCACCGCCCCGAATCCGCCGTCTTTCCGAGGAGAACCGATGCCTTTCGACCCTTCGACTTTCAACCCCGACGCCCCTGCAGCAGGTGACTCCGGCATCTTCGGACTCCCCTTTTCCCCGGAAGAATCACACGTGGTGATCATCCCCGTTCCTTTCGAGGCAACGACCTCGTACGGCGGCGGAACCTCGCAGGGACCGGCGGCCGTGTTCGAAGCGTCGCGACAGGTGGATCTGCACGACCACGAGACGGGCGAGCCTTACCGGGCGGGAATCGCGATGCTGCAGAACCCGACGGAGCTCGAGGAGTGGGGGAGGGAAGCGAAACGGCTCGCCGGCCCGGTGATCGAGGCGGGTGGCGCCTCGAATGACTCGGCTCTGCTCGAAGCCGTCCGGAAGGTGAACGACTACGGCGACAGAATGAACCGCTGGGTCTACGAGGAAACGAAGCGGTGGATCGCGGCTGGACGCATGCCCGTCGTGCTCGGAGGGGATCACTCCGTTCCTTTCGGCGCGATTCAGGCGTGGGCCGAGCGCTATCCCGGTCTCGGAATTCTCCATCTCGACGCGCATGCCGACCTGCGTGAGGCTTATGAGGGCTTCATCTGGTCGCACGCCTCGATCTTTCACAACGTGATGACGCGCGTTCCGGATGTCGGGCGCCTGGTTCAGGTCGGCTTGCGGGATCTCGGCCGGAGCGAGCAGCGGATGATCGAGGAGTCAGGCGGGAAAATCCGCCCGTTCTACGATGCGGATCTCGCCTCCCGCAAGGAGAGAGGGGAGTCGTGGGCCTCGATCTGCGACGCGATCGTCGGCGAGCTTCCCGAGACCGTCTACCTCTCCTGGGACATCGACGGACTCGATCCGACTCTCTGTCCAGGGACGGGAACTCCGGTACCCGGCGGACTCTCCTGGAACGAGGCGATGGGACTACTTCGGGCGCTCGCCCGGTCGGGCCGAACGGTCGTCGGCCTCGATCTCTGTGAGGTGGCTCCCGGCGAAACGGAGTGGGACGCGAACGTCGGCGCCCGGTTGCTCTACAAGATGATCGGCTTCGCGCTCATGACGCAAAAAAAATAAGGAACCTCTGCTTGTGCAGAGGTTCCCTGGCGGGTGGAGCGCTGTGCGCTCCACCCTCTTCACCTGGTCATTCCGGGATCGTGACCTGAACCGCTGAAGAGACCCATGCATCACCGGATCCGTTGTGGACTGACGAGCCATAGGCAAACCAGTCGCCGGGCACTGGACACGGCATTGGATTCGGAAGACATGCGCGGGCTACCGTCGCGACCAGATCGCCATACTCGTGCGTGCAATCGCCGTCCGCGCATGCCGGGGGAAGGGGAGTCTGAACCATCGACATCGGAGGGACTGTGACCTGAGCCGTGCCGATGCCTCCCTGACCCGAGCCGCTGATGTTGAAGGTATACGCGTTGTCGGGGTCGAGATTCACGATGCCGATATTGGTCCGGAACAGTCGGTCCTGCTCGAGTCCGAGAATGTACGCAGACGTGGAACCCGAGATCGTTCCGACCCGCTCCGCTTTGAAGGACTGAGAAACGGTTCCCTCGCCGCACGCGTCACCCGAATAGATTCGGGCGATGGCCGAAAAGTTACCGGCGCTGTCGTCCGTACCATCCTCGTTGACGGCCGTCAGAATCAACGCTCCGAGTCCATCCCACGGGATCGTCCGGCTGATGAAGTTTCGGGGGCCGAGCGTGAGCGTCTCCGTCTGGGGCTCGGGATTGGCAACGCCCTGAGCGAGAAAGTCGATCCTGACCCGCTGTGTCTCGTTCCGGAAGTTCGCGATCGTCAGGTGGGTTTGAAAGAGCTGGCTGACTCCCTGGACGGTTCCCGCAGCGCCGATCACGAGCCGGTTTCCGGCACCGCTTTCGAGCACCGCGGAAGGCTCAACCGGCTGCGAAGAAGCCGGTCCGGCGAGAAGGGCCAGGCCCAGTGCGAGCACAACGGCATTCAGTTTCATGAATTTCCTCCGTTTTCTGGATCCTGGTTGGATCCGACGTGCAGTCCCATTCCAATCTCGTGCCGCGTTTTTGACGAACTCAGGTTTCGGGCTTCCGCTCGGCGTCCATTTCTCCCTGGACCGCGAGCTTCGCCTCGATCATGACGTGATGCTCGAGGCCGATGAGGCCGGCTAACTTGCGAACGAGGTAATTTTCGTACTGGTGGAGGTTGCCATCCTTGTAAACCAGGCGCCACATCTCTTTCACGATCTCGATGCGCTCCGGGATGGTGGAGTTCTGCCGGATGTAGTTCGTCATCGCGAAATGGTCGATCGTCTCCGAGCGGAGCTCTTCGGCCGACTCGACCAGCTGCCTCGCGTCGTCCTGATCGAGGTCGAACCGGGAGCGGAGATACTCGACGATGTCCTTCTTCTCGCTGATCGAGAAGGAGTCGTCGGCGTAGGCGATCTCCAGAAGAACCGAAGCCGTTGCCAGGCGCATCCGGTGATGATGCTCGCGCTCTTGCTCCTCGGGGGAGGGACCGGCGACCTGCTCGCGAAGAAAGCGGGCGATGCTCGAAAAGCTCATGGCTCAGGAGACCTTTGCAAGCGGAAAGGCCGACGCGTGCCAGGAGCTTGCCGCCGGTCGAATCCAGCGTCCCTCGCGAAAAGCCGGGATCGAATCGACCGTAATGTCGTAAACCAATGTCCCGGATCCAACCTCTCCGGACTCGGCGAGCTGACGGAACTCCGATCGCGAACTCGACCGTACCCGATCACCCTCTCTCCAGAAAATCGGCGTCGAATCCAGCAGATCGATGCCGACTTCCGCTGAAAGAGTGCGCAGCGTCCGGAAGAGCTTGTCCATGGAGCAGCCGGAGTTCATCACCGCCTCCTCGGCCGCGACAACCAGGAATCGCTCGTCGTGAATCTCGAAAGCCGCCTGCACGTCGTTGCCTTTCGATTTCCAGGTGGAGGCGAATAGGGTCAAGGCGTCCTCGATCTGCTGCCTTACCGGCGGGTCGAGCGGAATGGGAGCAGCGAAGATCCAGAGCCTGGACGAGTCGTCGAGCTGCGAGAGTTCTGTGAGAGCCATGCGGGGTCTTGCCTCCTGGGTCAGGCCAGCGCTTTGGTGACGATTGCCTTCTGTTGAGCTTCGTGACGGACGTGAGAGCCGGTCGCCGGCGAGGCGCTGAACTGACGTCCGAGGTAACTGAGTGGAAGAGAGGTGAGGGGGGCGAGCTTCTCGTCGATGAAATCCCAGCCGCCCATGTTTCTCGGTTCTTCCTGCGCCCAGACGATCTCGGTCGCATTCGAGTATCGGCCGAGGGCCTCGAGAATCATCGGCTTCGGCCATGGGTAGAACTGCTCGAGCCGGAGGATTGCGACGTCCTTCGTGCCGTTCTGCTCGCGAGCTGCCGAAAGGTCGTAGAACAGCTTTCCGGAGGTGAAGACGATCTTCCGGACCGCGCCGGGATCGTTTCCGTTCGCGAGAAACATCGGGTCGTCGAGAACCGGCTCGAATCGGCCGCTGGTGAAATTGTCGATGGGCGAAACGGCCTGCGGGTGGCGGAGGAGCGACTTCGGCGTCATCACGACGAGCGGCTTTCGCGGCTGGTTGCGCATCTGGCGCCTCAGCGCATGGAAATACTGGGCCGGAGTCGTGGGATAGATCACCTGCATGTTCCCCTCGGCGCAGAGGATCAGGAACCGTTCGAGGCGCGCGCTCGAGTGCTCGGGACCCTGCCCCTCGTAGCCGTGCGGAAGCAGCAGGACGAGTCCACTGTGCTGTCCCCACTTTTCTTCCGCGCTCGAGATGAACTGATCGATGATGATCTGCGCTCCGTTCATGAAATCGCCGAACTGCGCTTCCCAGAGAACCAGAGTGTCGGGATCGACCACCGAATAGCCGTACTCGAATCCAAGGACGCCATACTCGGAGAGAAGCGAGTCGTAAACCGAGAAGCCGATCATCGCGTCCTCGGTGAGCCGCTGGTGGGCAGGGAGCGTGTCGTCGAGAGTGCTCACCTCCTTGAGGTCGTTGAGCGGGAGGTATTCGTGTCCCGTCTGATAGTCGACGAACACGGCATGGCGGTGCGAGAAGGTGCCCCGGCCGCTGTCCTGCCCGCTCAGCCGGACCCGGAAGCCGTCGAGCATGATTCCGCCGAAGGCGAGATGCTCGCCCATGGCCCAGTCGAGCGAGTTGGTCCCTTCGAGCATCGCACGGCGTTTGTCGAGCAGCGGCTTGAGCTTCGGGTGCATCTGAAAGCTCTCGGGGACGGTAGTGATCGCCTGCCCGATGATCTTCACGGCCTGAGAACTCACCGAAGTATCGGGAGACGGCTCGGGCTGAACCCCAGTGACTTCCTCGTCGGTATAGAGAGGATCGGCGTCCGGCACGTGCGGACTCTCGGTCTCGCGCGTGCGATCGAATCCCTCCTGGAGCTTGGCCTGGAAGCTGTCGAGCCAGCTCTCGGCTTCCTTCGGATCGAGATCACCCTTGCGCAGCAGGTTCTCGGTGTAGAGCTTCCGCGTCGACCGATGATCGCGAATGAGCTTGTACATCCGCGGCTGGGTGAACGACGGGTCGTCACCCTCGTTGTGCCCCAGCCGCCGGTAGCAAAGCATGTCGATGACGACGTCCTTCGAGAACTTCTGGCGGAACTCGAACGCGATCTCGATCGCGCGGACACATGCTTCCGGGTCGTCGCCATTCACGTGGAAGATGGGAGCCTGAACCATCTTGGCGATGTCGGTGGCGTAGACGGAGGAGCGCGCCTCCTCGGGGCCGGTGGTGAAGCCGATCTGGTTGTTGATGACCACGTGCACCGTTCCGCCCGTCGTGTATCCGGGCAGCTGCGAGAGGTTGAGCGTCTCCGCCACGACACCCTGACCCGCGAAGGCCGCATCACCGTGGAGCAGCAACGGGATCACCTTCGAACGATCACGGTCGTCCCGCAGCTTCTGCGTGGCGCGGACCATCCCCTCGACGATTGGATCGACCGCCTCCAGATGACTCGGGTTCGACGCGAGAGTGAGCGTGATATCCCTGCCATTGACCGCCTTGTGAATTCCCTCGGCTCCGAGGTGATACTTCACGTCGCCGGATCCCTGCGCGCTGTCGGGGTCGAGATCTCCTTCGAACTCGTTGAAGATCTTCTCGTACGACTTCCCCATCAGGTTGGCCAGCACGTTCAACCGGCCGCGGTGCGCCATGCCGATGACGAAGCTCTCGACCTCCGCCTCAGCCGCCCGGTTGAACAGGTGATCGACCATCGGCACGAGGGATTCCGCTCCCTCGAGTGAGAAACGCTTGTGTCCGATGTACTTGGTGTGGAGAAACCTCTCGAACACCTCGGCGTCCGTCAGTTTCATCAGGATCCGGCGCTTGAGCGCGCCATCGAGGGCGGCCGCGTTCCGGGACGGCTCCATCCGGTCCTGCAGCCACTTCTTCTCGGTCGGACTCTGGATATGCATGTACTCGGGCCCGAGCTTCCCGCAGTACGTTTCGCGCAGGATGTCCAGAATCTCGCGCAGGCGAGCGGTAGACGCCCCGGAGAGCCCTCCGGTGATGAACTCGCGATCCAGATCCCAGATCGTAAGACCGTAGTAGTTGAGGTTGAGCTCCGGATGAACACCGACCTTGTAATCGAGTGGATCGAGGTCGGCGATCAGGTGACCACGCACCCGGTAAGCGCGGATCAGCTGAAGCACGCTCGCCTGGCGCCGCAATACTTCCTCGCTTTGCATTCCGCCGAAGAGGGAAGGGCGGCGATCCTTCGACCACCGAAGCGGCTCATACGGAATCCGGAGATCGCGGAAGATCTCGTCGTAGAAATTCTCCTGCCCGAGAAGGAGCGAATCGACCTGCGCGAGGAACGCTCCGGACTCGGCGCCCTGGATGATCCGGTGGTCGTACGTCGAGGTGATCATCATGACCTTCGAGACGCCCAGCTCCGCGATCACCTCGGAATCGGATCCCGCGTATTCCGGGGGATAGTCGATCTGACCGGTCGCGATGATCGTCCCCTGTTTCTGCATCAACCGCGGCACCGAGGCGATCGTGCCGATCATCCCTGGATTCGTCAGCGAGATTGTCGTCCCCTCGAAATCGGGGATTTCCAGAGCGTTCTTTCGCGCCTTTCGGACCAGGTCGTTGTACCCGCGCATGAATTGCCCGAAGTCCAGCGTGTCGGCCTTTTTGATGTTGGGTACGACCAGCGTACGGGAGCCGTCCTTCTTCTCGATGTCGATCGCGATACCGAAGTTCACGTGCGGAGGATCGACGCGGTTTGGCTGGTCCTCTCGCATTTCGAAAAAGGAATTCATCCGGGGGAAGGCTCGGAGAGCCTTCACGATTGCCCACGCGATGACGTGAGTGTAGGAAGCCCTGTGCTGCCCTTGAAGGGTCAGATGGTGGTTGATGACCTTCCTGTTTTCCTCCAGGACCTTGACCGGAATCGAGCGGACCGAAGTCGCCGTCGGGACCTCGAGCGAGGACTCCATGTTCTGGACGATCTTTGCGGCGACGCCCCGGAGAACCGAAGCCTGGGCCGGCGGAGGCGCTTCTTCAGCCGGCGTCGCGGCCGGTTTCGCCAACGGCTTCGCAGCGGGTGCTGGCGGAGCCGGAGCGGGCTTCGCGGGCGTGGGCGCGGCCGGGGCTGGCGCCGCCGCGGGCGCATCTCCCTGGCTCGGTTTCCCGCCGCCGACCGGCTGCGGAGACCAGGAAGCGTTCTCCTCGAACTGGGAGGCGGTGGCCGGAGCCTCTCCGGATCCGTTCTCGTCGAGGTCGGGCTGCGGCTCGTAGTCCTGGAAGAACTCACGCCAGCTCGCGCTCACGGACAGCGGATTCTGCCGGTACTTGTCGTAGAGCTCTTCGATGAAGGCGATGTTGGTTCCAAATGGGGCGGACGCTGACATGCAAATCCCTTTTTCTAGAGAACTTAGTGGACGTGGTAACGCCTCACCGCCGCCGATCATTTCGGCTGCGAAGGGCTCGCCAGACGCAAGACGAGATCATACCCCCGATGGAGGTTCCTGCTCATCCAGGGCGATCTCGCGTTCGAGCCTCGCGAGGCGACGACGTTCGCGCGCGGTCATGTCGCGGTCCATCAGGGTGTGCGAGAGCGAGGTCAGCCCCAGCCATCCGAGTCCTGCCGTGAATCCGGCAAGCACGTCCGAGGGGAAGTGGACCGCGAAGTAGATTCTCGAATACCCCACTGAGCCGATGAGGCCAGCGGTTGCCAGCAGAGCAACCACCTGAACCCGCACGGGAAGCCGCTCCACCAGATGGTGAACCACGATTGGGTAGGTGGCCGCCGAGAGAAGCGAGTGCCCGCTGGGGAAGCTGTGGGACTTCGGGAGCTTGATGAGCCGATGCAGCTCCTGGGGTCGCTGTCGTTGAAAGATCGCCTTGAGGACCGTGTTCAGCACCATCGCGCCGCCCGTGCTGATCAGGACCGTCCAGGCGTCGTGCGGCCGGCGACGGCGAATCATCACGAGGGCGGTGACCGCAGCCGAGCTGCCGATGGCGGTGTGCGAGCCGAGCGTCGTGGCCACGCGCATCGCCCGATCGATATTCGGGCTCTGCGCCGAGTGAATCACCTCTAGGAGCTTGGTGTCGTAGCGGTCGGCCTTTCCCTCGACGACGTTCTCAGCCTGCTGCTTGAAAAACCAGAAGGCGGCAGTCGATAGGATCACGCCGCCCGACATGCCGATCGCCAACGGAAGAAAGAGCGGCGGCTTCCGGGCAGGCGCGGAGTTCTTCGGCATCCGGGCTGTCTTCGATGTTCCCGTCTCTCGTGGGGTTCCGGGCCCCTGCGATTTTCGTTTCATATCCGACCGGGGGAACGCTTCCAGAACCGTACCATGAGCCCGTAGCGTCCGTTGGTCAGCTCAATTCTGGGGCATTGCGGGCGCGGCCACCGGCTGAAGCTGCCGGATCAACTCCTCGAGCTCTGCCCGCGCTCCGGCCTGCTCCTCGAGCGGACCGGAAAGGAGCCGCAGGATCCGCTCGAGTTTCGCGACTACGTCAGGCGTCGCATCTCCAATCTCGATCGTTCCGAGCAGTTCTCCTCCCATCGCGATGGTCCTTCGCCTCTCGATTGCCTCGCGTTGCGAAGCCACCCGCTTCTCCAGTTCCCCGGGCAGATCGAGCAGCGCCTCGTCGGCCGCGGTCTTCAGCTCCCCCCGGCGGATGTCGCCTCGCGACACGATGGTCCTCATGTCCACCAGGCGCCGCACGGCGGGGAAGTACGGGTTCAGCGGATCGTCCGCGAGGGACGGCTCGAGAAGGATGACATCGGCCACGGCCCGGCTGCCACCGCTCTCCACACCGAGGTTCGCCGTAGCCTTGACGCTCCGCTCGATGTCGGGGATCGCCACGCCGTGGGAGTCACCCGGGTCGACCCAGACGTGGACCGGAAGATCCGTCCGCTTGTTCTTCCCCTCGGCATCGATCGAGTCGACGACCACGTTCCTCACGAACACGCGGTTGTTCGAAGAAAAAATACCGCGCTTCGAAGGTACGCTGATCAGCAACCGGTAGGCGGAAGGGGCTGAGATCGAGACCTCGTGAAGCTCGCTCTCCGTCCACACACGTTCGAGGTTCTTCTGTTCGGTCCTGCGCCCTCCTTCTTCCCTCTGGAGGGACGCCCAGCGGTAGCTGCCGTCCGTTCTCGCCTCGCGGAGCCATTCGATCTGCTGATCGATCATGGCGAGCATCACCTGGCGCACGTCGCCGAGCTTGTCCGCCAGTTCTGCGGTGCGGCTGATGGCTTTGAGATCGGCAGCCAGCCACGCCGTCCTTTCCTCGTCCGTGAGAGGGGCGCGCGTCGTTTGCGCTTCGAGCGAACCGGCGGTCATGAGGACGACCGTCAGGATGAAAGCAGCGAATCGAATGGGCATTCTGGAGCTCCTTGAATGACGTTGGTGGTTGAGCGACGTCATCATAGCGAGTTCTACCGCGTCGCGGAAAACCGAATCATGGAGAAGCGCCGTGCTGCCCCGGCCACCTCCTCATAAAACCCGGCGTTCGCCGCCCAGGAGATCACCGCCTCACGGTAGCCGAGGCGATGCAGATCGATCAGCGAGGCGACCAGCAGAGCGCGGCCGGTGCCTTTCCCTCGCTGCCCCGGCTCAACTCCCATCGGGCCGAAAAAGCCCAGCCCGCGGTTGTTCGCGTCGTGGGCCGAGAACCCCGCAACGCGACCCTCCTCGTCGCAGACGATGAAGAGGGTGGGGGGAGTGTTCTCGAACGCCCTCGAAACCTCCCATGCCCAGGCGGAGCCGAAGTGCCTCTCTGCGAACTCCGTGATGCGATCCCGATCGGCCGGGGATCCGCGCTCGACCTTGTCCGGTAAATCGTTCGGAATGCGCGAGTTTCCCTCCAGCGAGAGAACGAGGTTGACGGCAGGCTCCGCCTCCTCGTCGAGTCCGAGCGATCTGAAGAAGGAGATCGTTGCGCGGTCGCTCTCGGGAACCCCGGGAAGAAAGTAGTTTCCGGCTTCGCCATAAATCGAGAGTCGGCCCGATCCGGTGCGCAGCGAGCGCTTGAAGAGCGCCGAGCCGATGCCCTCGCGCCGGCGGTCCGGGCGGACCGCGAGGAGTCGGAGAGCGTGGGAGGTCGAAGTCGCGATGCCGACGAGCTCTCCCGCTTCTTCCGCGACGATCGTCACTGGCGGGCCTTGCGGGCCGGGCTGGAAGCATTTCTCCTGCGCGACCCGCTCCAGATCCCAGGGGGTGTCGTTGGCCGCGGCGAGCAGCCGGCGGATCGCGGGAAGGTCGTGTTCGCCAGCTTCGCGGAAATCCATGGCGGGATTCTAGTTCTTCGGGAATGTCGGGTAGGCCGATCGGCAGAGGAAAAGATCCTCTGCCACTGCTGGCCCTTTCTTCGCAAGCAGCCTCTTCCGAACTCGCCATGTCGCGCCCGATCGTGAGCTGTCCCGCCTGTGGCCAGGCCAACCGACTTCCCGAAGCAGGAAGGGGCGGGAAGGCTGTGCTCATGAGTCGAGGCGTCGAGAAGGGGCGTCTGGTCGGCGCGGTCGGAGAAGCTGCGATCCGTAACGCGATCGCGACGCATCTGAGCGGAGCGGCCACCTGATGAACGGGACCAACGGTTCAATCGGGTCGAATGGCGAGCTGCTGCTCTTCGCGAAGAAGATGCTCATCTTCTTCGGCGTGGCGATCGCCGTCGTGTTCCTGTGGGAGATCCGCCGGATCCTGATTCTGCTGTTCATCGCCGGGGTCCTCGCAGCCGGCATCTCGCCGGCGGTGCATCAGGTCCGGGTCCGAACGCGTCATTATCTGGGGAAGAGGATCCGGCGAGGGACGGCGGTGATTCTGGTCTATGTGCCGTTTCTCGTGACAGCTGTGTTGTTCGCGGTCTTCGGCCTTCCCGTGGTTCTGGTAGAGGGGCGCGACCTTGCGGTGCAGCTTCCTGCTTTGATCGACCAGCACATCCTTACTCCTCTCGGAAGAATGCTGCCGGTCGACGAGATGAGGAAGATGCTCTCGACCGAGGCGCAGGGCATTCCTGTGTTCGGTTACCTTCGGAGCGCGGTGACACTGATCGCGTCGATCGTCATCGTCCTGGCGTTGATCGTCTACATCATGATCGACGCCGAAAGGCTGAGGAATCTGTTCCTCCTCTTCTATCCGGCCGAAGAGCGGGGGAAGAAGCGAAGAACGGCGCGTCGGATCTCTCGACGGATGAGCTCATGGCTCGCCGGGCAGCTCACCCTTTCCCTGATCGTCGGGCTGGCGACGCTGGTCGTGCTGACGGCCCTCCGGATTCCCTATGCGATCCCCCTCGCCATCGTGGCAGCGGTCGGGGAGATGATTCCGATCGTCGGCCCGATTCTGAGCGCGGTTCCGGCGCTCATCGTCGCGCTGTTCCTCTCCCCCTGGCAGTTCTGGTCCGTTTTGGCCGCAGCGATCCTGATCCAGCAGGTGGAGAACTACTTCCTCGTCCCGCGAATCATGTCGGACAAGGTGTCGGTTTCACCGCTCGCGGTCTTCGTGGCCTTCCTGGTGGGTGGTTCCATGCTGGGCGTGGTCGGCGCCATCCTGGCCATTCCGGCTGCCGCGATCGTCCAGGTCGCTTTCGAGGAGGGGTTCCTCACGCAGCGGGAACGGCGAAGGGACCGGGGAAGAAGAGGGACCTTGCTGACCGAAAGACGCGAGACGCGCAGGGACGAGTCGGACGCCCGTTGACCGGGAAAGGGACCCATCCGAATCGGAATTTGTCCCTACCCGTGACCGTTGCCCTCGCACAAGCGTCTCAACTCATAGTTTTCTGAAACTTACCCAGCGAGAGGCCCTCAAACCCGATGAAACGTTCTTCCGGTCTTCTTCTCCGCATCGCCTGCGGAGCAATCCTGTCCGTCCTTGCAGCCGTTCCCGCCCAGAGTCAGCCGTCGTCCCGCACCAGCGCGCAGCTGGCTTTCGAACCGGGAATCGACCGCCCGATCCTGTTCGGGGGGCTGACTCCCCGGTTCGTCCGGGGTGACCGCAGCGACGCGCGCGATCACCTCGCCGAGACCTGGGAGTGGACCGGCCGGCGCTGGATACAGCGTTACCTGGCCGAGGTTCCGGCGCCGCGAGCGGCGTTTGCGATGGTCTCGGACTTCGATGGCGAGAGAATCCTGGTCTTTGGCGGCGGGACCGTCGGGGATGGCATCCTCAACGACACCTGGCAATTCAAGGACCGCGTCTGGTCCCGGATCGAGACAGCGACGGCGCCCCCGGCGCGACGGCTTCCGGGACACACCTTCGATCGCGACCGGGGGCGTTTCATCATCTTCGGAGGCGGGGCTGACACCGTTTTTCGGGACACCTGGGAGTTCGACGGAACGAACTGGGTGCAGACCGGTTCGGACGGGCCGATGGTCCTGAATCCGACCCTCACGTGGGACGGAGCCCGAAACGAAGTCCTGGCGCTGGGGATGGCGGAAGATGGTACGACGGTCATGTACCGCTACCTCGGGTCGGCGTGGGAGCGAATCGAGCCCGAGACTCTCCCCGAGTGCGTCAGCCTGACCGGAATGGTCTGGCAGGAGCACAACGGCAACGTGCTGCTCGCAGGCGGCGGTTGCATCAACGGCAACGCCCTCGGCGAGACCTGGGAGTGGGACGGCGTCAACTGGACGAAGATCACCACGACCGGCGGAGTGATCGGTGGCGTTCTCGGTCACGCGATGACCTACGATTCCGCGCGCGGTGAGACGATCCTGTTCGGCGGAACCGAGTTCGGGTTCGATCGCAACGACACCTACCGCTACCGCGATGGGCGCTGGCTGCGCGCTGGCACGACGTATTCACCCGGCCCCCGCTCCCTGATGGTGTTCGAGAGCGCTCCGGAGCACAACGCGACATGGCTCTTCGGCGGCCTCAACGCCTTCGGCGATCTCTGGAAGTACTCCAACGGAAACTGGCAGCGGGTGACCGCCGCGAACCAGCCGGCGACCTGCCTCTTCCCGGTCGGGACGTGGGATTCGGTGCGCAAGCGTCTCGTGATCGTCTGTAACGACTCTTCGGTGCATGAGTGGGACGGCGCGTCGTGGACCGCATTCCCGAGCGTGGACAAGAAGCCTCCCGTGCTGCAGTGGCGCTCGTTCGAATTCGACCCGAAGCTCGGCCGGTCCGTGCTCTACGGCGGTTTCTCGGCAAATTACTCCCGTGAGACCTGGACCTGGAACGGCTCGACCTGGACCAAAGTCGACGGGAAGAAGCACCCCGGCTTCCGCGCGCTCGCGATGATGTTCTTCGACCCGGTGAGCCAGCGGACGATCCTCTACGGCGGAATCGGCCGGACGAAAGAGGAGGGGAAGCTGGTTCGCTTCGGCGACACGTGGACCTTCGACGGTAAGGACTGGGTGGAGCTGACCAACGTCGATTCACCCCCGCCGCGATATGGAGCGCTCATCGGAGTCGATCCCGAATCGAACCTCGTCCACATGATCGGCGGCAAGAACGAGAACGAGGAGTTCATCAACGAGCACTACACCTGGAACGGATCGAAGTGGACGCTCGTGTCGGCAACGACCGAGCTGCCCGCACGCCAGAATGGCGGGCTCGCCTGGGATCCGACGCGCGAACAGATGACGATCTTCGGGGGCTATGCCGGTTACTACTTCTCCGACGTATGGACGCTGACCGAAGAGGGATGGCGTCCGGATCTCGACGAGGGAGTGCGACGGCGCGCGACCGAACGGCCAACGGCGCCCGGGGAGTCGGGCACCGAAGCCGGCATCGCGTCGGAGACAGAGAGCGATGCCGTTCGGCCGACCCGACGTCGTCTGCCGAGGATTGAGTAAATCGCGATTGTAGGGACCGATGGCATCGGTCCGGCCGCCGCCGGCGACACCTCGAGCGCGAAATCCGGACGACCTCCCGAATCGAAAGAGGGCGAGTCCCTTGCGCGTGACCCCCGGGGGGCGCCGCGAGGCGCCCCTTTCCTGTGCTAAGTTACGGCGGAAACATGAGCGAGCTCACGACCAGTCAGCAGCCGGCGAGGCCGGCTCCGTCACCCTATCGGCGCAACCTTTCGGACGCGCTGAGCACTCTGGTTCCGGTCGATCAGGTCGGAGTCGAAGAGCGCGCAGCGTCCCTGGCGAAACGGTCCCTCAAGAAGGAGACGAAGGTCCAGGCGCTGCGGCTGGCGATCAGCATGATCGACCTGACGACGCTCGAGGGAAAGGACACGCCGGGCAAGGTCCGCGCCCTCTGTCGCAAGGCGATCCTTCCCGACCCGCTCGATGCGAGCATTCCCCACGTCGGTGCCGTCTGCGTCTATCCGAACATGGTTCCGTTCGTGACCCGGGCGCTGAAAGGGAGCGGCGTGAAGACGGCGGCCGTCGCGACCTCTTTCCCCAGCGGACAGAGTCCGCTGGAGGTCAGAATCGACGAGGTCCGTCGAACCGTCGCGATGGGCGCCGACGAGATCGACATGGTCATCAGCCGGGCGGCGTTTCTTACCGGTGATTACCAGAGAGTGTTCGACGAGATCGCGGAAGTGAAAGAAGCCTGTGGTCCGGCTCACCTGAAGGTCATCCTCGAGACGGGAGAGCTCGGCTCTTACGATCAGGTCCGGAAGGCCTCGATGATCGCGATGTACGCCGGGGCCGACTTCATCAAGACTTCGACGGGAAAGATCCCGGTCGGCGCCACTCTGCCGGTGACGCTGGTGATGTTCGAGGCGATTCGCGATTTCCATCACCTCACCGGCGTCAGGATCGGGATGAAGCCGGCGGGGGGCATCTCGAACGCGAAGCTGGCGCTCGCCTATCTCGTCATGCTCTACGAAACGCTGGGAGCGGAATGGATGACCCCGGACCTGTTCCGCATCGGCGCCAGCTCTCTGCTGAACGACATTCTCATGCAGCTGCGCAAGGAAGCCACGGGCGCCTACCAGTCACCGGACTACTTCACACTCGATTGACGAAAGCCGACATGACGACCGAACAGATTCACGATCCGCAGGGCGCCCTCGAGCGCCTCAAGCCCGGCCCGGCCTCCCCGATGGCGGCCGGTTGGGAGTACGCACCCTCGCGCGAAGCGGTCGACCACGTCCGGATCGAGCCGCGCTACGAGCTCTTCATCGGCGGCAAGTTCGTGGCGCCCCGTTCGGGTCGATATTTTCCGACGATCAACCCCGCCACCGAGGAGATTCTGGCCGAAGTGTCGGAAGCAGGGGAGGCCGATGTCGATGCGGCAGTGAACGAAGCCCGCCGCGCGTTCGACAAGACCTGGCGGAAGGTCAAGCCGTCAGAGCGGGCGAAATACATCTTCCGCGTTGCCCGACTGATCCAGGAGAAGTCGCGCGCCCTCGCCGTTGCCGAGACTATGAACGGGGGCAAGCCGATCAAGGAGTCGCGGGACATCGACGTCCCGCTCGCGGCAGCTCATTTCTTCTATTACGCCGGGTGGGCCGACAAGCTCGCGTATGCATTCCCAACCCGCAAGGTCGAGCCTCTGGGCGTCGCGGGTCAGATCATTCCCTGGAACTTTCCTCTGCTGATGGCGGCCTGGAAGATCGCTCCTGCCCTGGCGGCGGGAAACACCGTGGTCCTCAAGCCGGCCGAAACCACGCCGATCACGGCGATGATGCTCGCCGAGATCTTTCAGGAAGCGGACCTCCCCCCGGGCGTGGTCAACATCATCACCGGTGCGGGGGAGACGGGCGCCGCGCTCGTCCGCCATCCGGAAGTCGACAAGATCGCTTTTACGGGTTCGACGGAGGTCGGCAAGAGGATTCAGCGCGCGCTGGCCGGAACCGGTAAGCGGCTCACGCTCGAACTGGGTGGCAAGGCGGCGAACATCGTCTTCGAGGATGCTCCTCTCGACCAGGCGGTCGAAGGAATCGTGAACGGAATCTACTTCAATCAGGGGCACGTCTGCTGCGCCGGCTCGAGGCTGTTCGTTCAGGAGTCGATCGCCGAGCCGCTCATGCGCAAGCTGCGGGCACGGATCGAGACCCTTCGCCTCGGTGACCCGCTCGACAAGAATACCGACGTCGGCGCCATCAACTCGCGCCAGCAACTCGAGAAGATCCAGGAGCTCGTCGACAGCGGCGTGGCCGAAGGGGCGGAGATGTTCCAGTCTTCCTGCCAGCTTCCATCCCGCGGGTTCTGGTTCGCTCCGACATTCTTCACCGGCGTCGCGCAGTCGAGCCGGATCGCGCAGGAAGAGATCTTCGGGCCGGTTCTCTCGGTGCTGACTTTCCGAACGCCGGAAGAAGCTCTCGAGCGGGCCAACAATACTCCGTACGGGTTGTCGGCCGGCGTCTGGACCGAGAAGGGCTCGCGCATCCTCAAGATCGCCCAGAAGCTCAAGGCGGGCGTGGTCTGGGCGAACACTTACAACAAGTTCGACCCCTCTTCGCCGTTCGGCGGCTACAAGGAATCGGGGTTCGGCCGCGAAGGCGGCCTCCACGGTCTCGCGCCCTACGTGAAGCTGTCCTGAGACGCCGCGGAGCAATCGATGAATCGACTGAACGTCAGAAAGACCTGGAAGCTCTACATCAATGGAGAGTTTCCGCGAACGGAGTCGGGGAGGTTCTATCCTGTGAGTTCCTCGAAGGGTGAGCTGCTCGCCAACGCATGCCGTGGCTCGCGGAAGGACCTGCGAAACGCGATCGTCGCGGCGCGGAAAGCGCAGTCGGGATGGGCCTCCCGCACGGCGGTCAATCGCGGACAGATTCTCTACCGGATCGCCGAGGTGCTCGAGTCCCGCGCGGGAGAGCTCGAGGAGGAATTGCGCCGGGCGGGTGCCGGACGGTCGGAAGCACGGAGTGAAGTCGAGAAGTCGATCGATCTCTGGGTCTACTACGCCGGCTGGTCCGACAAATTCTCGCAGGTTCTCGGCGCGGTCAATCCGGTTGCGGGCCCCTACTACAACTTCACGCTGCCCGAGCCGACCGGCGTGGTTGGGGTCCTAGCGCCCGAGACCCCTTCGCTCCTGGGGCTTACGGCGCGCATTGCGCCGGCCCTGGTCGGTGGAAACACCGTCGTCGCCGTAGTGTCGGAATCACGCCCTCTTCCGGGTATTACGATGGGAGAGATTTTCGCGACTTCCGACGTTCCCGCCGGAGTGGTGAACCTGATCTCCGGTTTCAGGAAAGAGCTGCTCTCCTGGCTCGCCGCGCACATGGACGTGAATGCGATCGATCTCTCGGCCGTTTCGGGTGACGAGCTGCGCGATGCGGAGATCGCCGCGGCGGAGAACGTCAAGCGGACGATTCGCGGGGAAGCCGCTCCGGAAGGATCGCTCGCAGCGATCGCCGATTACCTCGAGATGAAGACGGTCTGGCATCCCGTCGGGGTGTAGAGGTGGCCGCGGCTTTCCAGCCGCGGCTGGTGCCGGCTTCCGAATCGTCGGAACATGACCGGAGCCCAACCTTTTGCCTTCCGAGCGTGCGCAGGCTCGACTGAATCACGCCGCGGCTGGAAAGCCGCGGCCACGGTTCAAAAAATAACACCCCTTCCGTGGCCATCGGAAGGGGTGTTCGGCTCGCACGAACGTGCCGGACATGGACGGTCTTTATCGAGCGTCGAAGGCTTCGTGCCGTCCTACTCTGACAACATAGGTCCGCGCGGGGATGCAGGGCCAGCGCATTTCGGAAAAGAAGAGCCAGACCGCTTCAGCGAACTCTGGTTCCGTTGGGCACGCTTGGATCGACCGACAGAAGGGTGGGCTCTCCGTCGATCGACGCCGCGAGAACCATTCCGTTCGATTCCGTACCCATCAGTTTTGCCGGCTTCAGGTTCGCGACGATCACGACTTTCCGTCCGACGAGCTCTTCCGGGGTGTATTTCGTGGCGATCCCAGCGACGAGTTGCCGTTCTCCGTCGCCGTCGTCCACGCGCAGCTTCAGTAGCTTCTTCGACTTCTCGATCCGCTCGGCCGCAACGACCTGCGCGACGCGGAGCTCGACCTCCATGAATTGATCGATGGAGATCTTCGCATCATCGGGCGGCATCGCCTGGGTGGTCTCGATCGGAGGCCCGCTCGTTTCGCTCTTGTCGGTTTCAGTAGGGGTCTCAGTGGTCGATTTGGTCGGTTCGGTCACGCTACCTCCTGGTGTCGGTGCTGAAAAGAATGTCTCGGAGTCGATTCGAGGGAACAGCGCGTCGCCTGGCGCCAGAGGCGTGTCATTCGGCAGGCCTCCCCACGCGAGGGCGTTTGAATCGAGGGGTACATCCGCCGCGCCGAGTCTTCGCAGTGCCTCGGGAGCGAGAGACGGCATGAACGGAGCCAGCATCGTCCAGACGATGCGGTTTCCTTCGAGAACGTTCCATAGGATTCGTGAGAGCGCCTCGTCGGCCCCCTTTTCCTTGAAGTGCTTCCAGGGCTCCCGGCTGACGATGTAGGCGTTGATGGCCACCAGGAGTTTCCACGCCGCATCGAGAGCCTTCTGGAATGCGTAGCGATCCATCGCTTCCCGAAACTCCGGTAAGGCAGCTTCGGCCGCCTTCTTCACGTCGTTGTCATCGCACGGCACGGGAGGGGTCTTCCCGTCGAAGTAGGTCTCACTCATCTTCAGACCGCGTGAGAGCGTGTTGCCGAGGTCGTTCGCCAGGTCCGCGTTGTACCGACCGAGGAAAGACTCGTCCGAGTAGTTGGAATCCTGTCCGAACACCATCTCGCGGAGCAGGAAGTAGCGGAGTGGATCCGGCCCGAACTGGTCGATGATGTGATCCGGCCGGACGACGTTGCCGACCGACTTGGAGATCTTCTCGTTGTCGCGGAGCCACCAGCCGTGAGCCAGGATCGATTTCGGGAGCTCCACTCCGGCGGCCATCAGGAAGGCCGGCCAGTAGACGGCGTGGAACCGGATGATGTCCTTGCCGATGAGGTGGACGTCGGCTGGCCAGAAGCGGTGGAACCGAGCGTCGTCGCCCGACCCGAATCCGAGAGCCGAGAGATAGTTCGTGAGCGCGTCCATCCAGACGTAGATGACGTGACCGGCCTCACCCGCGGCGCCCGGGAAGGGGATTCCCCATCGAATCGTCGTTCGCGAGACGGAGAGGTCGCGCAGGCCGCTTTCGACGAACGAGATCACCTCGTTGAAACGGGAGCGCGGCTGGACGAATCCTGGATTGTCTCTATAGAAGTCGAGAAGCGGCTTCTGGTATCTCGAGAGCTTGAAGAAGTAGTTGTGCTCGGTCATCCGCTCGACCGGATGCCCGCTTTCGCATTTCCCATCCGCGACCTGGGTCTCGGTGAGGAAGCTCTCCTCGTTCTGGCAGTACCATCCGGAGAACTCGCCGAGGTAGAGGTCGGTGGGGTTCTGCTCCTGAATGCGGCGGATCAACTCGTAGACACCGAGGCGGTGGCGTGCCTCGGTGGTCCGGATGAAGTCGTCGTTGGAGATTCCGAGTGCGCGGTTGAGGCGGTAGTGGTCGGCGACGACGCGATCGGCGAGCTCGATCGGGGAAAGGCCCTGTTTTGCGGCGCTCCGCTCGATCTTCTGACCGTGCTCGTCCGTTCCGGTCAGGAAGAAGACCTCGTCCCCTTGAAGGCGCCTGTAGCGGGCGATGGTGTCGGCAACGACGTTTTCGTAGATATGCCCGATATGCGGGAGGTCGTTGACGTAGTGGATGGCGGTGCTGATGTAGAACTTGTCGCTCATGGTCGGTCCGGGGCGGGATTCTACATCGACCCGCGAAATCCCGTCGGAGTGCGGACCAGAGAATCTCTTCCTGTGCGGGAGAGTCTCCCTGCGGGCAAAAAAAAGGCCCGCGGAGCGTCGCGGGCTTGAAGCTTTGTCGATTCAAAATGGCGGGGCCGACGGGACTCGAACCCGCGACCTCCGGCGTGACAGGCCGGCGTTCTAACCAACTGAACTACGACCCCGCTCAGGGTGCAACCGGGTAACGGTGGCCGCATGGGGAACATTCCCGTGCTGAGCCTTTCGCCGAAGCTGGAAGCTTCGGTTCCTGTGAGCGAAGCTGAAAGCTTCGCCTACCCGGAGCCGGCGAAGATTAGCCGCGCTTGGATGGCGTGTCAAGCATCGTGGATGCCCCGACGAATTCCGGGAGCTCGGCCGCCTCCGCGAGTGTCGGTGCCGCGGCGTCCTTGGCGGAGAGGATCGGACCGGAGTCCGGCCATTCGATTCCGATCTCCGGATCGTCCCATCGGATGGAACGGTCGAACTCCTGCCGCCACACCTCGGTGCACTTGTAGACGACTTCGGCCCGTTCGCTCGTCACGCAGAACCCGTGCGCGAAGCCGGGCGGAATCCAGAGCTGGCGCCGGTTCTCCGCCGTCAGGTCGTAGCCGACCCAGCGGCCGAACGTCGGGGATCCGCGTCGGATGTCCACGGCCACATCGAAGATCGCTCCGGCGATGCAGCGCAGCAGCTTTCCCTGCGGGTAAGGCTGCTGGTAGTGGAGACCCCGCAGCACGCCGTGTGATGAAGCGGAATGGTTGTCCTGCACGAAGGGGAGGTTGATGCCGGCTTCGGCGAACCGTTCGAGCCGATAGATCTCCATGAAGAATCCCCGCTCGTCGCCGTACACCTGGGGCTCGACGAGAACCACGCCGGGGAGAGCGGTGGGCAGAAATCGCATTCGCGGGATTATACGGGAGGGAACTCGGCCGGCCGCCTAGTGAGCAGGTAAGGAGCGCGAAGCGTGATCGCCTTCGAGACTCGCCTCGGCAAGGGTGCGGATCAGGGCTCGTCCCTCGGTGTCGCTCCGCCTGTAGAGATCGCAGAGTAGTTCGACCTGCTCCCAGGTCTCATTCGCCGAAATGGTGAAACCTTCGACCGGCTGCTTCGAGTCGAGCGTCCATTTCCGATTCCACCCGCGAGTCTTATCGAACGAAAAGCGGATGAAACCCGTCTTGTGGGTGAGATCCCGGGTGGGAAGGAGATGCTCGTCAAGCCGGCTCGAGCCGATGTCGAAGCGGTTCGAAGCGAGCGCACCGTTACGAAAAATCGGCATGTCCCCGCTGACCGGAGCCTGAAAGCCTCGCGCGTTGGCGACCTGCTCCACCAGAGTGCTCGCCACGTAGGAGGAGGTGAGCTTCTTGATCCGCTCGAACTGAGCCCCCTCTTCTTCCAGAAAACGGAGCCCGGAACGATAGACGGTGAGTCCTTCATCCCCGGGCATGAAACGCTCCACCTTGCATGCGACGATCTCGCAGGACATGGTGATCTCTTCGCCTTCGAACCGGATTCGGAGCGTCTTCCTCGCCCCTCGTTCGATCCGGCTGTAGTGCTCGACTCTAGCGCCGAAATTGCTGATATCGACGAGCACGACGCCGCTGCTGCCGAGTCGACAGACGAAGGGCTTCGAAAGTCGGATTCGCTCTGCACGCCTGCGGTTTGATCGATTCGGAGTCATGTACGAGATGCGATCAATATAACGCTGCGTGAGTCGGAATCATGCCGCCGAATTGGGCAATTTCGATCCTAACGCAGCGGATGTGTGATCAATGACACAACCGTGACGGCGGGAATCAAGGGGCTAGGGGTCAGGGGCTAGGGAAAGCAACAGCAACAACCGATGTTCTCGCTTTTGCCTTTCCTAGCCCCTAGCCCCTAGTCCCTAGTCCCTGGTACGGGCGGGGGGAAGCGAACGACCCGGTGGGCTTGCAGCGAGCACAGGCGCGGTATCCAGCTTTCGACGCCGCGGCTTCATCACGGAAGAACGCGGCGTTCTCCTTTCGAATGCGGCGCGCGTCCTTGCACGTGGGAAAGCAGAAGATTCGGGTCGTGCGGGATCCGATGAAGCGCACTCCCTCTTTTTTCAGGCGGTCGAGCTCTTCGACGGGAGCACCCTCGGCACGCAGGAGGCGACGCTTCACCTCCGGGCCCCAACCGTAGTTTCCGATGCCTCCTCCGTTGGGAACTACGCGGTGGCAGGGGAGGAGGAGCGGGATGGGGTTTCTCGCCATCACGTTTCCGACGGCCCGGATCGCCTTCGGACGGCCGACAGCCGCGGCGACCCAGCGGTAGGGTCGCACTTCACCGCGTGGAATCTTTCGGATGGCCGAAAGCACGTCGACTTCGAACTCGGTCAGCCCCGACAGGTCGAGCTCTACTGCTCCGGGGTCGGCACCCTCGAGCACGCTTTCGATCGCCGTGCGGATTTCCGCCGGGATCGGGACCTGTTCGAGAATGGACCCCGGATGACGCGCGGCCCATCGCTGGAGGAAGTCGGCAGCCGTTGCGGCACGGCTCGTGATCTCTCGGATGCCGCGCGGACCGAATGCAACGAAGATCGTCAGTCCCTCCCACGCGAACGAGCCGAATCGGTCGCGGACGGTTACCGCTTGAAGCTGCCGCGTTCTGAGCCCCCTGGCCAGGATCGCCAGGCCCTCCAGATCGCGACGGGACTCGTCGCAGCTGGGACACGAACGAAGGTGGTCCTGCAGCTCGGTGCTCTCCGCCTCAGGGAGCTCACCAGTCCGGGCGGCGTCGATGCGGGTGAGAGCGGATTTACAGCGCATGAGGGGCTCCTTCCTTCGCGAGAGCGGCACGAAGGAGCTTGAGGGAGCGGAAGACGCGGCCGCGAAGCTGCGTCTCGCTCAGGCCCGTGGTCTTCGCGATCTCAGCGTAGGACATCTCTTCGATGAAACGGAGAAGGACGAGCTCTCGCGCTTCAGTCGGCAACCGGGCGAGCGCACGTTCGAGGCGTACGGCCTCCTGGGCCTGTTCGAGACCGGCGCTGGCATCGGACCCGTCCGAGAACGCTCCGATCCGGTCGTCATCGAACGCGCTCATCGGTTGCTCGATTTTCGACCAGACGCCTCGTCGCCGGTTCAGTGAGAGGTTTCTCGCGATGCGGAAAAGCCAGGGGCGAATCGCGAGCTGCCGGCAGCGGTGCTCGTCGTACTGCCGGGTGAGTGCCCGGTGAGCGCGCATGAAGGCGTCCTGGACGACCTCCTGGGCATCGAAAGAGTTCTGAAGAAGGCGGTTCGCGTACTCGAAGAGAGGTTGTTCCCACTCCCGGACGAACGAGTCGAAAGCGCCGTGCTCGCGCCGATGCACCGCGAGCGCGAGAGAAGGCGCGTCGCCGGGAACGGCTTCGGCGAGCGTGTTTCGCATCAGGCTTTCCACACTATCAACAACACAGGTCAGAGGGGAGACGTTCGCGGCACGGAAGAAGGCGGAGCCTTGCGGCACCGCCTCCAGGTCGGATGCAGCGGAATCAGTCCCGCGCGAACGGCCGCGGCGGATCGCTCGGCCGGACCGGCAGCCTCGCAGCGTCCTGGTTCCGAGCCTCGCTCGACTTGATCGCTCCCATCGCGAGAGTGATCATCGAGCCTACATCGGCGAGATTCGCGGGGAGGACCATCGTATTGTTCGTGCGAGCGAGCTCGCCGAACTTCTCGACGTACGCCTCGGCGACCCTCAGCTGAAGCGCTTCCATGCCGCCCGGAGTCTGGATTGCCTCGGCGACCTTGCGGAGCCCTTCAGCAGTGGCCGCTGCGACCGAGAGAATGGCGGCCGCCTCGCCCTCGGCTTCGTTGATCTGCTTCTGCTTCTTGGCCTCGGAACCCTTGATCGTCTGCTGCTTATCGCCTTCGGCAGCATTGATGGCGGCGTCGCGCGAGCCTTCCGACTGAAGGATCGTCGCTCTCTTCTCGCGCTCGGCGCGCATCTGCTTCTCCATCGCCGCGAGAACGTCCTTCGGAGGGGTGATGTTCTTGATCTCGTAGCGGAGCACCTTGACGCCCCAGGACTCGGACGCTTTATCGAGCTCCGTTACGACCTGGATGTTGATGTTGGTCCGCTCCTCGAAGGTCCGGTCGAGCTCGATCTTGCCGATCTCGCTTCGAAGCGTGGTCTGCGCGAGCTGAGTGATCGCGAAGATGTAGTTGGAGATTCCGTACGAAGCGCGCTGCGGATCGAGGACCTTTAGGTAAAGAACTCCGTCCACGGCCACCTGCACGTTGTCCCGCGTGATGCAGACCTGCTCGGGGATGTCGATCGCGTTCTCCTTGGTCGAGTGCTTGTAACGGATCACGTCGAGGAAGGGGATCAGGATGTGAAACCCGGCGCTGAGGGTTCCGCTGTACTTGCCGAGGCGCTCGATGACGTACGCGTTCTGCTGGGGGACCACCGTCGCGGTCTTGGCTATGACGATGATGACGAGAAGCGCCAGCGCTCCGCTGACGAACAAGGCTCCAGACATGATGACACTCCTTTTCGGCGCCCGGTCACGCGTCGCCGACGGGCTTGATGACTACGGTCAATCCTTCGACGCTCTCGACGACGCAGCGCTCGCCGCGGCCGATGGTTTGAGCCGACCCGTTCCGGGCCGACCAGGACGTTCCGCGAAGCTCGGCCTTGCCGAACGAGCCTGCGGGGATTTCTTCCGATGGTGTTGCCCGCTCCCCGACGAGGGTGTCCATCTGATCGGGGCCTCGATCGAGCCGTAGCCGTCGGAGCAGAGGGCGCCGCAGAAGAAGGAGAGAAGCGATCGAGATCCCTGAGAAAAGGAGAAGCTGGACCCATAGAGGCCCGCCGAGCTCGAGCGCCACGAGCGCGCCGACCGCGACCGCTCCGAAGCCGAAAAACGCGATGTGGAGCCCGGGGGAGAGCACCTCGACCCCAAACAGCAGAAATCCGATCAGGACCCAAAGCCACCAGGGCATTCCGCGCTTTCCCTTTCCCTGCTATTGGAAACGAGGAAAGCGTAGCATGAGCGGCTTTGGCAAGTGTGGATTTTCAGACGGCGGCCGCGCGCTCGCGAACGTGGGAGCCTCGCTGTCCGCCGGGATCCTGAGAGGCTTAACGGGCGTCCGGGTCGTCGTCCACCACTCGGATGGTGGCCGAAGCCGGTCGATGCGAGCCAGAGGGAGGAGAGAGGGGAAGGTGGCGAGGCGGATCGGCGACCGGACATCGCACTTCGAACCGCGCCCCCTTTCCGAGGCCGTCGCTGTGAACGGAAACGCGCCCCCCGTGGAGCTCGACGAGGTGGCGGACGATCGCCAGGCCGAGGCCGAGTCCCCCATGACTCCGCGTGGGGCCGGCCTCGGCCTGGCTGAACCGGTCGAACACGTTCGGAAGGAACTCGGGAGAGATTCCGACTCCCCGGTCCGTCACGCTGAGAACTGCTTCCCCTCCGTCGGCTTCCAGCTCGATCCGGACGGAAGCTTCAGCAGGCGAGAACTTGATGGCGTTGGTCACCAGGTTCGATACGATCTGGCGGAGCCGCTCGTCGTCCCCTTCGACCACGATCGCATGGGAGGGAACGCGAAGGTCGAGCTCGACGCGCCGTTCGGCCGCCCATGGGCGGAGGGAAGAGACCGCCGTCTCGACCGAAGTGACCAGATCGACCGGGTCGCGTGCGACGCTCAGTTTTCCGGTGATGATGCGTGAGACGTCGAGGATGTCGTCGACCAGGCGAATCTGGCTGCGCGCGCCGCCCTCGATCGTCTCGAGTGCCGCCTCGCGCGCCGTCTCGTCGAGATGCCCTTCCCGAAGAAGATGCGTCCATCCCAGCACCGCCGTGAGCGGTGTGCGAAGCTCGTGCGAAAGGGTGGCGAGAAATTCGTCCTTCGAGCGGTTCGACGCCGCAAGGACCTGGGCCGCCTCGGCGAGGTGGGCCGTGACCCGCTCGCGCTCGTACTCGGCTTCTTTTCGCTCGGTGATGTCGATGCAGGAACCGATGTACCCATCGAACTCACGGTCGCCGCCGAACCGCGGTGTGCCTCGCGAAACGATCCATCGGTACATGCCGTCGTAGCGCCTCAACCTGAACTCCATTTCGAACGGGGCCCGACGCTCGAAGGACTCGAGGTAGGTCATCATCGTTTGATCGATTTCTTCGGGGTGAATCCCCTCCGCCCAGCCATTTCCCGTTTCCTGCCGGAAGGTCCGGCCCGTGAACCGCACCCAGGTCTGATTCACGAAGTCGAAGAGCGAGTCCGGTCCTGCGGTCCAGATGAACATGGGAGCGCTGTCGGCCATGAGCCGAAACCGGCTTTCACTCGCTCGAAGCTCGGCCTCCGCGCGACGGGTGGCAGAGACATCTCGGAATATGAGGATACCGCCGAGAATCGACCCGTCCACGTCGCGGATCGGTGCCGCGACGCCCTCGATCGGAATGGTTCCGTCGCTCGAGAGAATCTCTACCCGAGCGGAGAGCTCGATCGGAACCTCGTCATGAAGCGCTGCGAGGAGGGGGTCGGGGATGTGCTTGCCGGTCGAGGCGTCGATCGCCTGAAAAACTTCGGAGGCCATCTGGCCCAGAACTTCCTGGTGGACGACGCCCGTGATCCGTTCGGCCGGGGGATTGACCAGCAGGATCCGCCCCTCCCGGTCGGTGGCGATCAGTGCCTCGCCGAGGCTCGAGAGGCTTGTGGCGAGCCAGTGGCGTAAACGGTCCGCCTCGAGCTGGGCCTCGCGTCGCCAACCGACGGCCCAGGAGGCCAGAATCGCCGTAGCGAGGTAGAGCCCGACTCGACCGAAGTCGCGGGGATCCTGAAACATGGTCGAGCCGAACGGCGCGAACACGAACACGGCGCTGATGATGGTCGTGAGGAGAGAGGCGATCACGCCGGAGGCGATCCCTCCATAAATCGCACAGAGAATCACCGCGATCCAGAAAAACATGAAGCGCATCGGGGCGATGAAGGGGGAGAGACCGATCGTCAGGAGCGTCGCGAGCGTGATGACGCCGAGGAGGAAACCCCACCGCGAGGCTGCCGAGGGGGGGCGATAGTTCCGGACCGATGCCAGAGACTTCACGGGAGCCGCCTGGGCCGATCGAGGCTCATCCCCTGATCCTACGCCGGTTATCTCGCCAGCGGAAGGTGGGGAGGGCGCGCGGCGCAGGCCGCGAGAGCGCCCGAAACTTCGGTGGAACTGATGG
>JBHEPS010000006.1:29878-52329 GCA_046260175.1 Thermoanaerobaculia bacterium
CTCTACCACTGAGCTACAGGGCCTTCTGCTTCCGGACCAGAACCGGGGCAGGGTTCAGACTGTTCCCCCTGGGTTCCCTAGGACCATCGCGGTCCGCGTCATCGGGTGCTGATCACGACTCTTCGGCCACGATTCCGGAAGTTGTCCACACTGTAGACCGCGATGGCCACCCAGATGAGAGCAAAGGCGACGAAGCGGTTCCGGCCGAACGGCTCGGAGTAGACGACGACCGCGAACAGGAACTGGATCGTTGGAGCGATGTACTGCAGTAGTCCCACCGTAGCGAGGCGGAGACGGGAGACCGCCGCCGCGAACCAGAGGAGGGGAAGGGTCGTGAGTGGCCCCGCAGCCAGGAGCAGCAGGTCGAGCCCCGTTGAGTCGTGAAGAAATGAAAGGATTCCGGCCTGTTGCCGGTAGAACAGATACGCGATCGCCACGGGAAGAAGGATCGTAGTCTCGATCGCCAGACCCTCGATCGAGGCGACACCCGCGAGCTTCCGGACCAGACCGTACAGACCGAACGATGCTGCGAGGATCAGGGAGATCCAGGGAAATACTCCCGCGGCGACGGTGAGCCAGGTAACGGCGATCGCAGCGAGAGCGATGCTGGCCCATTCGGTTCTCCGCAGCCGTTCCCTGAGAAACAGAAAGCCGAGCAGGACGTTCACCAGCGGATTGATGAAGTACCCGAGACTCGCTTCCACCAGCCGACTGTTGGTCACGGCCCAGATGAACACGAACCAGTTCACCGCGATCAGCAAGGTCGAGATCAGCAGGTACAGCAGAGCCCTTCTCGTCGCAAGAACCACCACAATCGCGCGCCACCGGTGGAGGATCGTGATGAGGATCAACAGCACCACGACGGACCAGATGATTCGGTGAGCGAGGATCTCGAGCGGCGCCACCCGGTCGACGAACTTGAAGTAGACCGCGACGAAGCCCCAGAAGCCGTAGGCGGCGATCCCGTAAAAGATCCCTTTGAGCGCCTCTTTGTCCGGAGTGTGCTGCATGGTCGGCGGCGGCGTATTAAAGCACGGTCGGCGCGCTGACCGGTCCAGAGCCATGACGCAACGCCCGGTTTGAACCTCGGAACCAGAATCGCTGAGCCGCGGGCCCGGCCGCCGGTCGAAGAGGCCGAGATTTCTCCTGCACAACTCCTATATAATCACTCGCATGGGACCCACGCGCCAATTCCACACCGCCTGCCAGGAGGAGACGTACCGCGAGATCCGCTCGATGCTCGATGAGCTCGTGGACGCGTATTACGACGACGCCGAGCACTGCGATTTCTACGTGAAGTACGGCTCGACGATCATCGAGATCTCCGTCGAAGCATGGGAGGAGGACAACGCGGCCATCGAGGTCCTCGCCTTCTGCGTGCAGGGAGTGAAGCCGACCGCGGAACTGATGCGGGAGTTGCTCGCACTCAACGCCGAGATCAAGATCGGCGCCTTCAGCCTCGTCGATGAGGACGTGTTCTTCTCCCACACCTTCGTCGGGCGCCACCTTCAGGGTCCGCAGCTTCTCGCTTCGCTCAACGCGGTGGCGACCACTTCCGACCTCTACGACGAGCAGATCGTCCGGCAGTTCGGCGGCGAGACCGCGGACGAGCGCCTCAGGAACTGGTCGCGGCGGACTCGACAGGCCGGCGCAAGTGCGCATTGATGCGGCACAGCGATTGCTCTTTAAACCCTTCATGAGACGACCTTTTCTAATGGCTCTGGGAGCCGGCCTGCTTTCACTCGGACTGACTTTGGGATGCACGGGCGGCCAGGAAACCTCGGCCGGGACGATCGAGCCCGAGCAGTCTCGGACAGAAGGTTCCGCCGAGGGCTTCAGCGCCAAGGAAAAGCTCGGACAGCTGAGCCCGGCAATTCCGCTCTACACTGGAGCCGAATACCGTGAGGATTTCACCCGCCGCGACTCCGTGATGGTTCGGAACCAGTACGGCGACGAGGCCGAGGTCGTGACCCTCGCCTCGGACGACGCCCTTCCGAAGATCTGGCATTACTACGTGACCTATCTGGCGCAGTACCGGGCCTGGGACCCCGTCTCGGCTTATCCGCCGGAGCGGAAGAACTGGCGAACGCTCGAGGTGAACCTGACCGAAGCAATGCAGGACCCATTCGTCCCGGGCACGAATCTGAAGCTGACGGATCGCGAAGTGATCCTCCAGATCGCCGAGACGGAGGCGCAGCCCGAGACGCTCATCCGTTACATCATCCGCGAGCGGCAGCCGCGGGCAGATCAGCAGGCGCAGGCGGAAGAGGGCGCGCAGACCGCCCCGGCGGCGAAGACCGCTCAGAACCGGTCGACCGTGATCACGAGTCGCTGATCGGAGTTGACCCTCTGGACCGCTCGATCCTTTAGACTGCGCTCGTGCGCCGATCTCTCACGCTCAAGCCCGGACGCGAGAAATCCGTCCTCAATCGACATCCCTGGATCTTCGAGGGTGGTATAGCCCAGGAGTCCGGGCCGAAGTCGCCGACCGCCGATCTGTTCGCTTCGACGGGAGAGCAGCTGGCTTCGGGTTTCTATTCGGCTCGCTCGCAGATCCGGCTGCGCGCATGGGTCTTCGGCGATCAGACGATGGACGAGGACGTGGTGCGCGGTCGCATTCGCAAAGCCGCGGAGAGGCGCGTGCGATTCCTTCCTCCCGAGACCGACGCCTTCCGGCTGATCCATTCCGAGGGGGATGACGCGAGCGGGCTGGTCGTCGATCGCTATGGGGACGCGCTCGTCCTCGAGATCACATCGGCCGGACTCGACGCGTGGAAGGATCTGGTGGTCGACGCCCTCCGCGAGACCACCGGTGTGACGAGCGTGGCGATCAAGAACGATCTGCCGTCGCGGAAGCTCGAGGGACTCTCGCTCGTCGATGAATCGATCGGTGACCCGTCATCCCCTCGCATCGTCTCCGAGAACGACCTTCGATTCGAAGTCTCGCCGGGACAGGGTCAGAAGACCGGTTTCTTTCTCGATCAGAGGGAGAATCGATCTCTGTTCGGATCGCTCAGCTCGGGTCTCGACGTGCTGAACCTCTTTTCGTACTCGGGGGGATTCGGCGTGTATGCGGCGAGAGGAGGGGCGAAGAGCGTCGAGGAGGTCGACATCTCCGAGCCAGCCATCGAACAGGCCAGGCGAAACCATGAGCTCAACTCGTCGCGGGCGAAGATCGAGTTCACGGTCGCGAACGCCTTCGGCTTCGTGAGGGGGGCTTTCAAGGAGGGGAGGCAGTGGGACGCGGTCGTCTGCGACCCGCCGGCGTTCGCCCGCTCCCGCGGCGAGGTCGAGAAGGCCGCGCGGGGCTACAAGGACGTCAACCTTTACGCGATCCGGCTCGTGCGGCCGGGTGGACTGCTGATGACGTTCTCCTGCTCCGGCCACATCGGGTCGGACCTGTTCCAGAAAATCGTCTTCTCGTCGGCCGCCGACGCCGGGCGGTCGGCTCGCATCGTGCGGAGGCTGGGCGCAGGGCCCGACCATCCGGTGTCGATCTACGCTCCCGAGGGGGAGTATCTGAAGGGCCTGCTGCTCGAGATCGGAGAGTAAGCCCTGGGTTCCCTGGTGCCATCTGCCTCCGGAAGGGGCAAAGTCCGCTAGACTTTGAGGCATGTCCGTTCACGCGGGACGCCGGAACGTCGAGCTCTCGATCACTTACCTGGGCGATCTGCTCCGCAGCGCCGGCTTCATCGATGACCAGCAGCACGCCGAGCTCGAGGCTCTCGACCGGCACGCGCGCTCAGGCAAGGCGAAGAAGGGAGAAGAGCATCCCAGCCCCTTCAAGCTCGTTTCCTCGCTCAACCTCTCCGACGCGTCGGGGCAGGGGACACGCATCGACGAGTTCCTCCTGGCCAGGCTCCTGGCCGAGGACGCAGGCCTCGAGTTTTTCAAGATCGATCCGCTCAAGCTCGACATCGAGCTGATCGAGTCGAAGATCTCACGCCCGTTCGCACGCAAGCACCAGATGATTCCGGTCCACGTCCGAGACGGTAAGCTGGTAGTCGCCGTCGTCAATCCCTTCGACGAGCCGTCCATCGAGGCCTATCGCCCGATCGCCGGCCAGGAACTGCGGCTCGTCGTCTCGGCCGAGACCGACGTCATGTCGGTCATCAACGAGTTCTACGGGTTCCGCGCCTCCGTCACGAAGGCCGAACGGAACCTGAAGAGCGGATTCGATCTCGGAAATCTCGAGCAGTACGTGAAGCTCAAGTCCGGCGCCGAGATCGAAGCCAGCGACCAGCACATCGTCAACGCGGTCGACTATCTGCTCCAGCACGCCTACGACTCGCGCGCGTCCGACATCCACGTCGAGCCGAAGCGCGATCACTCCCAGATCCGCTTTCGCATCGACGGCGTGCTCCACGAGATCCAGCGCCTTCCCAGGCTGGTCAACCTCGCAGTCACCTCCCGGCTCAAGACGATGTGCAGGATGGACATCGCCGAAAAGCGCCGTCCGCAGGACGGGCGGATCAAGACCGAGAGGGAAGGGAAGGAAATCGAGTTGCGCGTCTCGACGCTTCCGACGGCGTTCGGAGAGAAGGTCGTGATGCGGATCTTCGATCCCGATGTCCTGCTGCGCGACCTCTCGGGACTCGGTTTTTACCAGGACGAGCTCGGCTCGTTCGAAGACTGGATCGAGCGGCCCCACGGAATCATTCTCGTGACCGGGCCGACCGGCTCGGGCAAGACCGTCACGCTCTACTCGGCCCTCAAGCATCTCTCGACCCCGGAGATGAACATCACGACCATCGAAGACCCGATCGAGATGGTCAATGAGGACTTCAACCAGACCAGCGTGCAGCCCAAAATCGGCATTACTTTCGCCTCGGCGCTCCGGACGATCCTCCGGCAGGATCCCGATGTGATCATGGTCGGCGAGATTCGGGACGGGGAAACGGCTCAGAACGCGATTCAGGCCGCCCTGACGGGTCATCTCGTCTTCTCGACGCTTCATACGAACGACGCCGCCTCTTCCGTGACCCGCCTCGTCGATCTCGGGATCGAACCCTTCCTGATCTCGTCCAGCCTCATCGGCGCCATGGCGCAGCGTCTCGTGCGCACGATCTGCAAGGACTGCAAACGCAATCGCCCTCTGACCGTCGATGAGGCGGCGATGCTGAACCTCCAGGCTCCGGCGGGAAAGCGAATCATCGTCAAGGAAGGCGCCGGTTGCATCCGATGCAGGAACACGGGGTACTTCGGCCGGACGGGGATCTTCGAGATTCTGACGATCGACAGCGCGATCCGGGATCTGATCGACCGGCGCGAGGACTTCCTGAAGATCAAGGAGATGGCGATCCGGCGCGGCATGCGTACGCTGCGTCAGTCGGCCCTCCGGAAGCTCGCCGAGGGAGACACGACCTTCGAGGAAGTCATCCGGGTGACCGGAATCTGAGGAAGTGGCGGTTCAGTCTGGTTTTTCGGCTGCCGCAAAGACCTCCATTTCTTTGCGAAAGGTTGGCCGGGGACGGAATATGGCGACGAGCTCGCTCGTTGCCTGCAACTGTAGAACGTGATTTGCCGCATCGAGACGAAGGAATGCATCCGAATCTCCGATCAGGCAGCACAGAAAGGAGATTCCGATGAAAACTACCGGAACTGTGAAATGGTTCAATGACGCGAAGGGCTTCGGATTCATCTCGGCCGAGAACGGCCAGGATGTGTTCGTGCACTTCTCCGCGATTCAGGGAAGCGGCTTCCGCTCTCTGGCGGAGGGCGCCGCGGTCGAGTTCGAAGTCGTCCAGGGCCCGAAAGGGCTTCAGGCTGCGAACGTCGTGATGCTCTGAGCTTCGCTTAGAGAACCTGGTAACAGAAAGGGCGGGCCCCACGGGGTCCGCCCTTTTCTTTTTCCCGCCCGGGAACCTCTTGGGCCGAGGTTCCCTGAGACGGGTCCCGGCCCCCTGTGGCTGCCCGCGCCTTCCGCGCCGTTTTGCTCCTTTCGGTGCCGGGGGATATCCTTCCTGAAACCATAGGGTCCAATCGAAGGTTATTGGGGAGCAGGGACATGGCCGTTCAGACCGCGACCTCTTCGCTCGAGCGAGAGCTCGACTACCGCCGCAAGCTGACGCAGATCACGAATCAGATCAACTCGGCGGACTCGATCCAGCAGATCCTCATGACGCTGAAGGATCGGATTCTCGAGTTGCTCGATGCCGAGCGGCTGACGATCTACGCCGTCGATACGAAGAACCAGGAGCTCTACTCCCTCCACAAGGTCGGCGACGTGCCGAAAGAGATCCGAGTCCCGAAGTCCTTCACCTCGATCGCGGGGTTCGCCGCGCTGAGCCGGAGGACGATCAACATCAGCGACGCCTACGACGCGTCGGAGCTCCAGGGGCTCCATCCGAATCTCCGCTTCGACCAGCGCTGGGACAAGCAAAGCGGCTTCAGAACGACCAGCGTCCTGGCGGTTCCGGTCCTCTTCGAGAAGTATCTGCTCGGGGTTGTTCAGCTCATCAACAAACAGCACGGCGGTCTTTTCACCGAGCAGGATGTCGAGGCGGCCGAGGAGATCGCCCGCATCCTTGGGATCGCGTTCTACAACCAGCACCGGGCGACGAGACAATCAAAGCCCTCGAAGTTCGGAATGCTGCTCGACAAGGGAATCATCGGAGAGAAGGACCTCGAAACGGCGGCATCGACTGCGCGGATGAACAACGTGGACGTGGGAACCGTCCTGATGGAGGACTACGACGTCCCAAAGGAGGAGCTGGGACGCTCGCTGGCGAGTTTTTACAGCTCGCAGTTCTTCGCCTGGGACGGGACTCAGCAGATCCCCCAGGACATTCGCCAGCGCGTTGGGTCGGACATGTGGAAGAAGTACCTCTGCGTTCCTGTCGAGCGCCGGCAGGGCGTGCTCGTCATGGCGGTCGAGGACCCTCACGATCTGACACGGCTCGACGCGATCCGCGCGATGTCGCTCTCGCCCCGCTACGACTTTCAGGTGGCCCTGCGCGACGACATTTTGCGCTACGTCGCGTTCTCTTACGCTGAATCGCTCGATCGGCCGGAGTCGGACGCCGACGTCACGCGGATTCTGAACGAGCTGGGCGACGGCGAAACGGAGACCGAGGAGGAGACGCCGGAGCCCGAGATCGACGAGACCGATTCCGGCATCGTGCGCCTGGCAAACCAGATGATCCTGGACGCCTACTCGAAGGGCGCTTCCGACATCCACATCGAGCCGGACGGGGCGAAGAACCCCTGCCTGATCCGGATCCGGATCGACGGGGATTGCCAGAAGTACCTCGAGATCCCCGGCCCGCACCGAAACGCGCTCGTCCAGCGGCTCAAGATCATGGCCAAGCTCGACATCTCGGAGAGACGAAAGCCGCAGGACGGAAAGATCCGCTTCAAGTACTCGAAAGGGGTGATCGAGCTCCGCGTGGCGACCATTCCGACCTCCAACGGGAACGAAGACATCGTCATGCGCATCCTGGCGGGATCGAAGCCGCTTCCGCTGGAGAAGATGGGATTCAGTGAGAGAAATCTGACGCGCTTTCGCGAGGTCATCTCGAAGCCCTACGGCATCTGTCTCGTGGTCGGACCCACCGGGTCAGGCAAGACCACCACCCTCCACTCCGCGCTCGGCTGCATCAACACGGTGGATATGAAGATCTGGACCGCGGAGGACCCGGTCGAGATCACGCAAAAGGGGCTCAGGCAGGTTCAGGTCCAGCCGAAGATCGATTTCACCTTCGCCGCAGCGATGCGCTCGTTCCTCCGAGCCGACCCGGACGTGATCATGGTCGGCGAGATGCGCGATCAGGAGACCGCACAGATCGGCATCGAGGCGTCGCTCACCGGCCACCTCGTGATGTCGACGCTCCACACCAACTCGGCCCCGGAGACGATCACCCGGCTTCTCGACATGGAAATCGACCCGTTCAATTTCGCCGACGCACTGCTCGGCATCATGGCGCAGCGGCTGATCCGCACGCTCTGCACCAAATGCCGCGTCCCGCATTCGGTGTCGAAGGAGGAGTTCGGCGAGATCATGGAGATCTACGGTCCCAAGTGGTGGCCCTCCACCGGCATCCAGTACTCGAAGGATCTGCAGCTCTTCGAGCCGAAGGGTTGTCCCGCATGTGGGGAAACCGGATACAAGGGGCGGATGGGAGTCCACGAGCTCCTGGTGGGAACCGACGAGATCAAACGGGCAATCCAGCGACGGGCGCCCATCGATGAGCTTCGCGACCTCGCCATGCAGCAGGGGATGACGACCCTCCTCCAGGATGCGATCCAGAAGGCTTTTCAGGGGCACACCGACATCAAGCAGGCGAGGGCCATCGCGGTGAAGTAAGGGCTCCCTCAGGCCGGAGCAAGCCTGGGCGCGGGCATCTCTGCCCGCGCCTTTCGTGGCCGGATCTAGGGACGCGAGACAGCGCGCCTGCGCGAGGGAACGATCTCGATGTCCTGCGTGGCGCGGTTGTTGGACGGCTCCGGATCGCGCTGAACGGCGGCGGCGTCGGCCAGTATCGTCCCCCCATGGCTTCCGCCCGAAACCTCGACCAGCCACTCAGCCCCCGGGGCGAGGTTCACGTCGAAAAGACACCGTGTGCCGACGCACTCAGCCTGAGGCGCGTCGACGGTGATGTCCAGCGACGGTCCCTGGACATCGAGCCGCACGCCCGTGGCGGTCCCGGGACCCAGGTTCCTGACGACGATCTCATGGCGCACGCCGCTCGTGAAAACCAGGCGACGAATCGTGGTCTGGATGTTCGCGAGGGGAGTCGAGGGCAGGGTCTGGACGAACGCCCGGGGAGCGCCGCCATGGGGACCATGGGGCAACCGGTCACGCAGCATGATCTCGGGAGCCGAATCGCCGCCGAAGGTGAGAGACGCCTCGGTGTGCTCGAGCGTGGAAGGAGTCGCGCGGATCGAGCCCGGCTGCAGGGCGAAGTTGGTCGTCAGAATCCGGCGATTCGTCGCCAGCGTGATCTCGAAGCCGTTCCATATCGCCGCCTCGGGGACCTCGCCGAGGAGAGGTTCGCGCAGTACGACCGGAGGGGGAAAGACCCGCCCTGCCCGCGGATCCAGGATCGTTCCCACGATGGCTTCTTCCCGCCAGGAGACGAAAAAGTAATTCTGAAATCCCGTGACCACCGGTGAGGTCGCTTCGGGATGGTCGCTGAGAAGGAACGGATTCGTGATCCCCCTCCCGCTCAGATCGACGTATTGCGCCCAGATTGTTCTTTGCTCGTCGCAGCCGCTGATGGCGCAGTTTCGTCTCTCGGCCCAGACGTTCAGGAACCGGCCGCCGCTGTAGGCCACCTCCATGTGAGTTACCGATTCACGGGCGCCAGTCCAGTAAATGACCCGTGCCGGAATCGGAGCCAGCGGGTTTCTCGGAATCCTCTGGGTGAACAACTCTCTCGCTCCGGCGGGACCCATCTCGAATGGTCTCGCTACGCCGAACACGACGAAGTCGATTGCGTCAGTCGTGATCACCATGTCATCCAGCAGGAGGGGATTGAAACCGGGAAGCTCTACGGGAGCACGTCGAGCGTCGTAAGAAGCGGCCGTCAATCGGCGCGAGTACATCGTGTCCGGACCTGCCCAGATGACCAGGAACTCATCGCCAATCGCTCCGACGCCTATAAGCGAGGACTGGTTCTTCGCGGGACCGAAGTCGAGTGGGATGATGTCGAGGGGAAGCCCGCGAACGATCCTCACGCCGCGGGCGCGCCAGCCTTGTGCCGAGTTCTCGATCCAGACGGCGAGGCGGGACGCATCTCCGGCGGCCGTCAGCGAATAGTGCTCCGTCGCGTAATGGGAGAGTGTCGTTGTAATCGATGGCCCGGTGAGGTCGGCGGAAAGCGATCGCCCCTCGATTCCGCCATTTGTCAGCCATGTGACGACCGAGGCTTCCGATAGAGCGGCCAGGGTGGGTGAACCCTGACCGTCCGAAAAAAGGCTCGTGAGAATCTCGCCGCCGTGCGGTGGAACGGACGCGAGAGCAATCATCGAACCGTTCCCGGCCGAACCGGCTACGATGACGTGATCGCCAACAGGGACCGCGCGGATTGAACGCACGGTCAGATCACCGAACAGGCCGAAGGGTTCACCCGCGGGAGCCCCGTTCTGGTCGAGACGCAACGCGCGCAGCGTCCCGCCGACCTGGAGCCAGAAAGCGATGTAGCCATCTGCGGAGCGGGCCAGATCGACTCCGTCGGTGAGTACGCTTATCAGCTGTGTATTGCCGAGGCGAGATCCCTCGAGGCTGATGCTCTCCGTCGAAATCACCGTGCCGGCCGCGTCCTGTCCCACGATGACGAATCGGTCATTCGCCGCGGATGCCGCAACGGGCGAGCGGATTCCGTTCAGGCCGACGGATGCGACTACGTTGCGCGCAGTCGCATCGAGAATGACTGCGTTTGTCCTCGAAGTGTCCACAGCGGCAGATACGAGAAGCCACCGTCCCGTCGTTCCTGCGAGCGCGAGGGGCCAGCCCTGGACCGCAGCCTTCTCGGTCGCGATCAATTCTCCTTCCGCTCCGATCCTCGTCAGGTGCGTGCCCGCATAGTTGACCCAGGCGATCAGCCATTCCGTACCGTTCCACGCCACGACCGGCTGGCCGAGATCAAACCCGCCGAAGGCGAATGCGATCGGGGGGCCGAGAGGCGCCCCGTCGGCGGCGAAGCGGCGGTAAGAGAGCGACCTGCCCTCGCTCCATTCATGAAGCATGACGATTAACCCGGAGTCCGTGCCTCCGGCAGAAACGATGAGGTTCGGGCGCTTCGGCGTGGTCGCGATCGGTGCGAGCGGAGTCGCTGCCCAGGCAGCGCCGCTTGCGAGCGACACAGCGAGAACGAGGCCTGCGCAGGTAGCGCGGAGCGTGGAGCTTTTCTGGGGCATGGGCGGTTCCCAAGCCGGGCCGGGCCGGCATTCATAATTCCCCTGGAGGGGTCGTTACAGTTTAGGGGAACCCGCAGCAGAACGCACCAGAAACCGAAAGGTTTGGGCTCCCATCGCGGCAGTTTGGCGGCCGCGACAGGAGCCTCAGGGACCTTCCTGCACAAGTCGGAGTGATCAGTCGACCAGGATCGAATCGCCGGTCAGGTTGTCGACGACCGAGGCGTAGACGAACATGGGCGAGGACGACACCCACGATATCCAGAAACTCGGGATATCGCGATCGGCGACCCCGGTGATCAGCGCAAACGCCGGCCGCTGCTCCATCGCTTTAGGGGCGACGGTGAACACCTCTTCCGCGATCAGCGCTCCGTCGTTCGCTCGAGCCTGCAGGCTGACCGTCACCGGGAAGAGCTGCGGGTTGAAGTATCCGACGTTGGTCCGGAACCTTTCTCCGTTCGTGATCTGAACGTCGGTCGTCGACGAAAGACCAGGCATCGTTCCGACCGTGCCGGCGTCTTCGAGCGGAAGAGCCTTGGTCGAGAACCCTGTCGTCCCCTCGCCGATCCCGCGAAGATCGTTACGGATCTGGGCCGTGATGTCGAATGGCTCATCCATCAGGATCTTGAGCGCCCCGATTCCGGTTCCGAGCTGATCGGGGAGGACGTCGTCGTCGACCAGCTGCGCGAGTGGACCGATCGTCGGAAGCTGAATGAGGGCGCGGGTTGCGGTCCCGCTCGCCGACTGAGGAAAGAACTCCATCGTCCCAGTCGATGACCGATTACTCGACAGATTCACGGCTGAAAGCTGAGTCAGAAAGTTCGTTTCCCCGGCTCCCGGTGTCCGGCCCACGACGGGGAGATACCAGGCCCACTGCACTTGACCTCGGACCGCCCCGTTGGAGAACGAGGCGGTGTGAACGTTGAGGTAGAACGCAGTCGGGTTCTGCTCGAGTGCCGTCGCCAGACTCTGTGGGATCTCCATCATGCCGACGTTTACGTTCCCAGTGAACGCGGGAAACCCGACCACGACTCCGCCGGGCACGCCGCGCTCTCCGGCATGGATGTGCATGGCGGTCGGCGGCTCGATGTTGAAGACGGCGATCGAGTACTCGAGCGTGGTGCCCTTGAGCACGAAGTCGGCGAACCCGAGCCCGTCCTGGTCGCCGGGCCCCGGCGCCTCCTGACCGCCGGTCATGAGGACGCCGAAGGAAGCCGCCTGAGCGGTGGAAACGAAGCTGAATGCGAAGAAGACAGAGAGAAGGAGAATTCGAATCTTCAAAGCGTTGCCTCCGAGCGCGGTGGCATGCAGAAACCGCACCTGCGTTGGTTACGGACTCGTCTGGAAGAACTGATGTCACAATCGCGTGCGCACATGAGAAAGAAGGAGAAAGCAGCTCGGATAGGGGCGATTCTCGATGAGCTCTATCCGGCTCCTCCGATCCCTCTCGAGCACCGGGACCCGTTTACCCTCCTCGTTGCGGTACTGCTGTCGGCACAGACCACCGACGCGCAGGTGAACCGGGTCACGCCCGCCTTGTTCGCGCTCGCCTCCACGGCGGAGGAGATGGCGTGCCTCAGCGAGGAGGAGATTCTCGCCGCGATCCGCAGCTGCGGACTCGCACCCTCGAAGGCGAAGAACATCCGGCGGCTGGCCGAGATCGTGGTTCGCGAACACGGGGGGAAGGTTCCGCAGACGATGGAAGAGCTGGAGGCGCTGCCGGGAGTCGGGCACAAGACGGCGAGCGTGGTCATGACCCAGGCTTTCGGCAGGCCCGCCTTCCCGGTCGACACGCACATTCATCGGCTGGCCGGGCGATGGACGCTTTCGACGGGCAGGAACGTGGAACAGACGGAGCGGGATCTGAAGCGGTGTTTTCCGGAACAGGAATGGGCTCGCCGCCATCTGCAGATCATCTATTTCGGCCGGGAGCATTGTCCCGCGCGGGGGCATGAGGCCTCCGGATGCCCGATCTGCTCCTGGGCAGGGCGTAAAGGTCGCCGAGCGTCCAAAGATCACTCCTCCCGGTAATCCCCGTCACGGCGTCCGGCGACCTTCCGCGGCGATTCTTCGACAGAGATAGGAGACCCCATGACCGCCATTGATCGCCTTGCGCCGGTTGCCGTGAGCCCGCTGATCCGCAATTACCTCATGACGAAGGGAGAGCGGGCGCATTTCGAAACGGGCGACATTATTTTCCGCGAGGGGGATCGGGCCGAGAACCTGATGCTCATCGTGTCGGGAGCCGTCTCGCTCGAGGTTCACCTCCCGAAAGAGGGGAGGGTTGTGCTGCAGACCCTCAGCGACGCCGAGCTCTTCGGCTGGTCGGCGATCCTCGATCCGCGGATCGAGACGGCATCGGCTCGGGTGATCGAGCCGTCGGAGATCGTGGTCATGTCCGGAAAGCGGCTGATGGGTCACGCGGAGCTCGACCCCGATTTCGGACGCGAGCTGTACCGGGTGATCGCCGAGGTCGTGGCGGCGCGGCTGATCGCGACCCGGATGCAGGTTGTCGAGATGATGACCGACCTCTGAGATTGCCGCGGCGCCGACTCACGCTTCGTGATAGTCGCTCCAGTGGCGGACACGCCCCTCTTCGTCGTAGACGGTGAGTTCGGCCTGCGACTGTCGCGCGATTGTCTCACCGAAGCGCAGCGCTTCGCGCAGCCGCCGATAACCCGGGGCAGGGACGCCGTCCGCTCCCTCCCGCAACACCCACCATCGGTCGTCGTCCCGGATCACGTGAACACCATGTCCCATGGTTTCCTCCGATCCGGTTTCTTAAGGGCGTTTGGGGAACTCTTCCCCTTGAAATGTAACGCATGTAAACGAGCGGAGCAACCTCAGCCATGCACCACCTTCGGTACGTCAGACCCCCGCATCGACTCGAGCTCGACACGGAAGAGCTCGATCTGTGCGAGCAACTCCGCGAGTCTGTCCGGAAGAGCCTCCCCCCCCAGCGAGGAACCCGATCTCTCGAGCGCCAGAGCGTTCCAGAGCTCGGTCCGCTGCTCCGGCGCGAGAGTGGCCAGAGCGCGCCTGAGGCGCTCAATCGCATCCGTCTGCATGGGCGGCTCTAGCAGCGCGGCGGGGGGCAGCTCGAGGATCGCGGCCAGTCGGAGAAAGAGGACAACATCGAGCGACTGTTTTCCGGTCTCGATCCGGGAGAGCGTCGCCGCGCTGATCCCTGCCTGGGATGCGACCTGCTGAAGGGAGAGGTGACGCCGGTGCCGCACGTCCCTGATCCGTGCTCCAACTTCCATGGTTTTCCTCCTGCGGAAATTCGTGCTACGCCGGGCGCAAGCCCAATTACGAAATTGTAGGCAGGAAAGGCCATGAAACAGAGCATTAAAAGGATATATATCCTTTTTGTTTTCTGTAGGTTAATCGATTACATCCGTGCCGAATGAGAGGTTTACGAGCAGCGAGCCGGCCTCTTGCCCCTGATGAAAATGCCGGGCCGTGCCTCTCGAAGGCGCAGCAGTCGCGCCGGACGGATCGACGGGTTTTGGCCCCCCCCCCGGGGACCAGGCGTGAAAAAGAAAACGGGAGGCCTCTCCGTTCAAGAAGGCCTCCCGTGGTCATCCTCGCGGATCAGACCGCGGCGGGAGCCGCGAAGATCTGGCGAGAATGTTCGGTTCCGCGCGGCTCGTAGCGAATCGGGAGATATTCGGGGAACCACATCGCCTGATGGACGGTCTTGTCGAGGTTGGCGAGAATGCCGCCGTCGGCATGCCCTTCGGCGACGGCGCGGCGGATCACGGCCGTGGCGACTGCGTGGGAGCACTCACGGATCCGCGAGAGCTGCGGGTAGACCGCGGACTCGGCGAGGTCCTCGTTGCTGACCTGATCGGCGAGGGCGCGTGCTGCGGCGAGGAACATGCCGTCGCTGATGTGCGTGGCCTGCGAGATCGTCACGCCCAGACCGACTCCGGGGAAGATGAAGGAGTTATTGCACTGGCCGATCCGGATCCGCCGGCCCTCGTGGATGATCGGATCGAACGGGCTGCCGGTCGCGACGATGGCGCGGCCGTCCGACCACCGGATGGCCTCTTCCGCCGTGCACTCGCTTTTCGAGGTCGGATTCGACAGGGGGAAGATCATCGGACGTTCGTTGATCTTCGCCATGAGCCGGACGACGTTCTCGTTGAAGGTTCCAGGCGTGGCCGACACTCCGATGAGAATCGTCGGGTTGACGTTCTTCACGACTTCTTCGAGCGTGATACGCGTGGGATCCGCGGCTTCATACGACGCAGCCTCGCTCACGTTCCGAGCGAACATCGCCTTGAAGTCCTCGAGCCCCGAGCGATCCGCAACGACGAGGCCCTTCGTGTCGACCGTCCAGATGCGGCGGCGGGCTTCCTCGAGCGAAAGGCCGCCCTCGACGAGTGCCGCGACGAACAATTCGGCGATGCCATGGGCCGACGCTCCTGCTCCCGCGAAGACCAGACGCTGATCGCGCATCGCCCCGCCGGTCAGGCGAAGGCCTCCGTAGATGCCGGAGAGAACCACGGCGGCAGTGCCCTGGATATCATCGTTGAAGGTCGCGAGCTGGTCGCGGAACCGGTCGAGCTGTTTGATCGCGTTCCCCTTGAGGAAGTCTTCCCACTGGAGAAGCACGTTCGGGTAAACGCGGCGCACGGCCGCGACGAAGCGGTCGACGAAAGCCTGATACTCGTCGCCTCGAATTCTCTTGTGACGGAGTCCCACGTATAGGCGGTCGGCGAGCCGCTCCTCGTTGTCGGTCCCGACGTCGAGCGTGATCGGGAGCGTGCTGTAGGGAGATACCCCGGCGCAGAGGGTGTAGAGACAAAGCTTGCCGATCGGGATCCCCATTCCGCCGGCTCCCTGATCGCCGAGTCCGAGAATGCGCTCGCCATCGGTGACGACGATGACCGAGGGGGAGTCCGTGTGGTAGTTCGACAGGACTTTCTCGATGTTGTTCCGCTGGTCGTAGCTGACGTAGAGGCCGCGTCCGCGCCGATAGATCTGGGAGAATTTCTGGCAGGCCTCGCCGACCACCGGCGTGTAGACGATCGGCATCATCTCGTCGATCCTCTCGTGTGCCAGCCGGAAGAAGAGCGTCTCGTTACGATCGTGAAGGCTCGCCAGGAAGATGAACTTCTCCAGCGGGGACGTCTTCGCGGCGAAATTGGAGTAGATGCGCTCCATCTGCTCTTCGATGGTCATCACCCGCGGCGGGAGAAGGCCGTGGAGATCGAGCTGGTCCCGTTCGCGGTTGGTGAACGCCGTTCCCTTGTTCGTGAACGGATCGAGCAGAAGCGCTTTTCCCTTGACGGGCGTGGAGATGTACTGCTGCCAGGTCGCAGGGTCGACCTTGATCGAGAAGTTCACGGATTCCTCCATTCGACAGGCGGTGGATCTCGCCTCCGGGCAGGGAGGAGAAACCCGAGGCCGTCGGCCGTGTTGCGGCCTGAATGAAGATTAGACCCGCCCGGCAGGCCCATCCCATGATGACGGAAGGGCAGTCTGGTGACGGCTCGCACATTGGGATGGGCTGTCCCGACGCCCCCCCGGGGGGGGCTGCCGGTGGAGACTCGGGCAGACAAAGGGCCCGGAATTCTTGTGAGGAGGAGGGTTGGTGCGCCCAAGAGGATTCGAACCTCTGACCTACAGCTCCGGAGGCTGTCGCTCTATCCAGCTGAGCTATGGGCGCGCCCGGTGAGGAGCGGATTCTAGTGAACCGCTCCATCAACTGCAACAGGAACGCGGGATAGAAGGCTGGTATTGCAGGAAACGCGGGGCACCCGTGGCAAGAGGTCGCGGTCTACACGCAGGCGCACAACCGAGTCACGGTCGTATGGAGTCGCGGAGCGGTCCGAAGGACCTTCAAGGTGCCGGATGCTGCCGCGCGTCCGGAGGCGGAGGAAAGGATCCTCCACCACTTCGTTTTCCATTCGCTCCCGCATGGGTATAATGCGCAGCGAATCGATCGTTTCCCTGCCTTATTTTCATGTACGGACCACTCAAAGTCTTCTCCGGCCGCGCGCATGCGAGCCTCGCCAGCGAGATGTGTCAGATTCTGGCCGTCGCTCCGGGCAAGATCTCTCTCTACAACTTCTCGGACGGTGAGAGCTACGCGCAGATCGACGAGAACGTCCGCGGCGCGGACGTTTTCCTCCTTCAGCCGACGTGCCCCCCGGTCAACGACAACCTGGTCGAGCTTCTCATCATGCTCGACGCGTTCAAGCGGTCGTCGGCGAGCCGGATCACGGCCGTGCTTCCGTATTACGGCTACGCACGTCAGGATCGGAAGGACAAGCCGCGCGTTCCGATCACCTCGAAGCTGGTTGCCGACCTGATCACCGCCGCCGGCGCGAATCGGGTCCTGACCATGGACCTGCACGCTCCCCAGATCCAGGGGTTTTTCAACGTCCCCGTCGATCACCTTTTCGCTGCGCCGGTGCTGATCCGCCACCTCAAGAACCTCAACATGCCGGACTGCACGATCGTCTCGCCCGATGCCGGCGGCGTGGAGCGGGCCCGCGCCTACGCGAAGCGCCTGGGGGCCCAGCTCGCGATCATCGACAAGCGGCGGACCGGGAAGAACCAGACCGAGGTGATGCACATCATCGGCGACGTCAAGGGGCGGAACGTCGTGATCGTCGACGACATCATCGACACGGCGGGAACGCTGATCCACACCGTGCAGGCGCTCGCCGAGCAGGAAGCGGCTTCGATATCGGCCGCCTGCACCCACGCCGTGCTCTCGGGCCCCGCCATCGAGCGGATCAACTCCTCGAGCCTCGACCGCGTCATCGTGACCAATACGATGCCGACCGCGGACAAGCAGGCGGAATGCCCCCGCCTCGAGTCGCTCTCGATCGCCGGCCTGCTCGCCGAGGCGATCCGGCGCATTCACGAGGAAGACTCGGTCAGCTCGTTGTTCGAGGATCGGTAGAAGAGCAGGGGCTAGGGACTAGGGGCTAGGGGCTAGGAAAGGCAACGGCAACGGCCCCTCGCAATCCAACGGCCGCGGCGGGTCCACGACACGCCCCCCGGGTTTTGCTTTTCCTAGTCCCTAGTCCCTAGCCCCTAGTCCCTGCTCCTTTGCCCCTGTTTCTCTGGAATTTTGAGGGCGAAAATCGGCTTTTCGGGCCAGGTTAAGAGCGCTTTCAAGGAGTCTGAACTATGTCAGAAGTGACGTTATCGGTTGCCCGCCGCGAAGAGCAGGGTAAGAACGCGGCCCGGCGGCTGCGGAAAGACGGCAAAGTCCCGGCCGTCGTCTATGGTGGCGGCCGCGAGCCCGTGGCGATCACCGTCGACTCGAAGGCCATCCGCGAGCTGATCGCCAAGAGCGAGCACGGCATCCGGTCGATCTTCCTTCTGGAGCTCAAGGGCGCCGACAAGAAGCGCCACGCGATGATCAAGGACGTCAAGGTCGACCCTCTCAACGGACAGCTCGAGCACATCGACTTCGTCCGGGTCATCATGGATCAGAAGGTCAAGGTCTCCGTTCCGGTGCGCATCGTCGGCCTGGCCGACGGCGTCAAGAACGGCGGCGGTATCCTCGAGTTCCAGGTCCGCGAGCTCCACGTCGAGACGCTTCCCGGCTCGATCCCCGACACCTTCGAGGTCGACGTCACCTCGATGGCGGTCCACGACGTCGTTCGCGTGGGAGACATCGAGGTCGCCGAGGGAATCGAAGTCCTCGATGATCCGGAGCGCGTGATCGTTTCGATCGGCCTGCCGCGCGCCGAAGTCGCCGCCGAAGTGACGGAAGAGGCCGAAGCCGTCGAGCCCGAGCTCATCAAGAAGGGCAAGGACGAAGAGGACGAAGAAGAGAAGTAAGTCGATTGTCGAGAATATGCCGGTTGATCCGGTTCAAAAAGCCCCGCTGCGAAGCGGGGCGTTTTTTTTGAGGGGCTAGGGGCTAGGGGCTAGGGACTAGGAAGATCAAAGACAAAGGATATGCCTCTAGAAGGTAGAACCAGTTCGCCGGCCCAACTGATTTTGCCTTTGTTCTTCCTAGTCCCTAGCCCCTAGTCCCTAGCCCCTGCCTTTATACTTCCCCCCATGCCTCGAATGCGCCGGCTGCGGCGAAGCGAAGTCGACGACGCCACGAAGGAGATTTACGACCGCCTCGGTCAGCTTCGTGGAAACGTCCCCAACATGTTCCGCATCTACGCGCGGCGGCCGGAGATGCTGGGGGCGATGACGGGTCACCTTCAGGCCGCCACGAGCAGCGGGACCGTTCCGGTCCAGCTGAAAGAGCTGATCGCCACCCTCGTCTCGCGGATCAATCAGTGCCACTACTGAACGCGCTCTCACGCCGCGCAGGCTGCGCGGCATGGAGCGAGCGAGGAGCGAATCGAAGCACTGGTCGACTATCGCACGGGGCCGTACAGCGACGCCGAGAAGGCCGCACTCGCGTGGGCCGAGGCGATGACCCGCGGCGACGGGCACGTCGACCAGCCGCTGTACGAGACGATGCTCGAGTTCTGGGACGAGGGGGAGATCGTCGAGATTACCGAGATGGCCGCGCTGTTCGCCTACTTCAACCGGATCGCTAATTCGCTCGACATCGAGCCGACCCTCCCCGGCGAGGGGCTCGAGCCTTGAAGGGGATTGGATCACCCCCTCTCGTGGTTTAACGCTGCGTACCGCCCCGGGACCATCGGCCTCCGGCAACTCTCGAAGTGAAGGGCAAAACCGAATGACGCGTTTTCGAATCGCTCTCCCGATCGCTCTGATCCTGTTCGCCGTCTCCTGCCGCAAGGAGACTTCGATCCCCGCCCAGCCCACGCCAGGAACCGGCGCCCCATCGCAGACGGTCGTGACGGATCCTTCCGCCGCGCCGGCCGATGGGACGGCGAAGGTGGGATCGGTCATGCCCGCATGGACCGCGAAAACTCTCGACGGAAAGGCTTTCGACATCGCCGACATGCGAGGTAGCGTCGTCCTGATCAACATCTGGGCGACCTGGTGCGGGCCTTGCCGCTACGAGATCCCGGAGCTGGTGAAGCTCCACGCTGAGTGGGCCCCGCAGGGATTCGCCGTCCTGGGTGCGAGCATCGACGGGCGGGCGACCGTGGGCGAAGTCGAGCCGATGATGCGGAGCTTCAAGATCAACTATCCCGTTGTGATCGACACCGACGCGAGGATCGCCGACATCTTCGAAACGAGTGTGATTCCGACCTCGGCCCTGATCGATCGGAACGGTAGAGTCGTCTGGACCCGGATCGGTACCCTACACGCGGACGACGCCGAGATGGTCGCCGCGATCCGAGCCGCACTCGCAAGCCCGAGGACGTAGAAGGACAAGTCAGAAGCCAGAAGGCAGAAGCCAGAAGAAAAGGCAGAAGTCAGAAGGCAGGAGTCAGAAGTAAAGTCAAAGGCAGGCGAGCATTGCGGATCTGTTGATCAGATGTCAACGGCGATTCCTCGGGAGGACGTTGCAGTTGCCTTTACTTCTGCCTTCTGCCTTCTGACTTCTGCCTTATTTTGTCGCTGGCAGATCGTCGCGGCGCTCGGTCTCCCGGCGGTCTCCGCCTCGCCGGTCGTCGTCGCGGCGCTGGGTCTCGTCGCGCCGCTCCTCGGCCACGTACGGCGGGGGAGTCTTACGGCGCTCCGGCGTTTCGCGCGCTGCACTACGGCGGTCGCCGCGTTGCCGCTGGACCCAATCGCGTACCGTTCCTCTCACGCTGCGCGCCATGCCGAAGACCAGAAGGCGCAGCGGCACGAATGCGAGCGCGAGAGCGACCAGAATGGCCGTCGCGGCGAACAGAAGCGTTAGAAGAGTCGAGGTCATCTGGATCGTGGGGTCGTGCGAAACTCTTGCCGGACGTCAGGCCGGAAGGTTCTGAGAGCCCCCTGGATGGAACTGGCGCGCGTAACCCCTCAGGTCGCCTAGATCGAACGGTTTGTGAAGGATGCCCGCGATCTGGGGAAAGTATACGGAATGCGAGTACATCGCCGTGGCGACGATGACGTTTGGCAACAACTCGGGATGGAACTCCGCTAAATGGCGGAGGACGCCGAACCCATCCACGCGGGGCATCATGAGATCGAGCACGACGAAGTCGTAGCCGCTGCGTTCGATCATCTTGATGGCTTCGTGGCCGTCTGAGGCCGCTTCGACAACGAATCCATCGCGGGTAAGAACGCGGGCAATCATCTGACGAATCGGCTCTTCGTCATCGATGACGAGAGCCCTGGGCTTGGGCAATTCCATATTTTGGAACCCTGAAGCAGGGTTCCGTACTAGTTATTAGCAAATAGCATGCCTCGCACGGAAGGGGCAACCGATTGATTAGTCGTGATTTACGGCTCCTCCCGTGTGCAGGCCTAATGGAACCAGGACCCGCCATTCACGTCCACCGTGGCTCCGTTGAGGTAATCGCTCCAGGAGGAGCAGAGGAAGACGATCACCCCCGCCACGTCCCGGGTTGTCGCGATCCTCCCAAGGGGCACCTGCGCCCTGAGCTCATCTCCCCGGGCGGCGATCTCGGCGGCCGCCATGTCGGTCTCCACGAACCCCGGCGCGACGCACGTGGCGGTGATGCCGTCCGCCGGGCAGGCGCGCGCGATCGAGCGCGTCAGGTTTACCAGCGCCGCCTTGGAAGCCCCGTAATCGGCGAACTCCGTCTCCCCTCGAAACGCGGCCCTCGACGCGACGTTCACGATCTTTCCGCCACCTCGTTTGCGCATCTCCCGCATCGCCAGGAACGCGGCATTCGAAGCGCCGAAGACATTCACGTCGAACGTTCGTTGCCATCCAGCGCGCCACGCGTCGAAATCGCCCGAGTCGAAACGGTTCTGCGCAAAGATCGCAGCGTTGTTGACCAACACGTCGATCCGGCCGAAGCGCTCGATCATCACGGCGATCATCCGCTCGGTCTGCGCGGCATCGCCGAGATCGGCCTGAATCGCGACGGTAAGCTCCGAGCCGATCTCCAACGCCAGGCGCTCGGCAGTCTCGCGGTTACGATGGAAATTGATTCCGACCAGCGCGCCTGACTTCCCGGCCATGCGCGCCACCTCGGCGCCGATTCCACGCGAAGCCCCCGTGATCAGAATCGCCTTTCCGGTGAGATCGATCTCCATTGCCATTCCTCCGACCGCTGGGTGCGGACGGACCTAAAATGCACGAAAGCGGAGGAGGAAGCAAACGATGAGCGATTCGAGAAGCGGAGCAGATCCCGGTCTCGCAGGAATGAAGTGCGTCCCCTGCCGCGGCGGAGTTCCGCCGATGAAGCAGCCGCAGATCAACGAATGGCTAGCGCGGCTCACGAGAGACTGGCGCGTGGCCGGGGATCATCATCTCGAGCGCGAGTACCGGTTCCCCGATTTCAGGACGGCTCTCGACTTCGTCAACCGCGTCGGCGCCATCGCCGAAACCGAGGGCCACCATCCCGACCTCGAGCTCGCCTGGGGAAGAGTCGGCGTCAAGATCTTCACCCACAAGATCGACGGCCTGACCGAGAGCGATTTCGTGCTGGCGGCGAAGATCGAGGAAGAAAGTCGAAAGTAGATGTCATCCCAAGCGCTCCGCTCGGGATGACATACGTTCGGGATGACATTAATGAAAGTCGTGGCTTTGAACGGGCGCGAAGTTCTCCAGCGCCCAGAAG